>NZ_DKYW01000004.1:0-125262 GCF_002493465.1 Akkermansia sp. UBA7090
ACTGCGGATTCTAAATCCGTTAGATTTGGATTCAGAAGGTGTTTTGGCATTTTTCTGTGTCAGGCCGCTTCAATTAACTACATGATAAATGACGAGAAAAGACCGGACTTCTCCCATAGGGGGGAGGTCCGGTTTTTTCGTATTGGAAATAATTGATGGATAGAGTTTGATGAAAAATATTCATTTTCTCATCGGCAAATTGATACTATCTCCTGAAAGCAGGGAAGGGCCGGAGGGAAGGTAATCAAAGGGCTTTTCAGTCCGCTTTGGCCGGGGATTGCTTTTTTTCTTCCGGCAGGATACCGGGAGGTATGAACAGCGCCGTGGCAGGGATGATGACGGGAGAGGGGATGCCCGGCCCGGACCAGGCTACGGACATGTGGTCCGGGCCTCCATCCTCCTTGTGAACCACCTGAAGGAAATAAAACCGGTCCGCCTCCAGTTGGATAGGTTCGGAAGCCTGGTTGGGCTGATTGCCCCAATTATGGATGTCGGAATATCCTTTGACGGTGGCGATGCAGGTCATGTCCTTCTGGGTAGCATCCTTGCCCAGCCATAATTCTGCGGAATCATCGGAAGACAGGTAAAGGCGGTACTTCCCGCTTGCCGGGACTTTCAGAAGGGCTGTGTAACGGGCCCCGTACCTGTCCCCCTGGTTTTCCACATCCAGATTGCTGATCGTGCGGACATCCGGGGCCGCCGTTTCAAAAATCTTCCTGTGGGTCAAATCCTTTACGGATGCTCCCGGAATGCCGAACCATAATTCCTGCACTACGCCGGGAGAAGGCTTTCCCTCCCCGGAAGAGCCGGAAGCCGCTTCCGTCAGCATGACGCCGCACAGAAAGCTCAGGATGGGTAGAATCATGTTCATGGCCGGAGACACTTTCCTGCAACGACTACGCCAGGAAGCAGGGCAACCTTTCAAAAACGGTGTCATTCCCGGGGAGTCTCCTGTTCATGGTCTCTGTCCTTTTGGCGGCTGGAACTGCTTCTCCAAATCATCCAGCCGATCAGGAACGCCAGAACGCCCAGTCCGGCGACTCTGCGGGGTGTGGAGATGCCGCTGTCCTCCGTCTGGGCCGGCGGCCTTCCTGCAGCAGAAGTCTCCTGGGCATGAACGGAACCGGCCAGAAACAAAATTGCCAGAGCGCAGGCGAATATCATGCGATGAGTAAAAAGAGGGCGTTTCATCATTTATGGAATGGTAAAACAGGAATGAGTCTTATTCAAACACATTTGTTCAGACTGTCCGTGTTTTCGTCTGCATGGGATTTGCACCCCTTCCCAGATTCAGTATTTTCCGGAAAAATCATCTCGGAACAATTTTTTTGTAGAAAAAGCTTGCATGCCCGCTTTGGAAATGATAATTTCTCCCCGTCCTCTGCAGGACGCACCAAGACGAAAGTCAAAGGGGTATTAGCTCAGTTGGTAGAGCGCTTCAATGGCATTGAAGAGGTCAGCGGTTCGAACCCGCTATGCTCCACCAAATAAAGGCCTTAAAGCACAAACGCTTTGAGGCCTTTTCCATTTTGCCAGGCATGGATTAAAGTGCATGCTCATGAGGAATTGATCTATACCGGAAAGATTATCTTTATAGTCTGTACAAATTAGGTAAAACAGTTCCTGTTTTAAGAATATGGCAACTATCAGCAGACTTTTAAGAGAACTCGAAGCAGCGAGCAGAAGAGCGGCCCGTGAGGCCGCAAGGCAGGAAAAACTGGCCCTAAGGGAATTGGCTCTTCAGCAAAAACATGATGAATTAGTGAGAGCGCAAATGGAAGTCGAAAAATTTGAGGAGCGTATCAGCCAATTAACCACAATTCATCATGAAGTAGGCGATTCGTTTGACTGGGAGGAAATAGTTAATCAGCCCCCTCCGGCGTATCCAGTAAAAAACGATAAGGAAGAACGTATTGCTATGCAAAAACTTAGAATGTACAGGCCTAAGTTTTTCCACCGCATGTGCGGAAAAGTTGAAAAAATCAGATCCGATCTTGAACAAAAAGTCGTTCATGCGAAGCAAGTGGATGAGTATAATTATCAAAAGTCCATTGAGTGTTATGAGCTTAAATTCAGCCAGTGGTCGGCGCTTCATGAACTGGCGTTATCTATTAATCGGGGAGATACTTTAGCCTATCAGCAGGCTATTTTGGAAATTAACCCTTTGAATGAAATTCAGGAAATAGGATGCGAGATTCATTTTGCAATTCCTGATTCTGATACTGCTGTTATTTATTTGACGATAGATGGAGAGGTTGTTGTTCCCAAACAGATTAAGACCCTTACTGTCAGGGGCAAGTTAAGCGTGAAAAATATGTCCCGGACCAGATTCTGTGAGCTGTATCAAGACTACGTATGTGGATGTGCTTTAAGAATTGCCCGTGAATTATTTTCATTCTTGCCGCTTTCAAGGGTAGCAGTGCATGTTCAAACGGATGTATTGGACCAGGCTACTGGGCATATGGTGCAACAGACCATTTTGTCAGTGTGTATGCCCCGTGCTATTCTTTCTCAAATTAATTTTAAGGCTGCCGATCCTTCAGAGGCCATGAGCCTTTTCCCTCACCGCATGGGCTTTAAAAAAACAAAGGGCTTTATTGGAATAAAACCGTTGTCGGAGTGGGAAATGCGGTCGTTTTAATTATAAAAAAGCCTTTTCTCCCAGCAGCAAATATCTCCGGGTTCTACTTGGAAAATGGGGTGAGGAAGAATGGAGGCCGTTTGCCGCAACAGGGAATATTGCCGCGGAGACCTTTCCTTGAGCTTGTCCAGAAGATGAAGGAATTCGTATTCGAGCTGTTTATCCGGAAGTAGAAGGGAAGGAGGCCGGACTTCACAGGGAGAAATTTTGCTTAAATCAAAATGGTAGCCTCTGCGGATGGATTCGTCATGGACGGTTTTCAGGTAGAAATCCAGGACATGAATGGGGTTTCCCGTCTCCCGGAAGCGGAAGAGCTGGGGATGATGGATATAGCCTTTTGTCTGCCCCTGCAAAACTTTGCGTGCCAGGAGGCCTTCTCTCCACAGGGCAACCAGGCCGACAGCATCCAGGTAAGAGGGGTGGAGTGACCAGAGTCTCATGCTTTTTGGACTCAGAAAGGCCGTATCTTGTTGCTTTGAATTGCGCAGCCGGAAAAAAGCCGGGGAAGTTTGGAGGGATGGGGCTGCTTTTATAGGGAAAGAGCCATCTGCTTTCCTGCCGGGTTTTTTATTTACCGGTCAGGCAGTTTTTACATAAGTATTGCCTGTTTGAGACATTTGCCCCGATCAGGCCAGGGATATTTCTCCGGGAATGCTGCCGGCCTCCGGTTCGGGAAAAGATGCGGAGCGGACGGGAACCGTTTCTACAGAGGAAGATTGTTCGGTTCTGGTGTTGATGGCTTCCAGAATCAGTTCCACCGTGCGCTCCAGGCCATAGTCGGACGTGTTGACGCACAAGTTGTAGAGGCGTGCATTGCCCAGTTCCTGCCCGGTGTAGTGCAGGCAGTGGGTGCGGCGGCGGGCGTCCATGATATCCATGGCCCGGGCTGCGCCGCCAGGTTTTACCCCGTAGTTTTCAATAACGCGCTGCATGCGCGTGTTCCTGTCCGCATGAAGGAAAACACTGAACAGGTTGGGCCTCCCTTTCAGGATGAAGTTGGCGCAGCGGCCCACGATGACGCACGCCTGACCGACCGAAATGTCCCGGATAACTTTGCTCTGGGCCAGGAAGGCGGCGTCTTCCGGAGGCAGTTCCTCCGCTGTGTAGGCGTAGTTCTGGGCGTAGAGTTCATGCAGGAAGCGACTGGAAAGCTGTTGTTCGTGCTTGCGGATGTAGTCCGGAGTGAGGCCGCTCTGGGAGGCCGTGAGGTACACCAGTTCCGAGTCGTAAAATCGGATGCCCAGCTTTTCCGCCAGCATTTTCCCGATGGCATGGCCGCCGGAACCGTATTCCCGGTCAATGGAAATGACCAGAGGGGCGTCCGGAGCATAAACGGCTGTTTGCGCCAGCGAAAGAAGTTCGCCTGAGGCTCCAGGGTTTGCCAGCCGTTCCAGGAGCCTGTCCGGCCAGAAGACGTGTCTGTTGAAAAAACGGACGATCATTCCCACCAGGACGGCGGCCACCACGGTTCCTTCCCGTATGCCCGTCAATCCGGGCAGAAAGATGAGGGAACAGGCCATGCCGATGCAGACGAGCGTGCAGTCCACCCCGGTTTTTACGGCGCCGAATTCCCATTTGAAGAGTTTGACGAAGGCCAGGCTCATTCCTTCCGCGGCCAGAAGAACGGCATCCGCCTTAACCTGAAGAAAGACGCCAAACCCGATGACCACGCAGCTGAACAGGCAGAGAATAACGGACCACAGGTATCCGTCCGGTTCCAGAGGCGCCATGAGCCACATGGAAAAATCCGTCAGAATGCCGAAGATAAAAACAATGGGAATCTGGAGCAGATGAGCCGGACGGAACTGTCTTTTCAGCAGGGCCGCCTGCACGGCTACAAAACTCAGATGCATGAGGATGGTGACGGTTCCCATGGTTAGCGGAAATGCCAGGCTGAGCACATAGGGCGTGCAGGAGATGGGGGAGACCCCCAGGTCTGCCTTGGCGGACAGAGCGATGCCCAGAGACATGATGAAGAGGGCTGCAATCAGGACGGAGCAGCGCAGGACATGTTCTCCAAAGCTTCTCCGGACACGATAATCTTCCATGATGCCGGATGTTATCTTTTCTGCCAGCGTCAAGTCAAGGGTTCTGCGGAAATGAGGCGTTTTTCCTTTTTCGCTGTCCACCGTTTTTGAAATTTTCCGCTGTGAACAGGCGGCACTGGAGGAACGGCGTTGCCGTCCTTACCGTTCTTTCAGAGAAAGCCCCGTTTTCCATTCCACTTTTTCATAGAGGCCGTCGGGGGCTCCCGGGCTTGTCAAAGGAAGGCTTTTTCCCTATGTTACCGGGACATTCCTTTTTCAAGTTTATGTCCAAAAAGAAGGAGGCAAAGACAAATGCCATGCGCCTGCTGGATGCGCTGCATATCCCGTACAGGCATTATTCCTATGAATGCCGCGAGTTTGTGGATGCGCGGCATACAGCGGAAGCACTGAATCTGGCGGAGGAGAAGATGTACAAGACGCTGGTAACGGAGGGTGCTCCACGGCAGTATTACGTGTTCGTGATCCCCATAGGCGCGGAGCTTTCCTTGAAAAAGGCTGCCCGAACCGTGGGAGAGAAGGCTCTTTCCATGCTTCCGGTGAAGGATATTACTGCCGTGACGGGGTATGTGCGCGGCGGCTGCACGGCTTTGGGGATGAAAAGGAAATACCCTGCTGTAATTGATGCCAGCGCGGAGGCCCTGCCGGAAATGGTGGTGAGCGGCGGACGCCTGGGGTGCCAGATTGAGTTGAATCCTGTGGATTTATGCCGCGCGGCGGAGGGTATTTTTGCGGATGTGGCGGATATTCCCGTTTCATGATGGACATCCCGGTTCCGGAAATGCGTAGAGAAGAGGGCAAAAAGCTTTTCCCGGAGGTCTTTTCCCTGTATTTTTTGCTGCGTTTCATCTTCCGTCGCCATGAGTAGCCGTTCTACATTCCGTCCCTGTCTGGTTCCGCTCCATGCTATTTCGGAAGATTCCGGCACGCCGACGTCTCTTTTCAGGGGCAGAGGCTTTCGAATGCTGCACATTCAGGCGGGGTCTCCCTGTTCTTCCGTGCGGAATGGCTTTCTGCCGGACGAACATGCCGTTTTTTGGATGAATGAACGGATGGAGGATGCCGGCTTATGAGAAGAAAAGACAGGGAAGTAACCCGGCATGGGGATTTGCTGGGAATGATCGCCCGGTTTAAGGTGTGCCGCCTGGGGCTGTGGGACGGCAGGGAGGTGTATGTAGTTCCTCTCAACTTCGGTTATGAAGAAAAAAATGGTTCCCTGAGCCTGTTTTTCCACTGCGCCAGGGAAGGAAGGAAGCTGGATATCCTGCAAAACCGTCCGGAGGTTTCTTTTGAAATGGATGGGGATCATGTGTTGCTGGAGGGGGATATGCCGTGCCGGTACAGTTACGCCTACGGCTGCGTCATGGGGCGTGGCGTCGTCGAATTTCTCCGGGAGGATGAGGAAAAGATGCATGCCTTGCGCCGCATCATGCTGCACCAGACGGGCAGGGATGCGGATTTTACCCCCGGCATGGTCCGTTCCGTATGTGTTCTGCGTCTTAAGGTGGAGGCCATCAGCGCCAAACTTCATGCGTGCCCGGAACCTCCTCCCTCCCGTTGATGGATCTTTTTATGACCGGAGAAATGGCGCCCCTGTTTGTCCGTTGGAGCCTGCCGCACTGGGCTGCCCTGGGCATCGTGGCCCTGGCCGCAGGGGGGCTCCTGTGGGGATGCCGGCGGCTCCGGATGGAGAGCCGTTCGCTTGTGGGAAAGATTCTGGGAGGGGTTTTCCTGTTGACGTTTCTGATGGAAACATTCGGCCGCATCGTCAGAGAACATTGGGAACCCTGGCAGGACAGGCTTCCGCTGCATTTTTGCAGTCTGATGACGCTGGTCTGTTTTATTGCCCTGTGGTTCCGCACGCCCTGGGCATGCGCCGTGGCGTATTTCGGCGTGCTGACGGCGAGCGTCCAGGGACTGATTACACCCATGCTTCATGACGGTTTTCCCTCCGCCGCCTTTTTCGCCTTTTTCGTTGGGCACGGGCTTTTATTGATTTCCGCCCTTTACCTTCCCACCGTCCTGCAATGGCGCGCGCGGCCGTGGGACGACATGCGGGCTCTGGGTTTGTGCGACGCCTACCTGGTTTTGATTATTCCGGTGAATATCTGGCTGGATACGAATTACGGTTTTACCCGGTATGCCCCGGCTGGAACCGTTCTGGAATATTTCGGTTCCGCTCCGTGGTATTTGCTGACGCTTCAGATTCCGGCCCTGGTTCTTTTGCGGCTGTTGTACCTGACTGTCCGCGTCAGGAAGAAATAAAAGGGTCTCTTCTGCGGGAATGATGATTACTGCGGAAATGGGGGAAGAGGCCTGATCCGTTATTGCAGAGTTTTCAGGTCTTCCTTCGTAAACAGGTGGATTTCTTTTTCCCGCGCATGGCGTATTTTTTCCGCCCATTCCGCATCCGCCAGCAGGGCGCGGCCTACGGCAATCAGGTCAAATTCCCCTGCTTTCAGCCGTTCCACCAGCGGTTCCACACTGGCGGCCTCCGCTTCCGGCCCTCCGTCAAAGGCATTAGTAAAATCTCCCTTAAGCCCCACAGAGCCGACGGAAATCGTGGGTTTTCCGGTAAGTTTCCTGGTCCAGCCGGCCAGGTTGAGGCGGGAACCTTCAAATTCCGGTTCCCAAAAACGGCGCGTGGAACAGTCGAAGATATCCACGCCCGCATCCGTCAGCGGAGCCAGAAAAGCTTCCAGTTCCTCGGGGGTATACGCCAGCTTGGCGTCATAATGGCCCGTTTTCCATTGGGAGAAGCGGAAGATGATGGGGAATCGGCTGCCCACCGCCTTGCGGACAGCATGGATGATGCGGCTGGCAAAACGGGTTCGGCCTGTCAGGTCGCCTCCGTATTCATCTGTGCGCCTGTTGGTCTCCTTCCAGAAAAACTGGTCAATCAGGTAGCCGTGCGCTCCGTGCAGTTCCACACCGTCAAAACCCAGCCGTTTGGCGTCTGCGGCCGCCTTCGCAAAAGCATTGATAACCTCCTCAATTTTGGAGATGCTCATCGGTTCAGCCGTCTGTTCCAGCGTGTTTACGTCAATTCCGGAAGGCCCGATGGGCGGCAGCTCCGGATGGGGCAGGTCTTCTCCCTTGAAGGGCCGGGCCATGCCTACATGCCAGAGTTGCGGGGCTATTTTGCAATCCGTGGCGTGAACGGCTTCCAGCACCTTTTTCCATCCCCGCAGGGAGGCTCCCCCGAAGAAATTGGGATAGTTGGAGGAAGGTGAGGCGCTGGGCTCGTCAATGAACGTGCCTTCCGTGATGATGAGCCCTACTTCATGCCCGGCCCGCCTTTTGTAATAAGCGGCTACCTGGTCCGTGGGAACCCCGTTGGGAGAAAATCCCCGGGTCATGGCGGGGAGGACGATGCGGGTGGGAGTGTTGAGCTTGCGTGAGTGGAAAGGCTGGAACAGGATTTCCATGTCCCTGATCTTGAGTTCGTCCTGTGCATTCATAAAGGGGAAAAACGTTATCTCTGAAGCGGCCGGGCATGGGAGCCGGAACCGCACGGGAGTGAGACACCTTCCAGTCTTGTCCCGTTCATCCCTGATGCCGGGGGCTGGGATGGAATCATTGGATGCGCCGTTTTTCCCGGCTTCCTGCCGGAAGGGACAGGAAGTTCCGGAGCAGCGCTTCTCCGTCCGGCGTCAGGATGGATTCCGGATGGAACTGAATGCCGTAAAGAGGGAGATGCCTGTGGCGGATGGCCTGCACGTTTTTTCCGGAATCCCTAGCCGTGACAATCAGCTCCGCCGGCCAGGGGAAGGAGGCAAGGCGCCAGGAATGGTAAAGCGCGGCGGGAAATTGTTCCGGCAATCCCTCCAGGATGGGACACTGTTCCGTTCTGCGTATGAATTCCCGCGCTCCGTGAAGGGGCCGGGAAAGGTGTTCCAGACGGGCTCCGAAGCGCACGCCCAGAATCTGATGCCCCAGGCATACGCCCAGCACCGGAGTAAAACGGGGCAGGCGCTCCAGAAGGCGGAAGGTGGCCCGGTGGCAGTCATCCTCCACCGTTCCCGGACCGGGAGACAGGATGAGCTTTTCCTCCGCCTGAACCGCCTGTTCCAGTTCCGGTGATTCATTGGAAACCACGCGCGGAACGGCCATTCCCGTCTTTTTGACGAGTTCTGCAAGGTTCCAGGTGAAGGAATCCCGGTGGTCGATGATCCAGACGTTCGGTTGACTCATGGCGCGCACATGATAGAGTAATTCCCGACAATGTACACACGGGAGCAGACCATCAGCCGCATGAACGCCCTGGGCCGTGCGGAATGTCCGTTCTTTTTTGTCATCTCCCATGATATGGGCCATAACCTGCTGTTTGAACCTTCGGAAACGGAAAGGGAGCGCATGGCGGCTTTTTCCCTGCCGCTGGGCGCCATGGAAAGTCAGGACGGCGGCCCTCCGCTTCCGGAACGGCTGCGGTTCATTCCGTCTCCCCAGCCCATGTCCCGGTATGCGGCATCCTTCGCTTCCGTCCGGAACCATCTGATGAGGGGGGATTCCTACCTGCTGAATTTATGCGTGTCCACCCCCGTGGAAACCAACCTGACGCTGCGCCATCTGTTCCGGTTTGCCCGTGCGCCTTACCGGATGCTGCTGGGGCCGGACGCGCGGATTTCCGGAGTGCACGGCCGCGGCTGCGTCTGCTTTTCTCCGGAACCGTTTGTCACGGTGCGCGGGCGCTCCATTTCCACGTTTCCCATGAAGGGAACGGCGCCGTCCGCTACGCAGGAAGCGCGCCGCTGGCTGGAAACGGATGAAAAGGAGAATAGGGAATCCGCCACCATTGTGGATCTGATGCGCAATGATCTTTCCATGGTGGCAACCGGCGTGAGGGTAAAACGCTACCGCTATATCAGCCCTGTAGAAACGTCCAAAGGTTCTATTCTTCAATGCAGTTCCGAAATTTCAGGGCTGTTGCCGGAAAACTGGCGTTCCCGCCTGGGGGAAATTCTTCTGAAGCTGCTTCCCGCCGGGAGCGTGACCGGCGCGCCCAAGGAAGCCACCTGCCGGGCCATCGCGGAAGCGGAGAATATGGAAAGGGGGTTTTATACCGGAATTTTCGGCTTTTTCAATGGGCGGGATTTGGATTCCGCCGTCTCCATCCGCTTCATGGAGGAGGATGAACGGGGAATGATATACAAGAGCGGTGGAGGAATTACCGTCATGAGCCGGATGGAAGAGGAATACCGGGAAGCTGTTGCCAAAGTTTATGTGCCGTTTGATTTTTGAAACCGTCAAATGGGAGAATGGCGCTCCCTGCCTGCTTCCCTGGCACCAGCGGAGGGTGGAGGCCGCCATCAGCGTTCATGGCTCGAAAAGCGCCCCCGTTCCCGATCTGGCCTCCGTTCTTTCGGGCTGTTCCGGCCCGGAGGGCCGCGGCGTTTACAAATGCCATATCACGTATGATACGCGGGGAAGGGTGATCCGCACCTCTTTTGAACCTTACCGTCCCCGGCAGGTGAAGACGTTGACGTGTGTGGAAATGCCCGGCCTGGATTATTCATGCAAGTGGGAGGATCGGACAGAGCTTCTGGCGGCAGGGGCGGGACTGGCCTGTGACGAAGAAGCTCTGATTCTCCGGAACGGGATGGTGGCGGATACGCGGTACAGCAACGTGGTGTTCGGGGACGGTTCCTCCTGGGTTACTCCGGAAACTTTTCTGCTTCCGGGAACCAAGCGCGCCTTCCTGTTGTCCCGCGGAGACATTCAGGAATGTTCCGTAAAAGCGGAAGATATAGGCAAATTCCGTTTCTGTTCCCTGATTAACGCCATGCTGGATCCCGGAGATGTGGTGGTGCGGACGGAGGATATCATCCTGCGTTGAGGGCATAAAAAGCGGCCACTCCGTAGATACGGAATGGCCGCCCGGCAGGAAACATTTGATTTCTTCTTAAATGGCTCCGCAGTAGTGGGCGCAGCACCACATGGCGCGGGGATGGTGGAAGAAGGATTTCCAGAGGCTTCCCTTGAGGGTGTTGGCCCGGGAACCGTCCTTATTCAGATAGCCGAACCAGTCGCCGTGCTGCGCGTCCTGGAAGTGGGAGAAAGCCCAGTTGCGCACCATGTCATGGCGGATGGCATAGCGTTCTTCCCCTGTGAGCTTGTAGGCGAGCGTCATGGCGATGAGCGCTTCATCATGCGGCCACCAGAACTTCATGTTGTGCCAGTATTCCTGGACGGGCTTGTTGTACACGTCCGTGTAGTACAGCATGCCGCCGTTTTCCTTGTCCCAGCCGCGGGCGAATGCCCAGTCAATCATGTCGCAGCCCACCTTGATAAGTTCGGGGTCATTGCCGCGATGGCGGGCTTCTTCCAGCACGAACCATCCTCCCTCCGTAGTGTGGCCGGGGTTCAGGGTGCGTTCATCGAAGTGGTCGATGATGGAGCCGTCCGTTCCCACCACTTCCATGACTGCCTGGATGTCAGGTTTCATGAACAGGGTGCGGAGATCGTTGATGCAGCGGTCTGTCCAGCCGGTATAGAAGCCGTCGTCATCTCCCAGGTACTTGCGCATTTCCTGAGCTGTGTTCAGCGTAATCATGCGGGTGCCGAGGCCGGTCGTGGGGCGTTCCCCGGTGAACTTGGGAACCATCTTGCCGGGAGTGAAGCAGTTGTCCGTGAAGATGTCGAACCAGTGGCGGGCTTCACGGGCGGAATCCCGGCTGCCGGTCGCCCTGGCGTGCGCTGCAAAGGCGATGGCGGCGAAAGATTCGCTGTAGGCGTAGCGGCGTTTACGGATGGGGGTGCCGTCGGCGGCTACATGAAAGAACATGCGGCCGTCCGTTGGGTCAACGCACTTGGTTTTCAGGAATTCCAGAGCACTTTCCGCCCATTTGAGCCAGTCCGGATTCTTTTCGATGCTGTTGTACATCGTCAGCAGCATCCATGCCATACGGCCCTGGGCCCAGACGGATTTGTCGGAGTCCACCAGTGTGCCGTCTGCGTCAAAACAGTGGTAAAGACCACCGTTTTTTTCGTCGTAGGCACGGGGGAACCAGAACGGCAGAACGTCTTCCAGAAGCTGGCGGCGGTAGAACTTGCCCAGGGAGGGCATATCAAGAGTTGCAGCCATATCGGTCAGATTCCGGGGTTCAGTTTAAAGCCCACTGGAAGAAGCCGATGCCTTCCAGTTCGGAACGGAGTTCCTTCAGCTGATCAGCGGTCGGGTTGCCCTGCGGAAGTCGGGCGGGTCCAAGATCGACGCCCAGCCAGCCCATCAGAGCCTTGGCGCAGCCCATATACCCTTTGGAGGCCAGGATATTGATCATCTGCACGGACTTCCACTGGCAGTCGCGCGCCGTTTCCACGTCGCCTTCCGCAAAGGCTTTCATGAGTTTCTGGTACAGGGCCGGAGCAAAGTTGAAGGAACTCCCCACGGCGCCTTTGGCCCCTACGGAAAGAGCGCCCGTAAACCATTCGTCCACACCCCAGGGGATGTCCACGGTTTCGTCGTAATTCAGCGTGGTCTGGTACAGGGCCAGATCCGGATTGGTGAATTTGATGCCTGCGAAATTCGGAATCTGTTCCTTGGCCAGCTTGATGAAGTCCACCGGGTTGAAGCGTACGCCCGTCAGCACGGGGATATCATAGTAATAATAGGGCAGGTCGGGTGCGCCGGAGGCGGCGAAAGCGCAGCACTCCACCAGGCGCTGGACAGTGCCGGGCTTGTAGTAGGAGGGAGCAAGGGAACTGGTGGCCACGAATCCGCACTCCTGGGCAAAAGCGGCCAGTTCCCGGGCGTCCCAGACGCTGTTGGAACCGGTATGGGCGATAACTTCCACGCCATGCTTGGCGGAGGCTTCCTTCCAGGCGGAATAGATTTCCTTGCGTTCTTCAAGCTGCATGGAGGAGGATTCACCGGTACTGCCGGTAATGAAAGCAAGCTTGATGCCCTGGGAGGCAAGCAGCTTGGCCTGGGCGTCAACGCTGGAAGGATTCAGAGAACCATCCGCCTTGAACGGAGTATGTACGGCGGCCACCAGGCCGTGGAGTTTCAATGACGTGTCCATATTGTGTAGTGATATGAAAATAATTCGGGGCGATGATTGCAAATCATCTTGGGAAAGACAATCCCTGAATCCTCCTGAATCAAAAAAGACCACATGAAAAAATGCGCGTGAGCGCAGATGCAGAGAATTCTTCAAAACGCTGGAGGGAACGGTCTATTGGTTCATAACGTGATGCGGCGATTTGGCCTGTCCCGGCAACCAGTTTGCTTCATAGCGCCAGATATCCGCTCCTTCCGGTTTCCGGGGAGAACCCATCGGCATTTTGTGTTGCCGTGAAGGTAACATTGCCGGCATGGGAGAACGTTTTTCCCGGAAGTGCAGTGCTTTTGCCGGGGACGGCAAAACTCCCTTCCCTCAATTCTTCCCATGCAGGGAGGGCACAGGAGCCCTGGCCGGGAGGGTGTACAGTTTTTCAATGTCGTCCAGATAGCGGGAAATGGGTGTATTGGCCGGCTGCTCCTGTTCCCGGAGGATTTTCACGGCTGCCGCGTAGGAAGCGAATGTCTTGCCGGTTCCGGACCGCGTGTTGATTTCATACCAGTCCATATAATCCCGGACGCGGCGGGCGGTTTTCATGGAAAGGTTCCTGATTTCCCGGAGCTGGCTGATTTTGGGGCCGGCTTCCCGGCTGTTGACTTTCCCTGTTTGCATCAGGGCCACCAGCTTGGCATATTCTACAATGACGGGCCGGTATGAAGGAAAGGAACGTCTGCTGAGGTTGAGCAGGCTGCCGGCCACATTGGAAAGCTGCCTGTTCAGATCCGGCAGGGAATGGGCCTGCTCCAGGTCATCCAGGGGAAATGTGACGGTGGTGCGGGTATCCGGATCATACTTGACCAGGGTGAGTGCTTCCTGAAGGTGCCGTTCCGTTTCCGTAATCGTGAGAGTTTCCGTCAGGGGAGGCGTCGCCATGCGGGAAAGCTGAAGCGTCCACCATTTATGGAGGGAAGTGGGAGTCAGGCTGAGCTGCGGAAAATGGCGTTTGATGAGGTTTCCGGGATCGTCATTGCCCAGAATAGCCTGGTCCAGAAGCTGTTTCATGCCTTCCGGGCCGTTTTCCTGGTTCAGCAGGCAAAGCGCCAGGGCTCCGCAGGAAGTTTGATAGGCCGCGTAAGAGGTCGCATCCAGTTCCTTTTCCGGTTCCCGGCAATTCAGAATTTCTTCCGGAGTCATAATGCCGGACTGCTGGAACAGGGTGGAATACATGGCGCGGTCAGCTTCATTATTGTGCCACAGAACAGCCTGTTCCAGCCCGGCAATCAGCCAGGGGGGCAGCGTGACGTTATCCGGCAGGCCTTCCGGATCCACCGTGCGCAGCATCATTTCATAAAGCAGGGTGGAGACGATGGCGCGGCGCAGACTGTCCTGGTTGATACCGTGGCCCAGGTGAATGAAAATATTATAGGAGAGGGTGTTGCCCACAATGACGGTTTGCATGCGGACGGGGTTGGCCGGAACGGGGCTTCCCGGTTCTCCTACCAGGCGGATGTTGATGCCGTTTTCCCATTCGTCAGGCTGCTTGAGGACCTTGAGCAGCGCGGTGCGTATGGCATCCGCCCGGGTGGCGATGGCCCCGGCCAGCAGGGAGTCCATCCCGGTGACATGAAATTGCCTGGAAGTGGAAACGCTGGTGAACGGTTGCCGTCTGGCAGGCTGTTCCTCCGTTCCGGCGGCGGCTTTTGCCGGAGGCGAAGGGGGGACAACGGGACTCACATTGGAATTGCCCTGCAATACAGGACGGTCCGAGGCGTCATCAATAAAAGCCGCATCCTGGACGGATATTGCTTCTTCTTCCGGCGGCCGCACTTCCGCGGAAGAAACATCGCCAGCCCCTTTCTGTTCCTGCCCCCGGACAGCAGGGGGCAGAAGAAGAGCCGTCAACAGAAAGACGCATGTTCCCCTGAATTTCATCCGCGGAAAAAGTTAGTCGAATTGTTCCGCCAGACAGCTGAAATCCTCTTCCGCATGACCTTCCCGGCACAGCTTACCCATGATGGAGGAAACCAGGGAGGCAACAGGAGGGTGGATTCCTTTTTCTGCGGCAAGTTCCTGAGCGTAAATACTGTCTTTCCTCATGTTGTCCAGGGAGAAATGAGTGGAAAAGTCGCGCTTTGCCATCAGGGGCAGCTTCAATGCGGCCAGAGGGGAGGCGATGACGTTCCGGGAAATGGCCTGGCCCAGCATTTCCGGGGAAATGCCGTACGCCTGGGAGATGGCCAGGGCTTCGCTCAAACTCTGCACCATGGTGGCGGAGACCATGTTGGTGACCAGTTTGACGACGGTGCCGGCTCCAATGCCTCCCAGATGCAGGATGTCCCGGGAACTGTGCTCCAGCACGGGGCGTATGCGGTCCAGAGTGGTGGAATCCGTTCCAACGTAGTAAACCAGTTCCCCTTTTTCCGCGGGCAAACGGGAGCCGGTGAACGGGCAATCCACATACGTGCAGCCGATGGAGGAACTCATCAGGGAGAGTTTTCCGACAGTCGCCAGGTCAATAGTCGAGTGGTTCAGAATGATATGCTCCGGTGTCAGGGCCTCCCTCATTTGTTCAAACACTTCCAGACAGGCATTCCTGTCTTTCAGGTAGAGCTGGATAATTTTGGAAGCGCGGGCCGCATCCGCCGGGGTAGGAACCGCTTCCGGAAAATCCTCCCGCGGAGTTCTGTTCCAGACGGTGACCGTGTCGCCCATCCCGGCCATATGGCGTGCAATCCGTGAGCCAATGAGGCCCAGTCCTAAAATGGAAACGTGATACATGGCTTTATTTAGTGGGAAAAAGGAGAATGACGTCAGGAACCGATTCGGAAACGGCTTTTCCTGCGCGGAGGTTCCTGTTTTTCCGGCTTGGGCGTTTCCGTTGCTGCAGTCGCGGTTTCTGCCGGAGGTTGTGCGGATGTAGCCGCGGGGGCGGTTTCCTTCATTTGGGAGGCCAGAGAGGCTTGCCCGGATTCCGGACGGTGGCTGACGACAACTTGTTTGGGACCGGCGGAAGGCTTTTCCCGCGCATTCGGATCCTCCGCCACATGAGCAGGCACTTCATTGGCTTCGTGGGGAATGGCAGACGGATCGCTTATTGCCGCGGCCAGCCGGGTTTCTCCCTCTTTTGCGGCGGATGAGGGATTCTGGTCCGGAGCCTGCTTTTTGCGGGGCAGGGTGGTGGTTCCGGTAATGGCAAGTTCCAGGTCGGAATCCGGTAGGCCTCCGCTGCGGATGGCTGCGTCATAGCTCTTGCGGGCCTGCGCTGTGCGGCCCAGCCGAGAATAGGTCCAGGCCAGGTTGAAATGCGCGTCCGGTGATTCCGGTTGGATTTTCAGGGCGTTTTCAAAGTGGATAACCGCTTTTTCATAGTTTCCGGCGCTGGTTTCCAGGTTGCCCAGGTAAAGCAGGGCAAGGGCGTTGGCCGGATCCAGCCTGACCGTTTCCGTCAGGGAGGCGATGGCGCGCTGGTCTTCCCCGGCGCGGTATTGGGCCACCCCCATCATGAACCATGCAGGGGAGGATGATGCGTCCAGTTCCGTGGCTTTTTTCAGGAATTTGATCGCTTCCTCCGCCTTGTTGCGCTGAAGCAGAATAGTCCCCAGATTGACCAGGGCCGGAACGTGCGCCGGCTGGAAGTCCAGCAACGTCCGGTACAGCTGTTCTGCGGCGGCATAGCGTTTTTTGGCGAAGGCTTCTGCGGCGCCTTGTCCCAGGGCTTCCGCCTCCAGCTTCCGGCGCACCGTGGCTTCCATGCTCCGGTTCAGCGCCTTTTCCTGATCCGGAGTAATGGCCCCGGCGGAGATGGCGGCCAGGCGGGCCTGTTCGGCGGAACGTCTTTTCAGTTCTTCCATCTGCCGGGTGAGTTCTTCCACCTGAGTGTTTTTCTGTTCCAGGGCCTTTTGGGCCCGCGCCAGGGCTTCCGCCTGTTTTTTGTCGTTTTTGGCGGATTTGTCCGCTTTGGTTTTCATCTGGCTGCGCGCCAGTTCCAAATCCCGGGCAAGCTGGGCGGCCTTGCCGCGTTCCGCAGAGAGGGCTTGAGCCAGCTTATTGATTTTTTCCTTTTGCTGAGCCGTCAGGGGAACATTGATATTGTTATCCTTGGCAATGGCGTTGACAATTTGTTTTTCCGCGGGGGTGAGCCTGATAGCCTCTTCATTATCCATCAGGGAGGCTATTTCCGCTGTATCCGGGTTTTCCTGATGCAGCCGCTTATAGGTGCTGATGAGCAGGGAGCGGCTCTGGTCCTGCACGGAAAGGATGCGGAGCTGCTTGGCGATGGTGGAGCGCAGCAGCTGGTTTTCTTCCAGAAGAAGCGGGCTTTTTTCCGGATTGGCCTCCAGCTTGGACAGTTCCACATCCGCATTAATGAGCTTGGTATTCAGCTCTGTAATGCGTTTGCGGTAGCCGATGTTTTCATCCCGGATGGCAATCAGTTTCTGTTTCAGGTCTGCGGATTCCCCTCGCGCCTCTTCCAACGCTTTCAGATTGGCTTTCCGCTGTTCTTCGGAATCGGACTTGGCCGTTTCCAGAGCGGCGATTTTGTCCTGGGCATCCTTGAGCTGGGCCGCCAGCGTCAGGTTGCGGTCCAACAGGTTTTTTGTTTTGTCCGGACTGTTGAGCTCTACCAGGGCCGCCAACTGGTCGCGGTCTTTCTGGAGGGCGTTTTTCTCATCCGTCACTTTGTCCAGTTTGTCCTTGTACTCCTTGAGCTGCAGCTGAAGATCGGCGATCTGCTCCAGGTAACGGGCTTTGTCCTGGCTGAGGGAAGTGACATGTTGTTCCAGTTCCTCCACTCTCCTGGTGAGGGTCTGGATGAGCTTGTTGCTGGTCTTTCTCTCATCCTCCATCTGCTTTTTGACCTTGAGCAATTCATCCCGGTAAACGGATTCTCCGGCGGATGCCACGGCCAGTTTCGCCAGAACCTCCTCCTGCTCCCGGCGGGTACGCTTGAGAGCCTGGATCAGGGCCTTGTTCTCCATGGTGGTTTTATCCAGCAGTCTTCGAATGCGTTCGTAATTGCTTTCCACCACTTCCGGAGCCGCCCCGGGAGAAACGGAGGGGGACGGGATGGTATTGACCAGGGATTCTCCGGGCCGGGTAGGGAATTCCACGCCCTTGTAGCCGGGAGGAAGGGCTATGTTGGGTTTGGGCCTGGGGCGCTTCGGCACGGAGGCAGGGCGTTCCAGCTCCAGGCCGGAGCCGGATGAAGAGGCGGCAGCCTGCTGCTGGGCCAGTTTCTGCCACTGGTCCAGATTTTCCCTGTTGAGCTGGCGGCGCGTTTGCAGCAGTTTGGGCCGCCATTGGGGATAAGATTTGGACAGGCGTCCGAACTTGTCTTCCGCCTGCTGCGTCAGGCGGATGGCTCCTATATAATCCCGTTTTTCCACCAGCCCCGCGGCTTGGGTCACCAGCTTCAACGCCTCCAGATACATATCCGTTGGGTCCTGCCTCGCTCCGGCGGTGACGGGCATGGGGCCGGGCATATACACCCCCTGGGCCAGAAGAGGCATGGAGACGCTGGTCAGGGACAAAGCAAGGGTAATGCCAAGGGGGAGAGGTGTCATCATGGGGAGAGGCTTTGTTTACATACGGCACACCGTCCTGAATCGCAAGAATAAACCGTGTCTTGTGCTTGTGTTCGCGGGGGCGGGTGCTAGACTCTTGCCAATCCTTGATTTTTCCCATGAACATCTCCGTTTTAGACCGTTTTTTGAAGTATGTCTCCGTGGGTTCCCAGTCGGACGCGGATTCCTCCACCGTGCCGTCCACCCCCGGCCAGACGGAGCTGGCCCGTCTGTTGGCCGGGGAGCTGAAGGACATGGGAGCGCAGGCGGAACTGGATGAGGATTCCGGCATTGTTTACGCCTCCATTCCTTCCAACGTGGAAGGGAATGTTCCCGTCATCGGCTGGGTGGCCCATGTGGATACGGCTCCGGGAGTCTCCGGCAGCGGCGTAAACCCCCGCATCATACGCTCGTACGACGGTGGGGACATCCTGCTCAACCCGGAGCAGGGAATAGTGCTTTCCCCCGCCGTTTTTCCCGAGCTGGCGGATTATTTGGGCCAGGACCTGGTCGTGACGGACGGAACTACCCTGCTTGGCGCGGACGACAAGGCCGGTGTGGCGGAAATCATGGATATGGCCGCCTCCTTCCTGCTGAACCCTGAACGGCCTCACGGCGAGATACGGATTGCCTTCACGCCGGATGAGGAAATAGGGCGCGGGACGGATGCCTTTGACGTGGCGCGGTTCGGCGCGGATTTCGCCTATACCGTGGACGGAGGCGCCCTGGGGGAAATTGAATATGAAAATTTCAATGCGGCTTCCGCGGTAGTGACGGTGCAGGGCTCTTCTATTCATCCCGGAAGCGCCAAGGGCAGGATGTTGAATGCCTGCCTGGTTCTCATGGAATTCCAGGGCATGCTGCCCGCGTTCCAGAATCCCGCTTTCACGGAAGGATACGAGGGCTTTTATCATCTGGATTCTCTCCGGGGAGACGTGGAACAGGCGGTTGCGGAGTACCTCGTCAGGGATCATGACAGGGCGGCGTTTGAGCGCAAGAAGGAGTTCATGCAGGAATGCGCGGCCCTGCTGAACCGTAAATACGGAGAGGGGACAATAAAGGTGGAAATTACGGATTCCTATTACAACATGAAGGAGAAGATACTCCCGCACATGCACCTGGTGGAACATGCCCGCAGGGCCATGGAAGCCGTGGGAGTGAGGCCGGAAATCATCCCTGTGCGCGGTGGCACGGACGGAGCACGCCTCTCTTTCATGGGGCTGCCGTGTCCCAACCTGTGCGCCGGAGGCCACAACTTCCATGGAAAGTATGAATACGTCCCTGTCCGTTCTCTGGAAAAAATTTCCGCCATCCTTCAGGAAATCGTTTCCGGTTATGCCCGGTACGGCCTGGAGCCGCCGCCGGGGGAGTGAGGGAACATGGCGATAAGCGGAAATGTTGCGATTCCGGCATTCGGCAATAAAAATTTTTGCCTGTTCCTGAAACTTTTATTGGGAGGGAGGGCAATACTGAATCAAGTTCATAAAAGGAATGGCTTTGAATTCCCCGGCGCCCCTAATCCGTGAAGCTGTGGGAAAGTGCTTGCTTTTTTTCCTTCCGTCATGATCATGGCGGCTTACCGTTGTTGATAACCCCCCGCATAGACATATTTTGATATGAGCGTGATTCCCAATGTCCTGGCTGAAAGGTACGCCTCCGCCGCCATGAAATCCATCTGGTCCGCAGAGGGCCGCATCATTCTGGAACGCGAATTCTGGATTGCCGTGATGAAAGCCCAGAAGGATCTGGGGCTGGATATTCCGGACGGAGTCATTGAGGCCTATGAACGGGTGAAAGACCAGGTAAACCTTCCTTCCATTGACGCGCGTGAACGCGTGACGCGCCACGATGTGAAGGCGCGCATAGAAGAATTCTGCGAACTGGCCGGATGCGAGCATATCCACAAGGGCATGACCTCCCGGGACCTGACGGAAAATGTGGAACAGCTCCAGATCTGGAAATCCATGCAAGTCATCCGGGACAAGGCCGTGGCCGTGTTGAACCGCATGAGCGCCCTGGCCGAACAATGGAAGCACGTGACCATTGCCGGACGCACGCACAATGTAGCCGCACAGACCACGACCATGGGCAAACGCGTCGCCATGTTCGGGGAAGACATCGTGCACGGCCTGGGGACATGGATTTCCCTCATGGACCGTTACAGCGTACGCGGACTGAAGGGCGCCGTTGGAACCCAGCTTGACCAGCTTTCCCTCTTCGGACAGGATGCCGGCCGCGTGCTGGAACTGGAAGACCGCGTGTGCGCCCACCTGGGCATTCCCGCCAAGTGGATGAATGTGGGGCAGGTATATCCGCGTTCTCTGGACTTTTCCGTAGTTTCCGGACTGGTGGAACTCACCTCCGGCTGCTCCTCCTTCGCCAAGACCCTGCGCCTGATGGCCGGCCATGAACTGGCCACGGAGGGGTTCGCCAAGGGACAGACTGGCTCCAGCGCCATGCCGCACAAGATGAACGCCCGCTCCTGCGAGCGCGTCAACGGCTTCCACGTCATCTTGAAGGGTTTCCTGATGATGATTTCCGGGCTGGCCGGGGATCAGTGGAATGAGGGGGACGTTTCCTGCTCCGTGGTGCGCCGTGTCGTCATGCCTGATTCCTTTTACGCTGCGGACGGCCTGTTTGAAACCTTCCTGACCGTTCTGAACCAGATGGGCGTGTATGAGGCCGTGGTGGCTGCGGAATTGCGCCGCTATCTTCCTTTCCTGATGACAACCACCATCCTGATGGAGGCCGTCAAGCGCGGCATTGGCCGGGAAACCGCCCATGAGGTGATCAAGGAACATGCTGTGGCCGTCTCCAATGACCTGCGGGCCGGAAAAATCACGGAAAACAATTTGCTGGACCGCCTGGCGGAAGACGGGCGCCTGGGAATAGACCGGGCGGATCTTCAGCGCATCTTTGATTCCAATTCCTCCGCTACGGGCATGGCTGACGCCCAGGTGGAAGCATTCCGCTCCATGGTGAAGGAAGTGACGGACAGATTCCCGGACGGGGCAGGTTACCAGCCCGGGGATATCCTGTAAAAAGAACCTCGGAAAGAAGCCGGAACTTCCGGCGCACACATTTTTTCCAGACGCCGCCCCTTCGGACGGCGTCTGTATTTTTATGCCGGCTTGCATACATGTTTTTTCAATTTCTTTACGTCAGGAGAGCTTGACGAATCAGAAGGATGCCAGTAAGCTTGGATTCAGTAAACGGGCGCGTACGTTGCATGCGCCTTTGCAAGCAACCCCCTGTTAAACAATTTTCAATATGGAAAACCAGCATCTCAGCCTTTTGGACCGTGTGTACACCGTTCTCAGAAAGAGAGGGGAAGAAACGGAATGGATCACTTCTGCTGATGACCACAACATTAAGACGGGCATCGCATTCGTTCCCTGTGATACGTTCACCCCGGTGAGCCTCCTGTACACCATGATTGAACGTCCGGAGACGCTGGTCATTGACGTGCTTTTTGCCGCCAAGGTCCCTGAAGCCCGCCGTGTGGAAGTCAGCATTATCCTCAGCGAACTGAATGCGGACCAGACGGCCGGCGCCTTTCAGCTGGACCCCAACAGCGGGTACGTTTATTACCGCCAGTCCTTCGTTCTGGAAGGCATGGACCTCTCGGAAGCCCAGTTTGCCCAGTTGATGAAGAATATTGAAACCGTGGCTGTGGAAACGGCGGAGGCCTATTCCCACATCATGGAGACGGAATATCCCAAATAACGGGACGCGTTTCCCCCGGAACTGTCGATGAGCGAGGCCCCTCAAAAAAAGGGAACGTTCTGGTCCATAGGCATCGGCCTGGGGATTGTGGCGCTTTTGACGGGAACGGCTATTGTAACGGACCCTTCCATCTCATTTTCCTCTTCCGGGAACAGGGGCTGCGCGTCCGCAGGAACGGAGAAACCCCTCCGGCTGCAGACGAACACCCTTTCCATTTCCGCGCCCGGCATTGTAAGGGCCTCCTACCTGACGATGCTTTCTCCCAGCGTTTCCGGAAAGGTGGACAAAGTGCATCCCCTGTTTAACGTGGGGGAAATTGTCCTGAAGGGAACCCCCCTGATGGAATTGGAAAAATTTGAATACCGCGCCCGGCTTGCAAATGCCCAGGCGGAACTGGAACAGGCCCGCCTGGATGTTTCTACGGAGCAGGCGGAAGCCCTGAAAGCCATCAAAAAGACATACAGCTCCGTCTCCAAAAGCGGTGAGGAATCCGAACTGGTGCTCCGGGTGCCGCAGAGAAGAGCCGTAAACGCGAGGCTGAACGCCGCGGAGGCGTATGTGGCGGAAGCGGAACAGGCCCTCCGGGATACGGTGCTGGAAGCTCCCTATACCTGCCAGGTGGTGGAATGCTCTGTGGGCGCCGGTGCCCGCGTAGTCGCCGGGCAGCCGGTGGGGAAAGTAATTCCTCTTCAGGAACGGATGATACGGATTCCCGTTCCTCTGGAAGAATTTTCCGCGTTGCCCAGGGATGAGCAGGGCAAAGTGAATACGGCTCTGACCGCCTCTTGCGTGCTGAATAATGGAAAACGTCTGCAATGGCTGGGCCGCGTTACGGCGGTGGATGCGGCTCTGGATTCCGAAAGCAATTCCGCCGTGCTGATTGCCTCTCTGGAGCCGAATGCCTCCCATGTCTCCGAGTGGCAGGTGGCTCCCGTCAACATGTCCCTTCAAGTGGCCATCAACGTGCAGGTTCCCGTTTCCGCGTGGATTCCCGCTTCCGCCGTCAGGGACGGTAGCTCCATCCAGGTAAAAACGCCGTCAGGAATGCAGGAACGCAAGGTGCATGTAGTGACGTTGAAAGACGGCAGCGCTCTGGTGACCGTGCCGGAATTCCAGGCTGGGGACGCTCTGATTCTTTAACTCATTTTTTCAAAGGGATATCCTTTCCTACTCATTTTTCCTGCCGCTGGGGAATCTTCTTTTTAAAAACTTTCCGTTGGCGGGGCAGCGCGTCCACAGATTGGGAACCGGCGCGGCTGGAAGAAAAAGTAAGGCATCGGGAAAGCTCGGGAATCCCGGTATGCGGGACGCATGGGAGCCTGCTGAAAGAATGTTTTTAATGAGCTTCCAGCCAGTTGCCGCCCGTCCTGGCTTCCACCAGAATGGGAACGCCGTTGGGCAGGGGCAGCGCGCTGATCATGGCTTCCTCTATCTTGGGAATAAGATCCAATTCATCCCTGTGCAGGTCCACCAGCAATTCATCATGAATTTGGAGGATAAGCCGGGATCTGGCGCCTTTCAGCAATTTGTCCACATGGATCATGGCTATTTTAATCATATCCGCCGCCGTGCCCTGGATGGGGGTGTTGATGGCAGTGCGTTCCGCGGCGGACTTAATGGTCTTGTTGGCGGAGTTGATTTCCGGAATCATTCTCCGGCGCCCCAGCAGCGTTTCCGCGTAACCGGCTTGTTCCGCTTTGTGAACCAGGTCTTCCATGAAGGATTTAACTACGGGGAACTGGGTGAAATAGTTTTCAATCAGAGTGGCGGCTTCTCCGCGGGGGCAGCCCAGCCTCTGGGAAAGACCGAAGGCGGAAATGCCGTAAATAATGCCGAAGTTCACCGTTTTGGCCGCGCGGCGCATAACGGCGTCCACCTGGTCGCGGGGAATGCCGTACACACGGGCGGCCGTTTCCGTATGGATGTCCCGCCCTTCCTTGAATGCTCCGCACATGGCGGGGTCTCCGGAAAGCGCCGCCATGATGCGCAGTTCAATCTGGGAATAATCTGCGGACAGCATGGTGTATTCCTCTGAGGCGGGGACAAAAGCGGTGCGGATCAGGCGCCCCTGCTCCGTCCTTACCGGAATATTCTGAAGATTGGGATACTGGGAGGCGAGCCTCCCGGTAGCGGTCAGCATCTGGTGGAACTGGGTATGGATGCGTCCGTCACGCGGGCAGATATATTTGGGCAGCGCATCCAGATACGTGCTCTTCAGCTTCATATTCTCCCGGTAGGCCAGGATATCCGCTACAATGGGATGCTGGGGAGCCAGAGCGGAAAGGGTGTCTTCATCCGTCACGAACTGGCCCGTCTTCGTCTTCTTGGGCTTCTTCACCAGTTCCAGTTCTCCGAACAGGAAATCTCCGAGCTGCTTGGGGGAATTCAGGTTCAGGGGATGGCCTGCGGCTTCTTCAATTCTTTCCCGCAGGCCGTCAATGATGGCTCCTACCTTGACGGAAGCCTTTTCCAGGGATTCCGGAAGCACGCGGATGCCGGTGAACTCCATGTCCGCCAGCACGGGAAGCAAGGGCAGTTCCACAGTGCGGAACAGTTTCTCCATGCCGCTTTCCTTGACCTGTCTTTTCAGGATGGAGGAAAGCTGGAGGGTGATATCTGCATCCTCCGCCGAATATTTGCCCATGACCTCCACGGGAATGCCGCTGGTGTCCAGTTCGCGCTTCCTGGCTCCCGGCGCGGCAATATCCCTCAGTTTAATCGTGGAATATTGCAGCAGATTTTCCGCCAGAATGTCCATTCCGTGCTTCATGCCCGGAGCGATCAGGGCATGAGCCAGCAACGTGTCGAAAAAGGGGCCTTTGACGTGAATGCCGTTGGCTCTCAAAACCTCCAGGTCAAATTTCAGGTGATGCCCTATCTTCTCTGCGGGGCCTTCCAGGAGCGGTTTAACCGCTTCCAGATCCTCCGGGCCGGAGACAGGCATGTACCATGCCTTGTGCGGTTCCGCGCAGAAGGCGACACCCAGCAGATTGTCCGTAAGGGGATTCAGGCCCGTCGTTTCCGTGTCGAAGCACCAGGAATCATGCTTTTCCAGCTCGGCAACCATGGCGGAACGGGCTTCCGCCGTGTCCGCAATAATATACTCGTGCCTGAAATCATCTACTGTTTTCAAATGGCGTTCCTCAAACAAGTCCATTTGGCCGGAACTGCTCTGCCGTGCTCCCGAAACGGGGGCGGAGAGCGTCTCCAACGGAAGCTGTTCCGTCTGCGGGGCGGGAGCAAACAAATCGTCCGCAGGGAGGGGGGATTTTCTGGCCTCCGGCGCTTTTTTCCCGAACAGCTTGGCCTGCATGGAGCGAAACTCCAATTCCTGGAGAAGGGACAGCAGTTCTTCCGGGCTGGGTTCTTTTTTAACCAGGTCAGGCAGGGCCACCGTCAGGGGAACGTTCCGGTCAATGGTGGCCAGTTGTTTGGAAAGAGTTGCCATGGCTCCGTTTTCCTCCACAATCTGCCTGCGCTTCCCTTTCAGCTTATCCGTATTAGACAGCAGGTTTTCCACGGAGCCGAACTCTCCGATCAACAGTTTGGCCGTCTTTTCCCCCACGCCGGGAAGGCCCGGAATATTGTCGGAGCTGTCCCCCATCAGGGCCAGAATATCAACTACCTGGTCCGCACGTTCAATGCCCCATTGCTCTTTGAGTTTTTCCAGGTCAATCACTTCGTGGTCATTTCCCCTTTTGCCGGGTTTCCACAGAAAGCAGGTGGAGGAAATAAGCTGGCCCAGGTCCTTGTCCTGGGAAACCATGTAGGTCTGGAACCCCTCCGTACCGTCCGCAATGCGCGCCAGCGTGCCTATCGTATCGTCCGCCTCATAACCCTCATAACGCAGAATGGGAATATTCATGGCCTCCAGCAATCTGAAAATCAGAGGCATTTGAAAGCTCAACTCTTCCGGCATGGATTCCCGGTTGGCTTTATAGGCAGGGTAAAGCTTATGGCGCGCCGTAGGAACGGAAGTGTCGAAGCAGGCCGCGATATGCGTGGGGCGTTCATGTTCCAGAATGCCCAGCAGCGTATTGGCGAAGCCGTACACGGCGGAAGTATTGACTCCCTTGGAATTGCGGATGGGATTGGAGAAAAAGGCGAAGTGGGCTCTGTAAGCCAGGGCCATTCCATCCAGAATAAAAAGGCGCTTGGAAAGGGAATCAGTCATCTCTGCCTTACTCTACCATGCGGTCCGGCGGGAAGCCACCGTTAAATGCGCCTCCGCATTCTCTGCCGGCCGGGGCAAGGAAAACATCTCTTGAGAGCGCTTGTTGATGCCTCCTGCCTGTGGAGATTTATTCTGTTTTTGAAAAAATCACTCAACTCGGCCCGGAAATTTTCCATTTCCGTTCGTTCTTCTTCAAGGATTGATTTTCCTTACAGGAAACATTATCATACCTTATTTCCATGACTTACACCATCACCCCTTTGATTGCAGAGGATGCCATCTGCGCGCGCGTCAGGGAACTGGCCGCATCCATTGACAGGGCCATGGCAGGGAAACCCTATATTTTATTGCTGCTGCTGAACGGAGCTCTTCCTTTCGCTGCGATGTTGGAGAAGCATTTGAAATCCCGGCCCGTGGTGAAAGCCGTCAAAATTTCCAGTTATGCCGGGATGAAAAATTCCGGCTCCGTGGCGTGGGAGGGGGATTGCGGTGATTTCCAGCCCGATGTGCCCGTTCTGGTGGTAGATGACGTTCTGGATACGGGCGCCACGCTGGATGAAGTTTGCAGGGAATTGAAAAGAAGAGGGGTGAAGGAAGTCCGCACCGCCGTAGCTGTGGACAAGCGTTGTTGTCGGAAAGTACCTTTTGAGGCTGATTACGTGGCCTTTACGCAGGGAAACGACTTCCTGGTGGGTTTTGGAATGGATCTGGACGGGCATCATCGGGAACTCCCGTACATTGGAAAAGTGGTCATAGCTGACACAGTTGAGAATTCAGGTTGAACAACCTGTTGGAAAAAGTGTCCAAAGTAATTGGGGCCGCATAATTATCCGCCGCCCTGCTTAACAAGGGAAACCGGAAAGGAGAACCAGGACATGAAAATCAACAGGGCAAAACAACAGGAAAGCGTGGCCGTTTTCGGCCGTGAAACATCTCTCATACGGGATGTTCTGGACAATCTGGAACTGGAACATGCGCTGACGTGGCTATTGGAGGCCATCAGCCAACACCGGTCCGGAAAAATGGGCGGGGAATCATGGCATCTGTACCAGACCACGCTGTTCGCCATGTATGTGGACTATGGCAACGGTAAGGTGCGTCTGTCCGCCGCGCTGGCATGCCACGATGCGGATCTGGAAATGTCCTTGAAAGATTTTGTGGAGATATTGAGCCATGAAGCCGCCAAGGAGGCGGATCCTCTTCATTATACCCCCGGGAGTTCCGGCAAATGCATTCACCGATACCGCAATCCGTATTTGAAACGCAGGCGGCGGGACCGGGAACCGGATATCGGCTTTTATTCCTGAACCGTGTATTCTCTCCTTTCCGAAAGGCTGGATTCCATAGAAGAATCCAGCCTTTTTCGCTATTTCTGGAAGAGGCTTCCCATAGATGGACATGGGATAAAAATACGGTTTTTACGCTGACGGGAACGGCGGCAAACATGCGGCAGATGATATTTCCCGGAAATGACGGGTATTCGGGCAGCAGTTAAGAAATGCGATCCGTTCGGATAAATGGAAGATAAAGCCATGAATGTATGGGATAAATTGTATGAAGAAGGTCAACAGGACGGACGTATTTCCCCATTTATCAACGCAGGAGCGTATTTGATACAACCTCTCCGCTCGGAATGTGTGCAGAAAGAAATGCTGTTTGGCCTATAAGCAATAAATGCAAATATGGGGAAAATGCTTAATTTAATTCATTCTCAAGTATTTTCTCTAAGTGAGGCTTGCGAAGGTTAATAAGCTGTTTTTCGGAAATATTCCGTCTATAAAATCAATAAAAATAGTGCTTTTTCAGAACAATCATCCAGAATGAGGCAGTCATGACCGTCTTCCCCACGTCCGGTAAAGAAATTCACCCCCGTTTGCCTTGGGTGGAGATTGCTCGGTTGCTGGCGACGCTTGTGGTCATCATGCAGCACGTTCCTTCCGTGGCGTTTCCTCCCAACCAATGGCTGATTGGTCCGGCGCTGGCGACGTTTTTCCTGCTGGCGGGTTATTTTTCCGCCTCCGGCCTTGGGAATCAGGACTCCGGAACGTGGACGGCACGCCGCCTGATGGTTTTGCTGCGGCCCTATCTTTTCTGGTGCGCGGCCTATTGGCTGGCGGTCGGCATGCCTCTTGACCCCAATGCGCTCATTTCCGTGTTTGGGCTGGGAGCATGTCCCATGCTGACCCCGATGTGGTTTCTGAGAGACTTGATGATTTTTACCCTGGCTGCTTTTTTGTTCTCCCGTTTCCGTTCAGCTCTTTACGCCCTTGGCCTGTTCTGCCTGTTTCTGCACCGGTGGGATGACTCCCTGGCGTGGCCCAGCCCGTACATGTTCGGGGATTTTACGCTCGGTGTTATGCTGGCGTCTGCCGCCCCTGGCTGTCTGAACCGCTGGGGCAACATGCCCCTTGCCGTGCACACTTCCATTCTTTTAGCTTCTGCGGCCCTTGTATGGGCAAGCTGTGCAGACTCTTTCCTGATTCCGGACGGCTCTTATTCCGGATTGCTCGTTCTGGCCTTTCTCAGCTTCGGGATTATTGTGAAAGCCGTCAGCCCCGGCTGGTCGGAAAGGCTGTCCCTGTGGGCGTCCGGCAGCTTCTTCGTGTATTGTTCCCACATTTTCGTGCTGATCGTCCTGATAGGCGTAGAGAACTGTTTTCCCTCCCCATGGCCTGCCTGGGTGTGGTGGTGCCTGGTGCCTGCGGTTTATATGATGGCGCGGAGCGTTTACGTGTTTCTCAAGCGATATTTTCCCCGCTCTCTCGTCCTGATGACCGGGGGAAAATGACCTCTGGAATGATGGGACGGAACATGAAAAGGTCCGCGGGGAGAGAGTTCCATATTTACTTTGATGGCACCAGAGAGACGTCATCCTGTTTCTCTCTCCCGGGTTTGGCATAGCAGCTTGGGTCGGCAATCCAGCGGTCTCCGGCTTTTTTTACCGGAATGAAGCTGACTCCCCATGACTGGAATTCTCCCGTATACGGCTGTTCAATCAGGATTTTGTTTTCTCCGGCCTTTACCTGAAAGGAAACGGGAGGACGCGCCCACCAGAATTCTTCATTGTCAAAGGGGATTTCATTGGCAGGGGAATTCCAGGTGTGCTTTTCATAACGCCTCTGTCCCGCCAGCCTGCAGGTCTGGGGATTGTTCACTTCTTTTCCGTTCACCCATATTCTGGTTTCGCATTGGGACCATTCCCCGGCGGACGGAACCCCGGAACAGCGTCGCGTGGAACGGGCCGGCGCGTCAAATCCTGTCATGGCGTACATGGTCCCGGGCCTGGCCGCATAAAAAGTCGTTTCCGCCCAGGCTGTATTTCCCGGCTTGGTCTTGGAGAACAGGCCTTCCGCCCCTGCACGGGTACGGAAATACAAATTGCCTCCCCGGGCTCGGATGGGGTTCAGCCCTGCGGGAGATTTTCCTGCCAGCAGGCTGTTCCTTACTTCTTCCTGCCTGTCCTTCGGAACGGGACCGAATACGGTCCATTCCACAAAAGAATCCCGCCAATAGGGGAAGGGCCTGTTTCCGGCCAGGGCTTCCATACGCTTCTCGAACAGGGAAAAGGCCTGATAGGCCTCCGTATCTTTTTCAGGCAGTTTTCCGGCAAAGCGGGAACCATCCGCCGGCAACCCCTTCCAGCTGCGTTCCGCCATGGCGAACATGGCCGGCCACTGAGGGCTCTGAATGGGAATATTCTTTTTGTCCCCCACCCGGGTATCCGGCCACAGGCACTGAATGACTCCCAAAGAATGTTCGTCGCTCTTCACCGTTCCGCAGGGTTGGCGGAAGAAATTCCTGCGCACCAGAATGCCGGGGTCAAAGGAATTGACGTACCCTGCTGTGGAATCGAAATAGGGATTCTTCTGCCTGGCTGGATCCGGCAGACCTACGGAATTTTCGTCATTCCACAGCTGGGCATAACTGTCTCCGGACACAGGCAGGTCATTGTTGCCCGCCCATTGGATGGGCTGGCGTCCCAGGGATTTGACCTTGGCCGCCATCCGGTCCGCAAACTGCTTCCCGTTGGGGATGTGGATTTCATCAGCTCCAATGTGCAGGTAAGGAGACATTTCCACAGGAATTTCCCTGCAAAATTCTTCCAGCAGTTCTTCCAGAATCTTCATGCCCCTGGGGTCGTGCATCGGAAAGCCGAAGCAGTTTCTGAAATAAGTGCTGTGTCCAGGCATATCAATTTCCGGGATGATCTGGACGTGACGCGCCCTGGCATAGCGGAACAGGTCCCGGATCTGCTCGTAGGTGTAGGTGTCATTGACATCCCGGTTCTTGATCCGCTTGGAGGGATCATTCAAGACAGGATATTTTTTGCTCTGGATGCGCCATGCGGGATAGTCCGTCAGGTGCCAGTGGAAAGCATTCAGTTTCAGCCGCGCCATTTCGTCAATATCCGACTTGAGCGTTTCAATAGGCCGGAAATTGCGGCCTACGTCGTGCATGAAGCCGCGAATGGCGAATGCCGGGCTGTCCTTGATGTCGCAGCACGGGTAATTTCCCTTGGCTCCCAGCTGATCCAGCGTCCTGCGGGCATAGAAAACGCCCGAATCCGTAGCTGCCTTGATCAGGATCCCTCCGGGGCGAATCTGGAGTTCATAGCCTTCTTTTCCCAGCGATTGGGCCAGGGCAGGGTCCTTGTTAACGGAAACGGGTGCTTTTTTGGGGCATGTCCCTCTTTTCCAGTCCACCTGGGACGGAAAGGGAATGAGAGGAACCGGCGCGTCTTTTTCCTGCTGGAGGGAGTGGGGGGAAGTCCAATCTCCGTAGGAAGAAGGAAAACAAAGAGTCAGGCTTGACGTCAGCAGAAGGGCAGGGAGAGTAAATCGCATGTGATAACTATTACACTTAAATAAAAAACTCTCTTTCGTCAAATTTTTAATGTCGCGGCACACTGTTTTTCTATCTCCTCACCTTTTTCTTTCTTCTGGAGATCCAGACTTCCGCTCCGGTTGGAAAATAGAAATCAAGCCGTCACGAAGGGAATTCCGCTTTATCTGGAATAGTAATTACAGAATTTCCAAGCCTCTAAAAAACGCTATCGCAAAAAAACTGACAATTTTTCTTTTTCCTCCTTTTCATATGGGGGAAAATTATGGGGAAGGATAGAAAATTTACGATCCTAAGAAAAAGGAAAATCCATTTGACGGCGGATCAGAAATTCTGAAAGGTTTTCCGCATCCGTTATAATGCATGAAATGAGGATCAGGCATTTTGAAGAAATGCCGTGCGGCGGCAAAATTATCCTATCCGTATGCGGATGGAATGGACGGCATCCTTGCCGAACTGGTCCTTCAGTTTTCCCAGCAGGGCTCCCTGCCACTGCTGAAGATGGTAGCGCATGGCCGGTTGAAGCACCTGGATGGTGGCTACTCCCTTGACAATGGAAAGAAGGTTGGATTGCTGGCCCAGGAATGGCCCCGCAGCTTTCAGCCATCCTTCCCGGAGCAATTCGGGGTCCATGCCGTCGCCGTCCAGGGGAAGCCTGGACAGGATATCCCCCAGCAGGGACTCCGCCGTATGGAGGTTGCGTGTTTCACTGGCGGCGGGGGATATCTGGAACCAGTCCGCCAACGCCTGCCTCACCTCCTGCTCATCACGGGAAAGATAATCATACCGGACTGGGGAGGCGTAGGGATCCGGACGGTCCCTGTCCGGCGTGTAGGGAGACCAGGGGGAGGACATGGATGGAAAATAAAAGCCCGGAGCGTTGAATGCCAACAGCCCCGGGCGGTTAAAATAATATATGGAGAAATATTATTCGCCGTCGTCGCCAATCGCTTCCACGGGGCAGCCTTCCATGGCTTCCTCGCATGCGCTCAGCTCTTCGTCGTTTTCCGGCTGCTTCTTGACATAGGATACTCCTTCGTCGTCATCCCGTCCAAAGTTTTCCGGAGCGGTTTCGCGGCAAAGGTCGCAGTCAATGCAGGAACTGTCCACGTAAAACTTGCCGGGGACGTTTAGAGGTGTTTTTTCGTCGATATCTGCCATTGTGTATGATGGGTTGTATGAACTGAACCCACTATTTCCGCATTTGAATAAATTTTGCAATCTTTTTTGTTGCAGGAATGAGTCAGCATGGGGGACAATGGCGGCATTCCCGTTCCCGGAATAAAAGGCTTTTCATGATGAATACCCCACCTGCTTCCCTCCCTCGTCTCCTGCCCGTGTGGGCAGGGCTGCTGCTGGCCGCTTTTTCCGGAATTTTGATGGCCTGCGCCTTTATTCCGGTAGACTGGAGCGGGTGCGTATGGATAGGATTCCTGCCTTTGCTGACAGCCCTGTGGCACGGCCGCAGACGGGAGGGGAAAAGGGGAATGCTGGCGTACGCCCTGTATGGCTGGGTATTTGGCGTGGTATTTTACGGCATCTCCTTCTGGTGGGTCAATGAGGTCAGCACGCTGGGCTATATTCCCCTGATGATTTTTTACGGAGGCCTGTTTCCCTGCTTATGGGCTCTGGTCATGGGAGTGTTCTTCCGGCCGGCCGGCCGGCCGCTGCCTGATGCGAAGCTGGCGGCAAAGGAACGCCGGGCCGCCTGGAAAGCCTGGGCCATGGGCGACATATTGCCCAGCGCTTCCGCCGCTCTGGCGGGCGCCGCTTTATGGGTATGCCTGGAATGGGGGCGGGGCTGGCTGATACCGGGTTTCGGCTGGAACAATCTGGGCGTGGCCCTGTACGGAAATCCGCTGGCCCAATGGGCGGAATACCTTGGCGTGACGGCGCTGGCCTTTATTCCGGCCGTCTTTTCCGTCTGGCTCTGGCGTGTTTGCCGCCGTGCCGGAATCATGATTGTCCATGAAGGCAGACGGACCGTTCCCTGGGACTTTTTCATCCTGGTGGCGGTCCTTTTAACCATGTTTGTCGTCGGCGTGTTCTGGACGGCTCGTTACTCCCCCCAGTCTGCCGCGGTCATGGGAAACGGCAGGCTTACCGTTCCCGTCATGGCCGTGCAGCTGAATCTGAGCCAGAAGGAAAAATGGGATCCGGCCAATCGGGGAAGCATTTACCGGGCTTTGCTGGACATGACGGAACAGGGAATGCTGGACCTTCAAAACCGCGCTCTGGAACAGGCGGTCAAAGACGGCGCGGAAGCCTCCCTGGATATGCCGGCCTGGGTCATCTGGCCGGAAAGTTCCTTCCCCATTTCCACGTTTTACCGTGATTCCACTGGGGAACGCTTCCCCAATCAGGACAATGTCAACTTTCTGAGCGCGGAAGAGGATTACGTCCAGGCCCTTCGGAACGGGATATGCAATTTTATCCTGCTGACGGGCACGGATGATATTTACCTGTCTGATGAAGGGCGTGTGGCGCGGGCTTACAACTGCCTTACCGTCTTTGAGGGGGATTATTCCACAGCCCGTCCGCACGCCAAGGCCATGCTGGTTCCCTTCGGAGAATACATCCCTATGCGGGAAACATTCCCGTTTCTGGAAAAAGCCTTTGAGGCTTCCGCCGGAACTGCCATGGGCCTGAACTATACGCCCGGGTGTTCCTTCAATCCCGTTCCCGTGCCTATCCGCCCCGGAAGCTCTTCTACGGTGGGCGTTATTCCGCTGGTCTGCTTTGAGGATGTGGTGGGAAGCTGGGTGCGCCGCTTCGTCCGGCAGGAACCCCAGTTGATGGTGAACGTGACCAATGACGGGTGGTTCAACCGTTCCTGCGCCAATGAACAGCATTGGCGCAATGCGGCGTTCCGCTGTATTGAACTGCGGCGTTCCATGGTCCGTGCCGCCAATACCGGCGTAAGCGTGGCTCTGGCCCCCAATGGCGCGGTTATTGCGGATTTGAGGGATTCCTCCGGTTCGCCGTTTACCAGAGGGGTGATGACTGCCACATTGCCTGTGGGCTGTACGGAAATAACCCTGTACGCCATGCTGGGCGACTGGGCCGTTCTGGTTTGTTTCCTGGCGTTCGCGGTTCTGTTGCTGCGCAGGATAGGCGCCGGGAAACGTGTTCACGGCCCCGTGGAGGACGGCGTTTACCGGCGTTCCACGGGGGCTACGCCCAGATAATTCCTGACCTGTTTGAACGCAGGGTAGGAAATGCCTGTTTCATGGCACCAGAAGGCGGAAGACGAGCCGCCGTCCATATTCAGGGCCGTTTCCACCCGGAAATTCCCCAATGCTCCGGGAGTCGCCAGCCAAGCTGCCAGTTCCTTCAAAGTCAGGGAAGAGGAAACGCCGATGCACCACCTTTTTCCTCCGTCCGTGGCAATGAAGGTGCGGTAAGTGGACTTCTGCGCGTTAAGCCCTTTTACGGCGGAGCCGTTCTCCACCAGAAAGGGGCCTCCCTGAATGGCTGCCTGCGTGGCCGGAAGCTTTTTCATGCGTTTCAGCACGGAACTGCGGACCAGAGTCAATCCGCTTCTGCCTCCTTCATAAACGACCCCGGAAACGGCGAAAGACCCCGTAGCCAGCGGAGAAAGCCGTTTGCCGTCCTGAATGACCAGGCCCAGGGGAGTTCCCTCCGCGTCCGCACTGAAAAATCCTCCGTTGACGCCGGCCACGCAGGGGCTTTTCCTCATGGCCTTGTCCAGGGAGCCGTACCGGGGCGTTTTGACGCTTCCTTCGTCCCTCACCAGCAGACGGTGCGTATCAGAACGGAAAAAATACACGTTCAGCTTGTCCCGCATGGACAAAAAGCCGTCCTTCCTGGTGAAAACGCGGTGTTCCGCGTGAACCAGGCCGGAAAAGCACAACATCAGGGGAAGAAGGCGCAGCAAAAGCATGGTCAATGGCCGTTGGGGGAACAGTAGAAAATCCGGCGTTCCGCGCAGGTGCCTGAAGGCACGCGTACGCCCGGCCAGACAACGCAGCCTTGCAGGCGGCAGCCGTCCTCTACCGTTGCACCGGGACCTATCACGCAATTACCGTCCGCAAAGGAGTGGGGGGACACCCGGGCCCGGGGGTGGATGCGCGGAGCGGGGGAGGGAAAATCCAGATGAGCTTGAAGGTAGGCCTCCGGCGTTCCCATGTCCATCCACAACCCGTCATCCGCCAGAATGCCGCGCAGGCACCCTTCCCGGATGTAATCCAGAAACAGGGGAATGATGGAAACGGCCTCCCCGGAAGGGATGCGCCCGAATACTTCCGGCTCCATGCAGTACGCGCCGGTAAATTGGCAAGATCCGGGGTCGCGGTCCAGGGCGTACCTCATATCCGTCACCAGTCCGGAAGAAAAATCAAATCCCACGTTCTTCTTATCTCCGGAGGTGCGGAGGGCCAGCGTCACGGGAGGGCGGCGGTTCAAATGCTCTTCCAGAAGGCGGCCCAGATCAAATGTGGCCGCCATGTCTCCGTTCACCACCAGCAGCGGTTCTTCCGGGGAAGCCAGGGGCTCTATCTTTTTGACGCCGCCGCCGGAATCCAGCAGCACGGGTTCATGGCTGAAATGAACAGGGCAGCCGTTCCATGAGCGTTCAGGGAACACCTTATCCCAGGCCGCCGCCAGATGGTGGGTATTGATGATGAACTCCCGTATGCCGCAATCGTAGCATCGGCGCATGGAATGCAGAATAAGGGGTTCATGGAAAAAGGGAATCAGCGGCTTGGGCAGAATGCCGGTGAGAGGGCGCAGGCGGGTACCCAGCCCGGCGCCGAGAATAAACGCGCGGGAAATGCGGAGGCCTGCCGTGATGTGCATGGAACATCACTACCGGGTGAGCGGCGTTTTTTCAAGCGCCCTTTATCCACTTCTTTCCGGGATGACACGCCGGAATACCGTCTCTTCCCTGAATTTAAAGGAAAATCCGTGATTTCGTGCTTTCCAAACGGAAGCTCATTCACTAGCATCCCCGCATGGCATGTGGAAACCAAAGAACTGTCGGCTCTCCGGCCTCCCTGGCCGGTACCTCTTTGCATACGGGGCAGCCCGTTACCCTGACCCTGAAACCGGCTCCCGCCGACTTCGGCATTAAATTCCGCCGGGTGGACATTCCGGACCAGCCTTTCATCAGCGCGGATGTGGAAAAGGTGCAGACTGTGGAACGCGCCACCAGCCTGGCTGAAGGTTCCGTCAAGGTGCATACCGTGGAACACATCCTCTCCGCCCTCACGGGCATGGGCATTGACAACGCCGTCATTGAAATGGACGCCAACGAACCTCCCATCGGGGACGGCTCCTCGGCCCCCTACGTAGAACTGATCAAGCGCGCCGGCATCGTGGAACTGGATGTGCCGCGCCGCTATCTGGAAGTGCGCGAGGCCGTCACCATTGAAACCAAGGGCGGTTCCATCCTGACCATTCTCCCCTCCAAGCAATTCCGCGTTTCCGTCACCTGCGTGGGACCGGAAAACCGCATCACCCAGTACTTTGACGCGGTCATCACGCCAGAAACGTATGAAAAGGAACTGGCCCCGGCCCGCACCTTTACGTTCTACGAAGACATCAAGCCCCTGCTGGAAAAGGGCCTCATCAAGGGCGGCAGCCTGGAAAACGCCGTGGTCATCCGCGGAGAGGAGCTCATGAGCAAGGAACCCATGCGTTTCATCAATGAGTTCGCCCGCCACAAGGCCATGGACCTTATTGGGGACCTGACCCTGTGCGGCAAGCCCATTCTGGGCCACGTCATCGCCATCAAGCCGGGCCACGGCCCGAACACCGAACTCACGGCCAAGCTCAAGAAGGAACACCACCGCAACCAGCAGATGGCCCCCAATCCCGTCAACGTGCCGTACGGAGACGCCGTGCTGGACATTAATGAAGTAATGAGCCTTCTGCCGCACCGCTATCCTTTCCTGATGGTGGACCGCATTATCGGTTTTGAAGGAGAAACCAAGTGCCGGGGTCTGAAGAACCTGACCATGAACGAACTCTTTTTCCAGGGCCACTTCCCGGGCCATCCGGTCATGCCGGGCGTCCTCCAGGTGGAAGCCATGGCCCAGGTGGCCTCCATCGTCATGCTGCGCCAGCCCGGCAATGCCAGCAAGCTCGGCTATTTCATGAGCGCGGACAAGGTAAAATTCCGCCGCGTCGTGGTTCCCGGCGATACGCTCATCATTGAAGCGGAACTGACCAAGATGCGCGGAAACATCGGCCAGGCGACGGCACGCTGCCTGGTGAACGGCCAGGTAGTTTCGGAAGCCGAGCTTAAATTCGGCCTTCAGGATGCTTGATCCCGCCGACAGCATCCCCTGTTTTTACGAAAACCCCGGCTGTGCATGCCACGCCGGGGTTTTTCATGTTCCGCATCCTGGCTTTCTTTACCTGAACATTCCGGACAGCCCGCAAAAACGGAGACCGGAAAACGAACCATGAAGGGCGGCATTTCCTCCTTTTCAGGGGATCTGATCCCGTCTTAACAGTCACTTGCGGAAAAGAGGCGGATATCAGGCAGGCGGCACATCTCCGCGTACTCTTCAAGACGGCGGCGAAAAGTCTCTTTGGTCATGGAAAGAAGGGCGTCTGCCGAAAAGGACTCGCAGGTGAAGGAGGCCGCCACCGTTCCGTACACAATCCCCTTCTTCACTTCCTCAAACGGAGGAAGGCCGGGAGGCAGGGTGGACAAATAGCCGGCCAGAGCCCCCAGGAACGTATCCCCCGCACCGGTGGGGTCCACCAGTGTTTTCAGAGGATAGGCGGGACAACGGAACATCCGGAGATTCCCGCCGGCATCCCGGCCCAGAAGCGTGGCCCCGTATTCCCCCTGTTTCACCACTGCGTACGCGGCGCCTTTGGAAAGCAGGAATTCCCCGGCTTCCATGACGGTGGACGCCTGGGCATATTCCTTCGCCTCATCCTCATTCATCATGGTGATATGGGAACGGCTGATCACGGCATCCAGCAATTCCGGCTGGCGGCGCAGCCACTTGTCCATGGAATCGGAAAGTACCAACGCCGCGTCCGGACATTGTTCCATGCACTTGAGCTGCTGGGCCGGAACCATGCAGCAGCAAACCAGCACCGGATGGTTCCTCAAAGGCTCCGGAACGTGCACATTCCATTCCAGCATCACGGCATCATTGGCACAAACGGTCCTCCGCTTGTTCATATTGTCAAAATATTCCCCGGTCCAGGCAAAAGAAGGCCCTTTCTTGCGTTCTACACCGTTCATGCACACCCCTTTAGCCTCAAGGGCCGCTTCATAATGGGCGGGGAAATCCTCCCCGATGATGCTGACGGCATCCACGCGGTCGGCAAACAAAAGGGCAGCCACGGCCGCAAAGGAAACGGAACCGCCCAGAACACCGTCCGCCCTGCCGCCGGGAGTAAGGATGGTATCAATTCCGATGGTTCCGGTAACGAGAAGGGGCAGGGACATGGAAAAAAGGAAATACGGTTTTACCCTGCAATCAAGAACAAAAAGGCTGGCGATATGGAAAAAACAGGGTATTTTATCCGCACACGTTAAAGGAAATGGTTCTGCCGGCATACAGACCGACAGCTTCCGCAGAAATCTTGTTTCCGGTAAAGGGTTTCACCAGGCGGCACGAACGTTTCCAAACCAGTTTTCGGGAACGCAGCCAGCAACCCTTTCATGGACAAGAAGCCGCAGCCCGTCTTTCCCGGCAGATTTCGGCGCTGCTCCGAAACTTTATTCCCCATTAAAACATAGAAAAAGCCGCTATATGATGAAAATGCTGATGATAGTGGGCCTGGGAAGCTTTGCGGGCGGTGTATTGCGTTTCCTGCTGTCCCGTTTCGTCCAGGTCAATTCGGCAAGTTCGTTCCCCTGGGGTACGGCGGCAGTCAACCTGCTGGGATGTTTTATCCTGGGCGCCCTCTACGGTTTGTTCGACCGGAACCTGCCGCATACGGAAACGCGGCTCTTTCTTACCGCAGGCCTGTGCGGCGGTTTCACCACCTTTTCCACGCTGATGAATGAATCCTTCCTGCTGTTGAAGGAAGGGAACTTCTCCGCCTTCTTCCTTTACACCCTCATCAGTTTTGCCGGGGGGCTCCTGGCCATTGGCCTGGGCTATCTGGCCGCCCGATAAGAGAACAACATGGCAACCCCGGCGCGACACATGTCCAGCCGCGTTGTTTTACAGGGGAACTGCTGCAATGGAAAATGGACAGCCAACCGAACCATGCTCCTTCTCTATAGGGAATGCCCCGGCATGACGGAAATAGCCGGCATTCCTGAACGCATCGGAACGGCAACAATCTTTTGCCGGACGGGCTGCCATGCAAGAAAGCTGCCCGCCCGGCCTGCGTTTCCTCGACGGCTTGTTTCTAGGAATAGGATTTTTCCAGGATGCTGACCACGTCCGCCGGAGTCAATTTGCAACGGTCCATCTCAAACAGATTGCCCATGGTGGAAAAAGCCGTTTTAGCGTATTCATCAAATAAATCCGGGGTAATGCCGAACTCGGACATCTTCAGCTTGTCCACGCCGCAGGCTTCCTTCAGTTTGTTCAAGCCGTTCAGGAAACCGTCCACCGAGGCTTCCTGCCCCATGGCCGCGGCAACTCTTGCGTAACGTTCCGGGCAGGAGGGCGCGTAGGCTTCATGGTAGGCCCAGGAAATCATGATTAACCCCGCGCCGTGGGGCAGGGAAGGATGGAAGGCGCTGAGGGCATGTTCAATGGAATGTTCCGACGTACAGCAGGAAATGGTTTCCACAAATCCGGAATAGGTATTGGCCAGAGCCACATAGGCGCGCGCCTCCAGGTCATCCCCGTTATTCACGGCGCGCGGAAGATATTTGGCAATGTATTCAATGGCCTGGAGCGCAAACATGTCCCCCATGGGAGAGGCGATTGTGGCCATATATCCCTCCACGGCATGAAACAGGGCGTCAAATCCCTGGTATGCCGTTAATTTGGGAGGTACGGAAAGCATCAACTCCGGATCGACGATAGACATGGTGGGGAAAGTACCCCTGCAGCCGAAACCGATTTTTTCCTGCGTGTCCTCCTTTGTAATGACGGTCCACGGATCCGCCTCCGTTCCGGTTCCCGCCGTAGTGGTAATGCAGACGATGGGAAGAGGTTTGTTGGGAATGGGAAGCCCCTTGCCGGAACCGCCCTGGATGTAATCCCAGTAGTTCCCGGGATTGGCTGCCATCACGGCGATGCTCTTGGCGGAATCCATGCTGCTGCCCCCGCCCAGGCCGATGACGAAATCACACCCCGTTTCCCTGGCTAGGGAGGCGGCTTCCATCACGTGCTCCACCACGGGGTTGGGCTGCACCTTGTCGAAAACGACGCTTTCCACTCCCTGGCTTTTCAAAAGAGCCTGCACGCGGTCCAGATATCCGAGGCGTTTGACGGACGTGCCGCCGATGACGATCAGGGCCTTGGCGCCGGGCAGGGGAGCGGAACCAAGATTGTCCAAAGAACCCGCGCCGAAGAAGATTTGCGCGGGCATGAAAAATTGAAATGGCTGATACATGCCCTTACTGTATAAAACGGCAGTTCCGGACGTCAAGGATGCTCTGTGCATTCCATGAACAGGGAAACCGCCGTTCGGGCAGCATCTTTGTCTGAAGAACGTTAAACGTCTTCAAAAAAATCGTCGCTCCGGGTTGGATCCGGTTTGGGCGGTGACGGCACATCCGTTCCAATGGCGCCGGGATCATCCATTTCACGACTGGTCGTGATCGTGGTGGAGGGCGTCTTCCTTTTGGGCGCGCGCACGGCAGGGCGCGGAGCAGGGGATGAAGCGGAACCGTCAGCCATGCTCCCTTCTTCCGGAGAATCAATCATGCTCTTCATGCTCTGAATCAGTTTATCCCGGAGGGTGCGGATACCCTGTTCCCGGCGCACGGGATCCACTGTCGTCCGGATGAGCGTCATCATATTCCTCGTGGCGTTTGCCTGGTCTCCCAAGTCGAAGCAATCAAGTTCGCAGCGCCAGCGCAGCCGATCCAGAACGGCGGCTCCCTGCTCGTCAAATTCGTCTTCGGACGCATTGGCGATGCGGCCCTGCATGCCGGACTTCTTGCCGGAGGAAATGGCGTGGCTGATTTTTCCCAGAGCCACTTCCATGGAAATTCTCTTGTTCCATGCCTGCCTGAGGGCAGGGAGGTTGCGGGTCTTCCGGTATCCGGTAAAGAACAGTTTGTCAAAAATCTCATCCCGGTTCTTCATGGAATCAGGGAAAGCCTTGGAAGACATGCTGCTGATGCCCAGGGCCTCACCCACTTCCGTATTCAGGACGGATTGTTCCGCAATACGGGCGCCGGCTTTTCCGGCCGCTCCATTATTATTTTTGGAAGAGGAAGGGTCGATAAAATCAGGGTCTGAGCAGGCGGACAGGTAGGCATTCAGCAAATCCATGGCCGGCTTCTGGAACTCCGTAACATCCAGGATTTCCTCCGCTGTTCCGCCGGAGGAATGGGAAGTGGCGTTCATTAAATTTTCCTTAAGGCGCGCCTTGAGGACGAGAACACCCCATTGATATTGAATCATTAATCCTTTACGGGCATTTTTATCCTGGTACTTCTTCGCTTCACGGTCCATCCAGTCCTTCATGGAATTGGAGGCGATTTTGGCGCTCTTTCCCTGGCTCCTGTCCTTTTCCTTTTCTGTTTCCATCAGAAATTTCTTGGACTGGATCAGCAGGTCATATGCGGCGCCGGGATCCCTGCCGGCGGAATTCAGTTTGCTGATAGCGGCATTGATCACTTTGGTTTCCGCAGACCTGTTCAGAGCGAGCAGATTATCCAAATCCTTGATTACCTTCTTCTTGGCATCGTTATCCATGTACTGAGCATAACAAAAGGAACCCAGGCTGAGGCCCCCGACCAGGCAAAGAGAAACGAAAGTATTCATGCTTTTTTTATTATGAAGGATGAAAGGTGATCTGGCAAGAGAGAAGCGGAGGGAAAGATTCGCCTCAGTAGAAAAAAGGATAGGCCGAAGTGGAACAAAAATGAGTAATGGATGAATGATTTCCATTCAGAACAGAACAGGCAGCGGGTCATTCGTTCCACGCCCGGATTTACGAGTAAAAAAAGTCCTCGGAATATGAATCTGGTAACATCCTTGATAAGCAGGGAATCTTATTTCCTGCCATCTTTTTTGGGGATGCGTCAAACGGGGGCTTCCGGAGACGGGATTGTTCTTTCACACATAACCGGAGCAAGTGGGACATATATTTCTCTCTGTATTTATACTTCGCATAATATATGTAATGCAAAATATAATACCGGTAAAATAATTCTCCGTCCATTAATAGTTAAATGATTATGATGTGATTGGAAGAATGCGAAAAAACGTGGCATGGAAATAAGGAAGAAATAGCGTTCCTATCCTCTGGGATGAAAACGGTGATGAATCGAATTCAGCCGCTGCTGCTCCAAATGCGTATAGATCTGAGTGGTGGAAATATCGGCATGACCCAGCATCTCCTGAATAATGCGCAGATCCGCTCCGTTTTCCAGAAGATGCGTGGCAAAGGAATGACGCAGGATGTGCGGGAAAACATGCTGTTCCAGTCCTGCGGCTCTGGCGCGTTCCCGGAGAATTTGGCGGACCCGCTCCCTTGTCAACGGACGGCCGCGTACCGTCAGGAAGATATGGTTTTTCGTTCCCGTCCTGACCAGTTTTGGTCTTCCTTTTTCCAAATACATTTGCAAAGCATCCAAGGCGGACCTCCCTATGGGCACCAGCCGGGTTTTATCCCCCTTCCCCAGCACGCGGACAAAAGCTTCATCTTTATCAAAACTCTCTAATTTGCAGTTGATTATTTCGCTAACACGCATCCCGCAAGCGTAGATCATTTCCAGGAGGGTCCTGTCTCTACACCCTAGAGGAATATCTTGAACATCAATGCTTTCAAGAAGATTTGAGACAGTTTTCTGATCCAGCACATGGGGAAGCGACAGCCCCTGCCGGGGCATTTCCAGAAATGCGGAAGGATCTTTTTCCAATATTCCCGTTCCGGCCAGCCACCGGAAAAAAATACGCAAATGCACCATTTCCACCCGCATGGAGCTGCGGGCCATCCCCCGGTCCTGCAAATGCCGCAGAAATGCCGAAAGCGTATCGATGCCCGCTTGGGCAAGACCAGTATCTTCCGTTTCCAGAAACCGGGCGAATTCCTCCAGCGTCTGCCTCACGGAAAGCTGGTAGGCGGTACTCAAGCCTTTCTCCGCGGCCAGAAAACGGATGAAGCGTTCCAAATGGGTCTGCATGGAGGCTTGCCTTTCCTGTCATCTGTTAGAACCGTTCCACCAGGAACAGGAATTCCGTCACGTTCTGAGGACGGTTTCTGAAATTCCGGCTGCCCCGGAATGCGGCGTACGGCGTTTCCAGCGTAACGGTACGGCCCAGTCGTCCGAGGAAACCGGTCATTTCCTCATAGTTAATAAACCCCTCAGAACTGTAGGAAAGCAAAATAAATTTGGACGGACAATCCTCCAACAGACGGAACAGGGCCTCCGGAGCATGCTGGCGGCTGTTGTACGTGGAGCGTTTCCAATCTGCGGGAATGCCGGAAACCCGGCTGGTTTCCTCCGGCTTTTCATAAGAAGACAGCAAATTCAGCATGAAATAATTGGACCCGTACGGATGCTGGTTATAGGGAGGGTCCAGATACACCACATCCATTTCCGGCAGCTCGGCAGCCAATTCATTGGCATCGCGGCAATGGATGGAATACTGGCAGTCAAACCGGGAAAACACGGGAAACGGCAGCGAAATGTCTCCCAGAATGCGGGAAAGGGCGTTGCCTCCCGTTCCCCCGAATTTGCCGATTCCGTTCCTGTCTTTGTAAAAGCCTTTGAATACGCCGGACGTGTTTGTGTGAATGGAAGCTTCCGCCAGAAGAGGCGCGATAAAATAGGGCCTGACTTCTGCCGGAAGCAAATTGATGGTCTGCCTCGCCGTATCCAGGTACACGGCGTTGCGGCGCGTATAAAAAACGCGGTCATCCGCCGTGATGCAGTCCGGATTTCTGGGGGCGTACAGTTCCGTGATGAAGCCAGGGGATTCATGCGTTTCCATATACCGCAGCAGGCGTCTGTAATGCCTGTCCAGCTCCAGATTCTCTACTTCCTCCGCATTGCTCAGGTAACAGGTATTGACGATCCGGCTGTATTCCTCCAGATCATTGACGATCAACTCTTCCGAATGCTGTTTCAGAAAACGCGCCACGATGCCGCTGCCGGAAAAAAGATCCCCTGCTTTCAGCCGTTCCTTACCCAGGCGTTTTTTCACCTGTTCCAATCCCGTTCCCAGGAAATGAAGCAGGGAACGCTTATTGCCCAGATACGTTACAATTTGTTCCGTCAGGAATCTGGGATCTTCCTCCATCTGCGGAGCTGGAAGGGATGATGGCGCGTTCCGGGTCATATAGCAGGTCTAAACCATCATACGGCACTCCCGCCTTTCCGTCAAGTTGTGCCGGGGTTCGGAATGGAGAACATTTCCTCTTCTCCGCAAGGGAAACGGGGTTCTGCCCTGCGCAAAACATGCCGGAAGAAAGGCCTTTCCAAAACGGAGAATCATGTTATCGTGCCAACAATCATGAAAAGACATCTTCTATCCTGTTCCCTGCTCTGCATGTTCCTGGCGGCAGCAACGGCCCTTGGCGATCCCGGAGACGCTTTTTACGAAGCCAACCTTTCCCTGATGCGCGCGGCACGGCAGGAGAAGGAGGGAGATTATAAGGCCGCCCTGGAAAGCGGCAAGAAAGCGGCTCAGTTGCTCCAGTCCCTGAAAGCATCCGAGCCTGAATGGAATCCGGAATGGGTGGACGGCAAACTGGATGCCGCCGCGCAGCTGCAGCGACGCGTGGAACCTCTGGCGCAAAAAGCCGGAACTCCCCAAAAGGCGGATTATTCTCTGAGACCGGGAGAACAAAGGGATTTCACCCTGCAACGCGCCTATAAGGCCCATGAACGGCAAAAAACGGTTGTCGGAACCGTTCCTGTTCTCCCGTCTTCCCACGGAACGCAACCGGAAAAAACGGTTGCTCCCGCTTCTTCTTCCCGTCCGGAAATCCGCTCCGTCAAGCCGGCAGCTTCCAGGCCGGAATCCATTTCCAGAAGATCCGTTCCTTCGCGCGGGCTTCCTCCCCGAACAGACCGGGCCAGCAGATTCCGTATCGGAAGCTGATGCGGAAACAAAAAGGCAGGAATAGGCCTATCTCCTTTTTTCAACTGCTAAAAGAGCCGCTTTCCCGGTTTGGGAAAGCGGCTCTGCGATTTTTGATCAGCTGCGCGCTCAGGCGTTCTGCTTGGCGGCTTCTTCAACAGCCACGGCCACCGCTACGGAAGCGCCGACCATCGGGTTGTTGCCCATGCCGATGAGGCCCATCATTTCCACATGGGCGGGCACGGAGGAAGAACCGGCGAACTGGGCGTCGGAGTGCATGCGGCCCATGGTGTCAGTCATGCCGTAGGAAGCGGGACCGGCAGCCATGTTGTCCGGGTGCAGGGTACGGCCCGTACCGCCGCCGGAAGCCACGGAGAAGTATTTTTTGCCCTTCTCATTGCATTCCTTCTTGTAGGTGCCGGCTACCGGGTGCTGGAAGCGGGTGGGGTTGGTGGAGTTCCCGGTAATGGAAACGTCCACGCCTTCATTCCACATGACAGCCACGCCTTCGCGCACATCATCGCAGCCATACACGCGCACGGCGGCCTTGGGGCCCTTGGAGAAAGCTTTCTCCTGGATGATATTCAGCTTGCCCGTGGCGTAGTCGAACTTGGTTTGCACATATGTAAACCCGTTGATGCGGGAGATGATGTACGCGGCATCCTTACCGAGGCCGTTCAGGCAGACGCGGAGATCCTGCTTGCGGACGCGGTTGGCGGACTTGGCAATGCCGATGGCGCCTTCAGCGGCGGCAAAGGATTCGTGCCCGGCCAGGAAACAGAAGCATTCCGTTTCATCGCGCAGGAGCATGGCGGCCAGGTTGCCGTGGCCCAGGCCCACCTTGCGTTCATCCGCAACGGAGCCGGGAATGCAGAAGGACTGAAGACCTTCTCCGATGGCTTCAGCGGCGTCGGCGGCTTTCGTGCAGCCCTTCTTAATGGCGATGGCGGCTCCCACCACATAGGCCCAGCCGGCGTTTTCAAACGCGATGGGCTGAATGCCGTTCACAATTTCACGGGGGTTGATTCCCTTGGAAAGGCAGAGTTGTTCCGCTTCTTCAATGGAGCTGATGCCGTATTTGGCCAGGGCTTCATTGATCTGCTTGATGCGGCGGTCGTAGGATTCGAAAAGAGGCATAATAGTAATATTGCTTGAAGTTAAGATACTCTTTTTAATTCAATCTCATTCGTGACGAGGATCGATGTACTTGGCGGCCTCGTCGAAACGACCGTAGTTGCCCGTGCATTTGGCGACGGCTTCGTTGGCGTCCACGCCCTTCTTGATCATTTCCATCATCGGCCCCATGCGTACAAATTCGTAGCCGATGATTTCACCGTCTTCATCCAGGGCAAGCTTGGTAATGTAGCCTTCAGCCATTTCCAGATAACGGGGCCCCTTGGCGCGGGTGCCGTACAGAGTGCCGATCTGGGAGCGGAGCCCCTTGCCGAGGTCTTCAAGACCGGCGCCGATGGGAAGTCCTCCTTCAGAGAAGGCGCTCTGGGTGCGGCCGTACACGATCTGCAGGAACAGTTCGCGCATGGCGGTGTTGATGGCGTCGCACACGAGGTCCGTGTTCATTGCTTCCAGTAAGGTCTTGCCGGGCAGGATTTCCGCAGCCATAGCGGCGGAGTGGGTCATGCCGGAGCAACCGCTGGTTTCCACAAGTGCTTCTTCAATAATGCCGTTTTTGACATTCAGCGTCAGTTTGCAAGTGCCCTGCTGGGGAGCGCACCAGCCCACGCCGTGGGTCAGGCCGGAGATATCCGTGATTTCCCTGGATTGCGTCCAGTTGCCTTCCTGCGGGATAGGGGCCGGACCATGGTTGCAGCCTTTCTTGACGCAACACATTTGTTCGATTTCGTGTGTAAACTGCATGGTATTAGGATGTTAATATGAAGTAGAGCCGCAGTCATCGGACAGCCTCTACCTTGAGCGGGACGGATCATACCAGCAAAATTCCCGATTAGCAAACACGAATGATTGAAAAGCGGGTAAAAGGCCTCATAATCAGTAAGGAGTCCTGCCCTGCATGAAGTCACGCCCACACTGCCCCTTTCTCAACAAATTGGCGATCATCCTTGTCCCAGTATTGATGATCGGCTTCTCCTTATTCATGTGGGCATGGCAGGTGGAACCCAGTCGTGTGGAAACCGTCACGACTGCGATGGAGATGCCTCAGTGGAAGGGAAAAGAAGGCCAGCCCCTCCGCATCGTGATTGCCGGAGATTTTCATCTGCGTCCAAACGGCGGCGATCTGGCCCGCAGGTACATGGAAACAATCATGGAAGCCCGGCCGGATATGATTTTCCTGCTGGGGGATTACGCCAACGGCCACACGCGGGAGAGCAGCATGGCCCCGGAAACGGCCCGGGAATATTTCAAGATGTTGAAAGCGCCTCTCGGCATTTTTGCCGTGCAGGGCAACCATGACCAGTATTACGGCTGGGACTTATGGCGCAACATGTTTGCCGGGCTGGGCATCCTGCCCATGTGGAATGATTCCCTGCTGCTGCACCTTCCCGGAGGGCGGGAGCTGCAGATCTCCTCCGTCAGGGACGACTATCACCAGAGAATCAGGCAGGAGGAATTGCCACTGCGTTTTTCTCCGGATATTCCGCATATCCTTCTTTCACATGTACCCGATATTTTCCCCCTGCTGGCTCCCGGCGTGGCGGACGCCGTCATCAGCGCGCATACCCACGGAGGCCAGATATGCCTTCCCGGAGGCAGGCCCCTGGCAAACATCTCACGAGAGAAGGTCCAATTTTCCTATCCCTGGTCCCAGCTGAACGGAACCCCCTTCCTCATTACCCGAGGTCTGGGATGCAGCGTTCTTCCCCTGCGCTTTTGCTGCCCTCCGGAAATCATCGTGCTGGAAATTCAATAAGAAACAACTATCCGGATAACGCGCCGTCCCCTCATGCTCTTTATCTCTTATTCACATAATATTTACATATTGTTCACATCAATGTGCGCAGCCATGTTTCTGGAATCCTGCTCCACTCCAACTGCGGCTCCGGTACCCGTGGCCGGCTGGTATGAAGGAACCATCTATGAAGACAAGCCTTTCTACATCACTAAAAATGCCGTCAGCTGGACCAGCGGAAGAAAAAAAGCGGATTTTGGCCGCTGGACGGCCGTCAGCGCATATGACTCATCCATACGCATGCAGGCGGAGGGCGGTCGTTTCTGCATTAATCCCGGCTATGGCTGGGACGGCGTCACGTGTAGTTCCACCCCTCCGGATATGCTCCTCCCTTCCCTGTTCCACGACGCCATGCTGCACGCCAAAATGAACGGAGCGCCCATTTCCAGAAGCCAGATTGACCTGGCTTTTTACGATATCATGACCAGCCAAAATGCCCGCTGCAAGGGACTGTACTACCGTTTTGCACGTCTTTTCGGCTGGTGCTTCACCTTTCCGCAGCATCCGAACACATTGATAATCAGAAAAAATTAGTGTAGATATCGGGAAAAATCCCGGAAAACCAGCTGCCCTGAAGGAAGAAAAATTCAACTGTCGTCCAGCTGTTTTGCGTTGACGGAGCAGTTAGTTTAATCAAGCTTCGTTATCAGACCAATCATCAGAACAGGCGCTTTTTCCTAGAAACAAGCCGGAACTCTCTTTTTCCGGTTCGGACACGGGAGGGAAAATAATTCCCTGTTTTTTGGATTACAGGAGGATAAAAGGAACAAATTCATTCCGGCGGAACAGAAAATCCGCGCTTATTCCTCAATTGGCGTGGCTTCGGGAATTATATTCATTCCCGGCTGGGGCCGTCCGGCGAATTTCCGTGACGAAGCCCAGCACACGGTCCACATCCAGTTGGGACAGGACGGAGCGGACATCATGATCTTCCAGAAAGCGGGTCAGCTTGACATCGTTGTAAAGGCCCTGCATATCCCCCTTCTGCACCAGAAGGCGGATGGCGGGGTCTTCGCTCAGGCTTTTCAGGCTTAGCACGCGGCTGGTAATGCGGGAGCGGGGCATGTAGCAGTCCAGCTGGGCGCGCCGCTGGTCAGAAAGCTCCGGCTGGAGCGTCACCAGATAGGCGATCATTTTTGCCAGGGAAAGCCGTTCCGGATCGTGCTCCGGAGATATCTTTTCCAGCCAGCTCAGGCGGGGATTGTCCATGATGGACTTCTTGACGGAATAAATGGCAGGGAGGGAAATGGTGCGGTTGGGGTCCATGTGGTACAGGGCCAGTTCACGGGCGCGGGTCATTTCCGCCATGGAGCCGTAAAAGAAGATGCACATGACTCCCACCCAGCATACGACTGCCGCCATCAGTACCGTTGTGACGATTCCCTTGGCACCCCCGAAACCCATGCGCCTCCCCCAGGAAAAGACGTCGCTGAACCAGAAGAGACCGTGCATAAAGACAAAGAAGACCGCCGCCGCGCCTCCGACGGACAGCACGGTGACCATCCATTCCCGCGGGTCACTGGTGATGAAAGAGAGATAGGTGAAACCATATTTGGATAACCAGAAGTAAGCGGCTACGGAAGAGAGCACTGCCGCGCCGAACAGGAGCATCTTGATCATCCCCTTCAGCATGCCGAGCACAATGAAGCCCAGCAGCAATGCGCCCAGAACCAGGTAAAATGTGAGGGAGGAATCCATGAGTAACGGGAAAGAAGCCGTGAACCCGGTTGTTACAGCGCCCGCTGGCAGCGTTGGCGCAGGTAGTGGTCGCACAGGCAAAGCCAGGCCATGGCTTCCACAATGGGCACGGCGCGCGGCAGCACGCAGGCGTCATGCCGTCCCCTGCCCTTGAGCCGGGCATCTTCCCCATCCCTGTTGACCGTCTGCTGGTCGATCATCAAGGTGGCCGTAGGCTTGAAGCCGATGCGCATCAGAATGTCCTCTCCGTTGGAGATGCCGCCCTGAATACCGCCGGAGTGGTTGGTGGCGGTACGCACCCGGCCGCCCTGCATGTAAAAAGGGTCATTATGTTCCAGGCCGGTCATGTCCGCCGCTTCAAAACCGGAACCCACGGCGAAAGCCTTGGTGGCGGGAATGCTCATCATGGCGTGGGCAAGCGTAGCGTCCAGCTTGTCAAAGACGGGATCCCCCAGGCCGGGAGGACAGCCGCGCACCATGCATTTGACCACGCCGCCCAAGGAATTGCCGGAATCACGGGCTTCCTTGATGGCGGCGATCATGGCTTCCGCCGCAGAGAGATCCGCCGTACGGACGATATTGCTTTCAATGGCTGAAGCCGTCACGGCTCCCCAGTCCACGGAAGCTTTCACATGGTGAACCTGGTCCACCCAGGCCAGAACCTCCATATCGGGAAAAGCCTGCTTCAAGACGGCTTTTGCCACGGCTCCGGCTGCGACGCGGCCGATAGTTTCCCGTGCGGAGGCCCGGCCGCCGCCCGCCCAGGCGCGAATACCGTATTTAGCGTCGTATGTATAATCCGCATGGGAGGGCCGGTACGTGCTGGCCATCTCGTCATAGGCGGAGGATCGGTGGTCCTTGTTCCGGACACTGACGGCTATAGGCGTTCCCAGGGTTTTGCCGTCCAGCACTCCGGAAAGGATTTCCGCGCGGTCCTCTTCCTTGCGGGGGGTTACGATGTCGCTCTGCCCCGGCCTGCGCCGGTCCAGCTCCCGCTGAATGTCTTCTTCCGTCACCGGAATGAGAGACGGACAGCCGTCAATCACCACGCCTACCCCGGTTCCATGGGATTCACCCCAGGTAGAAATCTTGAACACCTGACCAAAGCTGCTGGACATGGCGGCATTCTAGACGGAGGCGTTCATCCGGTCAAGCCGCCGGCATCCGCAGCGGGACATAAAAAACACCCCGGTCCGCAAAGGACGGGGTGCTGAAAGAAAAGTGCTCCTTTAGAAAGCAATTGCCGTCTTAGTCCTTCAAGGCGGAAGAGGCCTTGAAAGCAACCGTCTTGGAGGCGGGGATATTGATCGTGTTGCCGGTCTTCGGGTTACGGCCGGTACGGGCCTCACGGGTCTTGGTAGCAAACGTACCAAAGCCGATGATCTGCACCTTGCCGGATTCTTTCACGCCTTCCTTAATGGATTCCAGCACAGCGGCCAGAGCTTCTTCAGCGTGCTTCTTGGTCGTATCGGCACCCAGCTTGCTTTGAATCAGTTCAATCAGTTGAGCCTTGTTCATAGGACTTCGGTGAATAGCATATGGAACTCTGACAGTAAAGAAAAAATGTGGTGTGATGAAAAATCCGGACTTAAAACAGCGTTAATTGTCATCATCCGGCAATCTTTCCACAGCGGCGCCGATTGCCAGGAGTTTTTCATCAATCATTTCATAGCCCCGGTCAATATGATACAGGCGGTGGATCTCCGTGGTGCCTTCCGCCTTCAGGGCTGCCAGCACCAGGGCGGCGGAAGCCCGCAGGTCGGAGGCCATGACGGGTGCGCCGCTGAGCGTTTCCACCCCGGAGATGACGGCAGTGCCGTTGTCCACCTTGATGTCCGCCCCCATGCGCTTGAGTTCGGAGCAGTGCATGAAACGCTGCGGGAAAATGGTGTCCTTCACCACGGAAATGCCCGGCGTCGTGGCGAAGAGAGCCGTCATCTGAGCCTGCATGTCCGTGGGATAGCCGGGATACGGGGCTGTCTTGATTTCTCCGCATTTGGGAGTTTTCCCGGCAATGATGGTGACCGTATCCCCCCGTTCGTTGAATTCCACGTGGTGGCCGCATTTCCGGAGCAAATCCGTCACCACGGTCATATGTTCCTCGCAGACGCGCCGCAGGGTCACGCCATCCCCCATCATGGCCGCCGCCACCATAAAGGTGCCGGCCTCAATGCGGTCCGGGATAACGGTATGGTTGCAGCCGCGGAGCTTTTCCACTCCCTCAATGACGATCCGGCGCGTTCCCGCACCCTGAATATTGGCGCCCATCTTAATCAGGAAGTTCGCCAGATCCACCACTTCCGGCTCGGAGGCTGCGGATTCAATAACGGTGGTGCCTTTCGCCAATACGGCGGCCATCATTAAATTGTCCGTTCCCAGAACGGTGGGGCCGTGGTCTCCGCGCAAATCCACCGTGGCTCCTTTCAATCCCCCGGGAGCTTCAATAATCAGGTTGCCGCGCTCAATCTGCACCTGCGCTCCCAATGCCTGGATGGCCCTGATATGCAAATCCACAGGACGGTCGCCAATCACACAGCCGCCCGGCAGGGGAATCACGCACCGCTGCATGCGGGCCATCAAAGGCCCCATCAGGCAGATGGAGGCGCGCATCTTGCGCACCTGTTCATAAGCGGCTTCGGAATGCAGGTTCCTGGCCTCCACGCGCACATTGCCGCTGGACCGCTCCACGGAGGCTCCCAGCTGGCCCATGATCTGCACCATGAAATTGGTATCGGAAACATCCGGCACACGGCGCACCACTACAGGCTCATCCGTCAGCAGGGATGCGGCCAAAATAGGCAGGGAAGCATTTTTGGAACCGCTGATATTGACGGCTCCCCTCAGCGTAAAACCTCCATGTACGACAAGCTTCTCCATAGTGGGTGGCAATTAAGTGACGGATTCTACACATTTGACACGCCCATGCAACCCCAAAGAGCCCCCGGAACGGGACAATTTCCAAGTGGTTCTCTTCCCCGGAAAAGAGAGGATGAAAACAGCACGATAAATAAAACAGGAGCCGACCAGGTTCTGTAAGCCAGATTTTGTCCGCCGGCCAGAGCCGGCTGTGCGGTCATTTTTCTCACGCGGACTGCGGTCAGGCGTTCCGCGCGCCCGTTCGTTTTCACGAAACGGATGCGACTAATACCCGGGGATCCGGCGGGCAGGCGACCCTTCCCCTGTTTGTCTTGCATCGCGCGGGGTTTACCATGCCTCCTTGGTCGCCCTCGGAGCGGTGAGCTCTTACCTCCCCTTTTCACCCTTGCCCGGCACGGGGGAGAACCCCATCCGGGCGGTTTGTTTTCTGTGGCACTTTCCGTCCGGGAACCCTTGGGAGATTCCCGTCTCCCGCTTTCACGGGACACGCTGCCTTGTGATGTCCGGACTTTCCTCTACTCCGGTCTGAAGACCGGAACAGCGACCACCCGAACCTGATCGGCAGGGACTACATACGCTTTCATCGGCTCGCGGTAAAGTCCAAAGCGGGCATGAAGAACATTTTGTTTCTTTCTTCCTTCTTCAAGCCAACAGGCGCCCTTTTTCCTGAACAAGGTAAAGCGGCCACAGGACTGCTCCCGTGGCCGCTCCAACTTACTACCTATGAAAACCAGCTTGATCCATTGATCCTGAAAAGCTCTCTCCTTCTTTTCAGGGGGATGCAGCCGATAACGCACATGAATATACGCCACCGTTCCGGAAAATCAACTCCATTCTGGAAAGCCCCCTGATGCGGCCGTCCGCCTCGTAATTGGCTTGATTCGGCAGCCGATACAGGGTAGTTCTTCCGGACGCTCATGAACCTTCATTCCCATTCCATTCCCTCCCTGCAAGGGGTACTGACCGTACCCGGAGACAAAAGCATTTCCCACCGCGCCGCCATTCTGGGTGGCCTGGCGAAAGGAGTGACGGAAGTGGATAATTTCCTATGCAGTGAAGATTGCCTGAATACCCTGCGCGCCATGGAGCAGCTGGGCGCCCAGGTGGATGTGCTGGAAGAACGGCAGGGATATGGCCCAGTACGCTTCCGGATAACGGGCGTCGCCATGAGCCCCAAGGCCCCTGAACGGCCCATTGACTGCGGCAATTCCGGCACGGGCATGAGACTGCTGGCCGGGATGCTGGCCGCCTGCCCCTTTGATTCGGAAATGTTTGGGGACGCCTCCCTGTGTTCCCGCCCCATGGGCCGCATCATGCAGCCGCTGGAACAAATGGGTGCGAGGATTGAGGCCAGGGGGACCAAACCGGGCTGTGCGCCGCTGAGCATTCACGGCGGGCGGGTGCACCCGATTTCCTACACGCTTCCCATGGCAAGCGCCCAGGTAAAAAGCGCCATTCTACTGGCGGGCATGTTTGCGGACGGCGCCACCACCGTGCGCCAGCCGGCCGTCACCCGCGACCACACGGAACGCCTGTTCCGTCATTTCGGCATTCCCTGCACCGTGGACGGCCTGACCGTCGGAACCTGCGGGCCGGTTCTCCCCGTCGCCCATGATTTGACAGTCCCGGCAGATATTTCCTCCGCAGCTTTCTGGATGGTGGCCGCCGCCGGCCGGCCGGGCTCCCGCCTGACGTTGCGCCAGGTGGGGCTGAACAAGACGCGGAACGCCGTCATCAGCGCGCTGCAAAGGATGGGCGCACGAATGGACATTGTGACCACTTCTCCGGCAGATGCCGGCGAACCGTACGGAGATATTACCGTGTACGGCTCGGATTCCCTGCACGGCACCAGCCTCCTCCCGGAAGAAATCCCCAATCTCATTGACGAGATACCCATCCTGGCCGTAGCGGGAGCCCTGGGCCGGGGAGACTTCATCGTCCGAAACGCCCGCGAATTGCGCGTCAAGGAAACGGACCGCATCGCCACCACGGCGGCCAACCTCCGGCTCATGGGCGTGGATGTGGAAGAATTTGACGACGGCATGGTTGTTCACGGCGGCACCCCCCTGAAAGGAACGGAATTATCCAGTTATGGGGACCACCGCATCGCCATGAGTTTCCTGGTGGCCGGGTTCAGCGCACAGGGAGAAACCGTGGTGACGGATACGGAATGCATCAATACGTCCTATCCCGGTTTTGAACGGGATCTGGCTCAGTTCCTGTAAAAAACGCAACATTCCAGCCGGATTTTACCCTGTTCATGGAGTAATGCCGGAACAGGAAAAGAATCTTGCGGCATTCCGGCAGCGTTATACTTTCCCTTCCTCCCCCACTTCTCTGGCGCGGCATAAATCCCGCCAGCCGGGAAAATTCCATTTGTTGGGAAAATCCCGGCACTGGCGGGGTTTAACGGGATTGATCCGGCAGCCGTCTTTCGTCAGCATCATGCAGGCTCCGTCCTCCGCGTCCCTGATGGACAATCCGCGCCGGTTGGCTCTCAACCGGCAGCATGTGTCAATAAAATCCTGTTCGTCCATGTGCAGGAAACGGGAAATCTCGCGGATTTCATCCGCTTCAATGCACACATCCCCGGCCCAGCGGCAGCATGCGCCGCATCTGGTGCATTCATACCGCACCGCTTTTCCTCCGTCCTCCATACGCATTTAAGTGAAAATTCCGCTGATGACGCCTATGTTCATATGGGCATCCCTCCATCGCGGGCTATTGACGGCATGTTCAAAATCCTGCGGCAATTTCCCGATGGAGCCGGGAGCCTGCTCCAGCCCCGCCAGAATCTGCCTGATTCTGGAACGCGCAATGAGCGTAGGCTGATTGGTCCACTGGAAAACCTCGCTGTCAATGATATAGCCTTCATCAATCCTGGTAATGTACTGGGGAAAGCGAAGATGCGGGTTCTGCTCCACATAAACGCAGCGGCCTATCGAACGCTTGGAGCGGAAAGGATGGAAAAAGCGCCGGATGCTTTTAATCCAGTCAGGCGCTTCCGACAAACCTTCCGCATGCACCCACATGGTAGCCAGCTGCTCCACGGGATAAAAGTAGGAATATGTATAGGCGGCCTTGTAACGCGTGCAACCGCGCCATGCATGGCGCAGGCGCACCATATCCGCCTGGCCGGAAATCAGCAGCTCCAAGGCCCGTTTCAACTGCTTTTCCAGATTTTCCCCGCGCAGATGCTCCCAGATCATGCAATCATCCTCCGCCAGCAGCACATAATCCGTATCAAGAGCGTTGACCGCCGTATGGAGAGCCCCTATAAAACCGCCTTCCACCGGAGAGGCCACCGCGGAAAGGCCATGGGAAAGGGCCGTCTCCCGCACCTTGGCGGCGCTTTCCGGAAAAACGGCGCAAGCTTTGTCAAAATAGCCAAGCAGCCCGGACCTGCCATAGGAAGCCAGAGTCATGGCCAGCGTATAAGGGGCGTTATCACACAGCAGGGCCAAGCCGACTGTTTTATCTTGAAAGAGAATTCCCATCACGTAGAGCGTTTTTGCAGTCTAAGACAACAGGAAGCACGTTTCCAAGCAAAATAATTTTAAACAAATGTACTTTTTCCTTGCCGCTTTTCAGGCGAAGGGAAAATATAATTCACCCCGTTTCGTCATCATGAAAGCATACGTTATCTTAAAAAACTCACTGCTGGCGGCCGCTATCGGCTGTGCTTTGTCCAGCTGCTACGATCCTTATTATGACCATTTCAGCGTGTCAGGCTCCTACAGCAGCGGCGGTTCCAGCGTATCGTACATGTATGACAGCTCCGGCTATCCTATTTACGGATATTATGGAGGAAGGCCCATCTATGCCTATGACACGTTCGGAAGCCCCATTTACTCCATCAACCTGATTCGTCCGAATTATTATATCCCCACGTGGGGGCCGGCTCCTTATTACCGCGGGCATTATGTCCGTCCCCACCATTGCCGGCCCATGGCAAGACCGCCGATGAAACCCCAGTTCAGGCCCGACCACTTCCGTCCGGGAAACAACAGGCCGGCCCCACACCCCGTACGGCCCAATCAGCGGCCGAACGTCGGAAAACCCGGCAATTCTCATCGGCCTCCGGTACACCATCCGGGAATCAACCAGCCCGGACGGCCTTCGCGCCCTTCCGCCAATCATCCTTCCCGTCCCGGCGGCTCGAATCGTCCCGGCATCAGCCGCCCGGAAGTCAATCGTCCCTCCAGACCGGATTTCGGACGTCCCAGCCGACCTTCCTCCCCGCCGGCTTCAAGGCCTTCCTCCCACAATCCGGGACATTCCGGCGTCAACCGTCCCGGCAGGCCCTCTTCCGTTTCCAGGCCTTCTTCCCCGCCCCATTCCGTCAACGCACCTGGCAGGCCGTCCTCCCGCCCTTCATCTGCGCCATCCCGTCCGTCTCCTTCTCCTAAACCTTCCAATCCCGGGCATTCCCACGGAACGCACAGAAGATAAGCTTTCCTGAACTGCCATTCATTGCAGGGCTGTGTTGCTCCGGGGATGCAAGATAGCCCTGCGTTATGGTTTCGTCCAGACAGCGGTCATTCTTCTCCGGGATTGTTCCAGACCCGTTTCCTTGTGGGGGGATCCGCCTTGCCTGGGAAGAAGCGTTTTCCGGCATTCAAACGCCGGAAAACGTCTTTCAATGCACCAGCCCCATAGACAGAAGGACCAGGGTCACAATGCCAATGGCGATACGGTACCAGCCGAATATGGAAAAACTGTGCCTTTGCAGATAGGATACCATCCATTTTACAGCCAGCCATGCGGAAAGCCAGCTGACCGCCGTTCCCACGGCCAAAGCTTCCCAGCCGAAAGATTCAAGCATCAGCGCACCGTCCTTATACGCATCATGGACCGTGGCTGCGCCCAGGGTTATCAATCCCAGCAAAAAGCTGAACTCCACGGCCGCCTCCACGCTCAACCCCACGAACATGCCTCCCAGCATGGTCATCAGGCTCCGGCTGGTGCCGGGGATCATGGCCACGCACTGGAGCGCGCCCACCGTCAGCGCTTTGGCCGGCGTCAGGCTTTCAATGGAAGCGCCGGAGTTCCCTTCATTGGAACGGCCCTCCCTGGCGCGCCAGGCGCAATACGCCAGAATAACGCCTCCCCCCACGATCCATGAATAAGCCACCGTGTACGTATTGAACAGATACTCCTTGATCAGGGAGGCGCAGCACAGGCCCACCACGGCGGCCGGAAGAAAGGCCAAAATAATGTTGACCAGCAGTTTCAGCCCGGCGGGGTTCTTGCCGCGCACGCCCTGCGCCATGGTTTTTACCCGGGGAAAATACAGGCTCAGCACCGCCAGGATGGCTCCCCCCTGGATGCAGACGGCCAGGGCGTCCAGGGCTTCCTTGCTCTGAGACATGTTCAACAGGGATTCCGTCAGGAGCAGATGCCCCGTGGAGCTGACCGGCAAGTATTCGGTCAGGCCTTCCACAATACCCAGAATAATAATTTCCAGAAGATTCATAATGTTGATGCGTGTTGGATGTAGTTACTGGTTGTAGGGAGAATTGTTGTTGTTGAAATCTTCTTCAAACCGGGCGATTTCCTCCCGGGTGCGCGCGGCCTCCTTGCGTTCATGCATCCAGGCGAGAATGATGCATATTTCATACAGCGCATACATGGGAACGGCCATCAGCATCATGGTGGCCACGTCCGGCGTAGGGGTGATGATCGCAGCCAGGATAGCGATAGCCACAATGGCATAGCGTCTCGTGGACTTCATCATATCATAGGTCAGCACTCCCAGCTTGACGAAGGGCATCACCACCACAGGCAGTTCAAAAGCCAGGCCGAACATCAAAATCATCTGCGTGGCAAAGGACAGATAATAACCGATGCGCCATTCATTGGAAATGCCGAATTCCAGGGAATAAGTGTAGAAAAACGCCAGTACCCGCGGAAGCACAATGAAATAACAAAACAGCGTCCCGGCCAGGAACAGGCCGAAACCGACAGCCATGCACTTATACAACAGGTGGCGTTCATGTTCCAGCAATCCCGGAATGATGAATTGAAGCAGGAAGTACAGCAGAAGGGGGAAAGAAATCACCACTCCGGCATACAGGGAAAGCTTGATGGTCAGCATGAACGCCTCCCCAGGCTGGAACGCGCTCATCATCTTGAGGGCCCCCCGCCCCGTTCCGTCCGCCAGAACGGCTCCTTGGGCATACAGGGCTTCCGCCAGATCCCGCACGGACGCGGAAGGGCTTCCTTCCCTGATGAAAATCTGTTTTCTGTCCTCCGGCAGCGGCTGCGCGCCGCGAAGCACCAGGACCGCCTCCGTCAAATCTGCCTGGGACGGGGAAACCTGGCGGAGAAACAATTCCCGCTGGGAAGCTCCCAGGCCCGTCATGGCCGTTGCCATTTCCTTGGCCTTGCCCCAGGCCTCCAGGCCAATCCCTGCCGGAAGATGGGATTCCTCAAACATATCCCACACCTGGTTGACGGGGCGTCTCAGGATATCCATCAGATTGGACGCAAACCCGGCACACAGAATCGTGCTGACGGTCAGGCACAGCGCCATCCTCAGCAGCATGGTCCGCAGGTCGTCCAGATGCTCCAGAAAGGGCTTTTCCTCATCTTCCCTCTTAATCTGCCACTTCTCCCGCAGACGGAATATGTGTTTTAAAAAGAACACGGCGTTAAATGAAGCCTAAAAACCCTCTCCAGGCAAGCCGCAAGGCCGACAACGTCCTAAAAAATCCACTGCCTCCGCACCCCCGTTTTTTGGCATGCACCCCCTGTATCTGCTTGACGCGGGCAGACAGGCCCTTACTCTCTTACCCATCATGAGTCACGTCAGAACAAGATTCGCACCTTCCCCCACGGGCTACCTTCACATTGGGGGCGCCCGCACCGCCCTGTTCAACTGGCTGTTCGCCCGCAAGATGGGGGGGACCTTCATCCTCCGCATTGAAGATACGGACAACGCCCGCAACACGGAGGAGGCTACCCGCGCAATCTTCACCGGGATGGAATGGCTGGGGCTGGACTGGGATGAGGGCCCCATGAAAGGCGGCGATTGCGGCCCCTATTTCCAAAGCCAGCGCAACGACATTTACGACGCCTACTTCAAGAAGCTTCAGGACGCCGGCCGCGTGTACGAAGACGGCGGAGCCTGGCGTTTCCGCTTTGACCGCTCCAAACCCGTCACCTTCCATGACCTGATTTGCGGAGACATCACCATCGACTACCGGGACGCTTCCAACACGCCGGACATGGCTATCCGCCGTGCGGACGGTTCCTACATCTTCCACTTTGTCAACGTGGTGGACGATATTGAGATGAAAATGACCCACGTCATCCGCGGGGAAGACCACATCATGAACACGCCCAAGCACATCCAGCTGTTTGAGGCTTTCGGCGTCACACCCCCGGTTTTCGCCCACATGCCGCTGATTTTGAACCAGGACGGCTCCAAAATGTCCAAGCGCGACGTGGGCGCCGCCCTGGGAACTTACCCGGAAGAAGGCTTTCTGCCGGAAGGCGTCATGAACTTCCTGGCCCTGCTGGGCTGGTCCCCCAAGGACGATACGGAAATCTTCTCCCCGCAGGAGCTGATCGAACGCTTCTCTCTGGAAGCCGTCAACCACTCCGCAGCCAAATTTGACATCACCAAATGCCGCTGGGTCAACCAGCAGCATATCATCGCCCTGCCTGCGGAAGAATTCGCTCTCCGGGCACGGCCTTTCTGTCTGAAATCCGGTTTGCCGGATTCCCCGATTCTGGACGCCGCCATCGCCACCGTGCAAACGAAAGTGCAGACCCTGGCGGAAGTTCCGGATAAAATCCGCTTCTTTTTTGACCTGGACATGGATCCGGAAGCTGTCTCCAAGGTTCAGCCGGAAGCGCTGGAACTGCTTTCCAAACTGGCGGACAGGCTGGAACAGGAACCGGAATGGGACGGACATGAACTCATCGGCGTGCTGAAAGCCTTTGCCAAGGAAAACGGCGTCAAAATGGGAGCCGTGATGTTCCCTGCCCGGGTGGCTCTCACCGGGTTAAGCGGCGGCCCGGATCTTTCCTCCGTCTTTTCCCTGCTGGGTCGGGAGGAAACCGTAAAGAGAATCCGCTCCTTTTCTCTGAACTGATTCCCGCAGGAATCAGCTTTCTCTTCAAACGCTCCGGAGAATTTCCGGAGCGTTTCCTGTTTACAAAGGGGCATTCCCCGGGAATTTGGAAAATGCCCCGCCCTTTCCATACGGCTTGCTCTGAAAAAACGGGCTTCTCCTTGTGAAGCTCCCTTCCGTCAGCAGGAGAATATATAACCTTGACCGTAATGCCCGCAGCCCCTAGAACAGGGACCATTCATGAGCATCCCTGATTACCGGATCTTTTTCCGCCGCTGCGCCGCCTTTTTTCTGGCGGGGTTTCTGGCCTCAGGCTCTGTGTTCGCACAGCAGACGGAACCGCCTTCCGCCGCCCCGGAACAGGTGAAGGAAGCCAGGACGGAACAGCCCCAGGCGCAGCCGGACCAATCGGAAATGGATGCGGTTATCATGGCCCTGTGCCATGAAATCACCATCCTGAAAAAGAATGAGGAAAAAAGGATGGCCGTCCGGGAAGTGCTCGTGAAGAACGCGGACGCCACCTACAATTATTTTGACACCAGGGTATATGAAATGTCCGCCGTGCTTTACGCCCTGGACGATCAAAAAATCTTTACGCTGGCTTTTTACTGCAAGGCAGCCACCAGGCTGGTGGAAATGTATTACGCCCAAAAACCGGACTTCCAGGAACAGGAGGAGCGGCTGGGCAAGGAAATAGAACGCATTAAAAAACTGGCTGAATCCCTGGAGGAAGTCGACACGGCCAACCTGTCGGAACCATCCCTGGTGCAAAGGGACGAAGCTCTGTATGCCTGCCAGGAACTGGAAAAATCCCTTCAGGAAGAAAAGGAGCAGTTCATTTACCTTAAGGAACTTTTCAATAATCTGAACAGGAAGATAGACACGCTGAACTATGAAAGCGCCCAAATGTTCACCTCCCTGTTCAACAGGATATTTTACACTCCGTCCCATGCGGCCAGGTATATCTTTCTCAAGCCGCTCAAGACGTATGAAATATGCATGAGCGTATGGGAAACATCCGCGGACAGCAAGCTCCAGCTTCCATCAGACTCGGAAACGCTCAAACACTACGGCCTTATCCTGCTGGGCATCATCCTGTGCTCCTACTGCCTTGCCCGCTTCATCGTCTTCCTGGGCTTCAAAAAAACGCTGAAAAAGACGGGCAACTACAACAAGCGTCATGCGTTCACCAACGTCACCACCATTCTTATCGTGGCGCTGATCCTCGTCATTGCCTCACTGCGCACGCCGAACTACCTGCTGGAGAGCGCGGCTTCCCTGGGCGCGGAATTCCTTCTGCTGGTCAGCGCCATCCTGTTCTCCCTGGTCACGCGCCTCCCCTACGGCACCATTAACTCCGGCATCCGCATCTACATGCCCTACCTTCTTCTGGGCGGATTCTTCATGCTTCTGCGCATGTTCATGGCCCCCAACATTATCGTGGATATTTCCATGCCCATCCTGTTCACGCTGGTTTCCCTCTTCTCCCTGCTGACCTGGGTGCGGCAGCGGCACAAGCTGCCCCGGCTGGACCGTTTCTTCTCCACCGTATCTTTGGTGTTTACTATCCTGGGCAGCGTTCTGTGCTGGACTGGATTCAGTTTCATGGCCTTCCTGGTCCTGATGACCTGGATCATGCTGATGACCAGCATCCTGTTGCTGGTGGGCCTGTGGGATCTGCTCCACCACTATGAAAAACGCCGGAAGGAACGGAACAAGCGGGTCATCCTGTGGTTCCGCCCTTTCGTCTCCAAGCTGGCGCTTCCCTGCCTGACCATCTTCCTCATCCTGTTCAGCCTCATCTGGCCCGCCGCCACCTTCGACATGGGGGACCTCATCATCAATAAAATTTTCGCCGCCACGGAAATCAAGGATCTGTTCACTTTCAGCTGGAGCAGCGTCATCACGGTCATCCTGATTGCCATTGTTCTCAACTACCTGATATTCCTGGGGAAAAATACGCTGCACGAAGTCTATGGAGAAGATTATGAAGTAGGCATCATCCCCACCTTCGTGACGCTCTCCTCCCTTTTTCTCTGGGGGCTCTTCGTTTTTACGGCGCTCATCATCATGAACGCCAATTACAACGGGCTGCTAATGGTCATGGGAGGCTTGAGCATGGGCATCGGCTTTGCCCTGAAAGACACCATTGAGAATATCATCTGCGGCCTCTCCCTGATGCTGGGGCGCCTGCGCCAGGGCGACATGATTGAATGCGACGGCTACCGGGGCCGCGTCTCCTCCCTGGGCTACCGCTCCACCATGATCGAGACGCTGGACGGCTCTATCATCGCCTTCCAGAACTCCCAGCTCTTCAACAAGAACTTCCGCAACATGACCCGCAACCATAAATTCGAATGCGTGAAGGTGGAAGTGGGCATTTCCTACGGAACGGACGTGGAAAGGGCGCGTAAAATCATTCTGGAAACGCTGGCTTCCCTGCCCTTCCTTTCCAAGGTCAAAAAAACCAGCGTGGTGCTGGACAATTTCGGAGACAGTGCCGTCAATCTGGGCGTATGGGTCTGGGTTCCCGTCATGACAAAATCCTCCAGTCTTTCCTCCGTGCGGGAACACATCTATAATGCGTTCAACGAACACGGCATTTCCATTCCGTTCCCTCAACAGGACCTGTACGTGAAAGAATTCCCCGGCGAAGAACCCGTCCTGGAAAAAGGCGCCCCCGTCCAGGGGGCCTGAACCATCCATTACCATACTACATCAACCATGTCCGACGACCATCTGACTCTATTAGGCTCTCAAAGCTCCTTCTTCACCAGCCCTGACGACGCCAGGCTGGAATCCTTCCCCAACCGCGGCACGCGTCCCTACACCATCACGCTGGATACCCATGAATTTTCCTCCCTCTGCCCCGTTACCGGGCAACCGGATTCCTGCCGCCTGACGATCACCTACGTTCCCGCGGAAAAGTGCGTGGAAACCAAATCCCTCAAATACTATCTGGCCTCCTACCGCAACTACCCGGCTTTCAACGAACAAATCGTCAACCGCATCACGGATGATCTGGTGGCCGCCATTTCCCCGCGGTGGCTGAAGGTGGAAGGACGTTTCTCCCCCCGCGGCGGCATCCAGCTGACCGCAACAGCCGAACACAATCCGGAAAACCGCCCTCTTTAATCCAGACCATGGACAAGATGGAAACAGCCGTACTGCTCAGCGGCGGACTGGACTCCAGCGTAGCCCTGCACTGGGCGCACAGGAACCACCGCGTCCGGGTGGCCCTCAGCTTTGACTATGCCTCCAACCACGCGGAACGGGAACTGGAATGCGCTGCCTGGCAAGCCGCCAGCCTGGGCATAGAGCACCGCGTGATTGACATCTCCTCCATCTCCGCCCATTTGAAATCCGCCCTTCTCTCCGGCGCGGACGATATTCCGGACGGTTCCTATGATGAAGAACTGATGAAACAGACCGTCGTCCCCTTCCGCAACGGCATCTTCCTGTCCATCGCCGCCGGGGTTGCGGAAAGCTGCGGAGCGCAGCAGCTCGTCATTGCGGCCCATTCCGGTGACCATAGCATCTATCCGGACTGCCGGGAGGAATTCATGGCCGCCATGACGCAGGCCATTCGCCTGGGAACCTACGCCGGTCTGGGCATCCTGCGCCCTTTCATCCACATGTCCAAGGGCGGCATCGCCGCCATGGGCCAGGATTTGGGCGTGGACTTTTCCCGCACCTACTCCTGCTACAAGGGCGGAGCCGTCCACTGCGGCGTCTGTTCCACCTGCATGGAACGCCGGGAAGCCTTCAGGGAAGCCGGGATTCCAGATCCAACGGCTTATGCGCCTGCGAAATAGCGGTTAAATGCCAGTAATGACCCGCCAAGGGAAAATCCCCGGCCTCCGGCCGGAGGGATGCGCCTATGCTTCAATGACATCGGGAAAACGCGCGGCAAGAGACCTCCGCACTCTTGCCGCCACTTCTTCCTCTCCGGCGTCCGCTTCTACGCGGAGCATCCAGGGAGCATGGACGGAAGCAAACACGCTGCGGCAGGCCGCCAGACCCTCTTCCGTCTCAAAAGCGTCGCGTTCCCCGCGGTTTCCGATGCGTTCCAACGCCGCGGAAACGGGAATATCCAGCCAGACCACGGCATCCGGCACCGGGGCAAACTCTTCATTGGCGGCACGGATGGCCTGCGGGTCTATGCCGCGCGCGCCCTGGTAAGCCATCATGGAAAGATAGTAGCGATCCAGCAGAACCCATGCCCCCCGTGCCAATGCGGGAGCAATCAGCGTCCTTACATGTTCCCTCCTGTCTTTCAGGAACAGGGCCACTTCCTCCTCTGCGGAAAGGCGTCCGGTCACGGCGGAATCCCGGAGCATCCGGCCCCACCGGCCGCGCGTGGGCTCAAAACTCTGCACCACTTCCAGACCCTGCCCTTCCAGATACTTCCGCAAGTGGCCGATGTGGGTGGACTTGCCCGTGCCGTCAATGCCTTCAAAGACGACCAGCCTCCCCTTTCTTTCTCCTGTAAAACTCATGGCTCAAAAGTGTAGCGGCGCCCCGGCTCAGGAACGACGATAGTGGAATCCGGCATTTTTGCGGATAACGTATGGCGCATCCACTCCACGGCATCCGGGTCCCCGTGCACCAGAACCACCTGCCTGGGATTCAGCTTCACGGCATAATTGACCAGGGCATCCCGGGTGGCATGCCCGGAAAAATCAAAACAGTCCACGGTGCACTTGCGGCGCACCGGCTGCCCCTTGGGCCGCATTTTCACCAGTTCCCCTTCAGGCGTTGCCTTCAACAGGCCCGCGGGAGAATCAGGATCCGCATATCCTACGAACAAAATAGCATTCTTCTCCTGGGGAAGAACCTGTTCCGCCATAACGTTGGAAAGCGTGTTTTCCGTCATCATGCCGCTGGACACCACGTAAATATTCCCCGGTGAACACACCAGCGGAGCTTTTCCCTTGCGCGGAAGGGGCACGGTCTGAATCTCCTCCTTCAGTTTAAATTCATGGTCATGCCTGCGCGTTGACCCGGCAAAACGGTCGTACAACAGGGAAACTTTCGCGCTCAGACCGCCGAAGTACACGGGAGTATTGGCGGGAATCACCCCCATCTGCTTGAAACGGTGGATATTGAACAGCATCTCCTGGCTCTTGCCGATGGCGAATACCGGAATCAGTACGGCACCGCCGCGCTCCAGCGTCTCCGCAATCGCTTTCCCGAACCTCACCATCTCTTCCGGCCTGGAATAGTGGGCGCTGCGCTGGAAACCACCGCGCGTGCACTCCATCACCAGCGTATCTACGCCGGATTCCGGAAAATCAGCCCCGGGAATCATGCTCTGGTCCTCAAACTGCACGTCCCCCGTGTAAAATACGGTATGGCCGCTCTCGCTCTCCAGCATCACGCCGGCAGACCCCAGGATGTGCCCGGCATCATAAAACGTGGCCAGCACGTTCTGACGAAAGCCCACGCGGAACACTTCGTTGCAGGATTTGGCATTCCAGGCGTCGCTCAATCTGTCCAGATCGTTATGGGTGAAAAAAGGATACTCCACAATGCCCAGGTCCAGCCTCTTGGCGCTCATCACATTCACGGAATTGTGCAGCATCACTTCAGACAGGGCTGCCGCGGCGGGCGTCATGAACACCTCCGCCGCAGGCTGTTTCTCCTGAAGCACGGGCAGCGTCCCCAGATGGTCCAGGTGGGAATGGCTTAAAAAAACGGCTTCCACGGAATTAGGTTCCAGGGAATCAAAGTCCGGCATGGCCGCCTTCCCCTCCTTCTTGGGGTGCATCCCGCTGTCAAGCACGATCCTGGTGCCGTCCATCTCAAGCAAATAGCAATTGGCCCCAATTTCCTCGGCTCCGCTGATATTGGTGAAACTGATCATTATATGCCGCAGGAGAGTACCCCGTGCCTCCCGCCGTGTCAATGCCGCAAGCCCGGGCATTCCTCTTCCGGGAAAGGAATGTGGGCAGATGGGGAAGACGCTATCTTCTACCCTGCGGAACGTTGTCGCGGCTGGTGGGAACAGGCTCGGAAAACGGCAGGGACAAGACAAATGTTCCGGTTTCTTCCGCGCTTTCCGGCACCTGTCCTGTCCTCTTCCCTTCCTCTTGCCGATGACAATGCCGGGAAAAGGGATACCCGCACAGCGCAATCGCCGCAAACGCTGCATCCTCTTAAAGCGTAAGAAAACACACACCCGAAGGAAGCCGGTAATTGCTCTGGACGCGGCCGGGGGCGCATGAGATAATAACGGAAGAGTTACCCTTCCATTTACGGCAAATTCCCCCCCAGCAGCCCCATGAAAAACAGGTTTCCCATTCCACCCAACGGCTCCAGGCAGCAACTCCTGGTCAGAGCCGTCAATTACTTCCGCAGCCGGGAAGGAGAACCGCGCCTTTTCACCAAACGCAAGATTGTTCTCCTCATCCTGACCGCTCTCTACGCTTTTTCCCCCATTGACCTGATTCCGGATTTCATTCCCGGATTTGGACAAATAGACGACCTGACCGTCATTGCTTTCACTTTCCTGGCCCTGTTCATGCCTCCCATCAGGGAAGATGGCTCCCATGAAGATCCGGAACCCTGAATTCCGCTACGCGCAACATCTCATGAGCGGTTCCTCCACCACCTTTTTCCATTCCCCCGCTGTCGTCGCCCTGGCCAGGGGAGCCGTTCTGATCGGTGTGCTGGCCGTATTGTTCTGGGGGGTGCGCTCCTGCATCACCGCCCCGGCGGAAAAGCCGATGGCTGTAGCGGAAAAACTGATTGAAGCCGGCAGGGAAATGGGCCTTACCCTGATCAATAAGGGATTCTCATCCAACCACGGCAGCGTGGCCCTGGTGGTGCAGAAGGATGAAAAAGTCGCCAATCTGGTTACCGTGGAACGGACTTTTGAATATGAATACCGTTATTCCACCACCTGGTGGTGGAGCAGAAAAACGCTGGTTCTGAAAGCGGCCTACCGCGCCCACGGAGGCATCAACCTAGAAGGGCCCGAACCTCTTCGGATTATCATTCCCGCAGACAACAAAAACTCCATTACGGCGGAGGGCCTTCATGGAACGCTGATTTCCTGCGAGATGGTGGAGGGTTCCCTGCGCATCGTGAAGGACGACGCCGGCATCTGGAACAGGCTGACTTCCGAAGATGCCGCCATTGCCGTCAACCAACTGAACGAAAACGCCCGGAAGCACATCATGGAGAGCGGCCTGAAACATCAGGCAGAAGAAAATTTCCTCAAACGCCTCCGGGAAGAAGCCGGTCAGCCGGAACAGCCGTCCGGGAAGGACCGCTGGTTTTGACACGCCCATGCGGGGGAGATAGGGAAAACATTTCCAATCCAGTTGCTGCACAAGCCTGCAAAACCCCATGAAACACAATCCCCCATTCCGCTCTTTTATCTTGCCAAACCGGGCTGTGTCCTATAAAGGAACGCACGTCATGGCCAATTTAACATTCACCCCTCCCGCAGACGGTGCAGCCGTCACCATGCAGAACGGCAGGCTTTGCGTTCCGAACAGACCCGTCATTCCTTTCATCATTGGTGACGGAACCGGTCCTGAAATATGGGCGGCGGCTTCCCGCGTCATTGATGCAGCCGTAGCCAAGGCCTATCAGGGCAGGCGTTCCATCGCGTGGTATGAAGTTTTTGCCGGGCAGAAGTCTTTTGATAATCTGAGCACCTGGCTTCCGAATGAGACGGTGGAAGCTTTCCGCAAGTACCTCATCGGCATCAAGGGCCCCCTCACCACCCCAGTGGGCGGAGGCATCCGCAGCCTGAACGTCACGCTGCGGCAGGATCTGGACCTGTTTGTCTGCCTGCGTCCCGTGCGCTATTTCAACGGCATTGAAACTCCCGTCAAGGCTCCGGAAAAAGTGGACATGGTTGTTTTCCGTGAAAATACGGAAGACATCTACGCCGGGATCGAATTCAAGGAAGGCACGGAGGACGCCAAGCTGTTTTTTGATACCATGAGCCGCATTTTCCCGGACCGCATGAAAAAGGTGCGTTTCCCGGAAAGCTCCGGCTTCGGCATCAAGCCCGTTTCCCGTGAAGGCACGGAGCGCCTGGTGCGCGCCGCCATTGACTATGCCGTGAACAACGGAAGGAAGAGCGTCACGCTGGTGCACAAGGGCAACATCATGAAGTTCACGGAAGGCGGCTTCCGTGACTGGGGATACGATGTCGCGCGGCGCGAATACGGCGCCATCCCCATCGGGGACGGCCCCTGGCTGAAACTTCCCAACGGTATCGTCATCAAGGATTGCATTGCGGACGCCTTCCTTCAGGAAATTCTGCTCCACCCGGAAAACTTCGACGTGGTAGCCACGCTGAATCTGAACGGAGATTACATATCCGACGCCCTGGCGGCGCAGGTAGGCGGCATCGGCATCGCTCCCGGAGGCAACATCAACTACCTGACGGGGCATTCCATTTTTGAAGCTACGCACGGCACCGGTCCAAAACTGGCCGGACTAAACAAGGCCAACCCCAGCTCCGTCATCCTGTCCGCGGAGATGATGTTGCGCTACATGGGCTGGACGGAAGCCGCCGACCTGCTGATTCAGGCCATCGACCGGGTAATTTCCGAAAAAACGGTCACGTTCGACCTTGCGGAAATGATTCCCGGTTCCACGGAACTTACCTGCTCCGCCTACGGGGACAAGCTGGTGGAAGCCCTGAGCTGACCTTTTTCCCAAACCTCTTTCATCAGGCTGCCTTCCGGCATATGGTTCGGAGGGCAGTCTTTTTTGTTGCAGCGGACCCCAGCCCCCCTGTCTCTCTCCTCTTCTTTCAGAACAGTCATGAAGCGGCTATCGAAAGTCCGGACCGTCACAGCTCCCGGCGAATGGCGTCCATCTGTTCCGGCGTATAGGCCGCTCCTTCCACGCCTCCGAACTGGCGGCGCAGGAATGTGAGGAGGTTGGCCAGATCCCGGGAATTCGTGATGCCGGGCGGCAGCATGGTGGAATCCCATGCCTTGCCATTCACCGTAATGGGGCCGGTCAGCCCCTGGAGGATGATCCTGACGATTTCCGCATCAGGCTTTTCTTTCAGCCATTCGGAACCAGCCAGGGGAGGATAGGTTACCCTGTCTCCCAGGCCGTCGTTGCCGTGGCAAATGGCGCATTTGGAGAGATACACGCCTTTCCCCTTTTCCATGACGGCAGCGGCGCGTGCTTTTTTCAGGCGTTCCATGTCCACGGCGGGAGGATGGGCGGCATAATCCGGGTGAATATGGGACATTCCCGGGGAAGAATGAATACGGTCGCGTTTCCGGGAAGGCTCCACCCTTCGGAGGGAAGCCAGGTAGTTCAGCAGATGCTTCCCCCGTTCCGTGGGAACCAGTTCCCGGCCCGGTTCCATCTGGACGGGGAGGGCCTCCGGGGAAGGAGCATTCCCTTCTACGGGGCGTTCCTCAAACAGTCCGGGCATGGCCGGACACACCGTCCAGGGCTTGTTGAACTGCGTTTCCCGCGGGTTGTAAAGATGCAGGGCCAGCCATTCCCGCGCCTGCGCGGCGCGGCGCGTGCCGCCGGACACGGCATCCTCATATTCCAGCCTGCCTGTGATATACTCCGCAGCATTGCTTAAATCCGGTCCAACCGCCGCCACGCCCGCCTGCGGCGCTCCTTCCCTGTTGAATTCGGCATCCATGTCTTCCGGCTCACTAACCCGGTAGGGAAAATCCGGATCCGTCCCGCGGTTAATTGCCGTCTGCCAGTCTTTTCCGGACAGGGAACGCCGGATAATCTGGGTATGGCACAGGGCACACCCCTCCGCGGCATAAATACCGGCGCCAGCCGCATCCTGAACGGGCCTCCTGACCTCCATGGAATCTGGAGGCGGAGCATGCAGGAAAATGGCAGCAGCAGCCAGCGCCACAACCGCCGCAACGGCTGAAATAAAGAAGAAGCGCGGCAAAAACGGAGGTTCCGGCTCCCGGCTTCCGTCTTCCTCTTCCACAGGCTGCCACAGGCAGAGACTGCCCGCCAGGCAAAAAGCCATGGCAACGGCGTGGACGCAGGCAGCCATGCCCACCCAGCCGCTCATCAGCTCCGCACGACGCGCCTCAGGAAAAGCCTGAACATCCAGGACGGCAAGCACGCCTACGGCATACGCCAGAAACACGCCGCAGACGCCTGCGCCCAGTAGCCGCCATGCCGCAGGGAAACGTCCGGGAGCCTTCCCCCCTGCCATCATCAACACTCCGGCCCCCGGCAGAATCCATAATTCCGGCTCATGCCACGCAGACAGGGAAAACTGCATCAGCTCCGGCGCACCTGCAACAAACACGTTCCATGCCGCCAGCAAGGCAAGCAGGGAAACCCCGGTCTTCATCCATATTCCTGTCTTCGTACCGGATTTCATCCAAAAAAGCGCCGCCGCCACAACGGCGGGAAGAACGGCGCACCAACACCAGACGGTACCGGCCTCCACCAACATCCACGGCACGGGAACCCCCTGAAGCCCCCCCAGCCCTCCGATCACCGGCGCCGCCGCCAGCACCAGGGCCATCCAGACGGACAGAATTCCAACTGTCCCCCCTTGCCCCATATCCAGCCGGAGCGCCGCCGCTCCCAGGGCAGCAAACATCAGCCCGCAGGACAGGCTCCCCCCCAGGGCGGAAACATCCAGCAGGCCATTCATGGATAATCCCTGCGTATATCCCAGCACCAGAAGGGCCGCAGCCACGCACCCGGCGGAAGAACTGAACAACAGCCGTACAGGCCACGGAAACGGCCGGAACCATGCGAGACACGCCGCCCCTGCGGAAAGGAAAGCGAAAACCGGACAGACCCACCAGTCAAAAGGCATCAGGAGCACGCCGCTCCCATTCCCCGCGGCAATGGTCGCCACCCCCAGCGCGACGCAGGCATGCCAGAGCCATTCTGCGGGTTTCCTCCACCGGCCCCCGCTTCCCGCCGCAACAGAAAACAGGACGGGGAGGGCCCAGCCGTACACCAGCATGCCGTAGAATGCGAACATGAGACGGCCGGCCGGCCACGGCAAAGGCCCTTCCTCCACCAGACCGGAGGCGTACGCCAGCGACCACAGGAAACCCAGCATGAAAGCACCTGCCAGCCAGAACAAGGGGAAAAACTCTCCCGGACGGCGGAGAAACAGAAAAAAAACGGCGGGGGTACGGTTCATCATGGTTTGGGAAATACCCTGCGGACGCTCAAGGCCCCCAGGAAGGAAAAACAGCAGATCAGGCCCATTCCCACCAGGAGCAGGACGAACGGAAGCCATGCCTTCCACGCGGCAGGGTTCAGCCCAAGGCCTGGGCCGAACATCCAGCACGCTTCCAGCAGGGAGCCCAACAGCACTCCGGCGCATACGGCGCCCAAAGCGGACGGACGGCGTCTCAACACGGGAAACAGCAATATGAGGAAAGGAAGCAAAAGCTGAAGAACGAGAGCCGCGGCCAACATCCCGGACCAGCCGGAAGAAGCGGCGTCTTCATAAAAGGACATTTCAGCCGGAATGGAGGCGTACCAGGTAATCATGTACTGCGAATATACAATATAGGCTTTCACCAGAACCATGGCCGTCAGCATGCCTCCCAGGCGGGGCCAGGGCAGCTCCTTCCCTCCGTCCAGCCGCTTCAGGAGCACGGCGGACAACACAGCGAACGCCAGGGACGCCAGCAGAACATATGCAATCATGTATACGGGGAACATGGAAAGAACGCTCTTCCCCGTTCCTCCCAGCATGTCCACCCCCAGCAGACCCAGCATCATCACCGTCACGATCATGCAAAAGGCAGCAGAGCCCCGGCGGAAGGAAGGCTGCCAGACATTTTTTTCCGCAACCAGCGTTTCCCATACCTGGGCCAAGCTCCAGGAAAGCGCCGCAACGCCCCCCACGCGCACGTACAGCCATGCCGGGTTCCACCATGAGAAGTCAGCCAAATCAAGAACGCCAAAGGCCTGGACACCGGGAGAGGAAACATCCGCTACCCCCCAGTAGCGTGCTGTTTCCGGAAAAATCACGGTAGTCAGGCAGCCGACCGTTCCGGCCAATACCAGAACACCGGGTAAAAACCCCCAACAACCCGCCGCCAGCACCCTTCTCAGAGCGATCCCCCAGCCGGAACCCGTCAGTGAAGACAGGCAGAGCCAGAACAGGCACCCCAGGCAGAGGCCGGAGCCGAAGACGCCTGCGGCCATTCCGGCAGCGGCGAACGGCCTTCTCAATTCCTGCAGCCTTTCCCCGGCAACCGTCATGTCGTCCCAGGGCATGGCCGTAAAAGACTGGCGCATCAGCACGCACCACAATAGAACGGAAAGTATCCACAGGGAGAGGGCTGCGGAACGCCCGGCCCAGCCGAATGCCGGACGGTCCCGGCGTTCCCTGCCTGTTGAAGATGTATTGCTGTTCATGGATGCTGTTCCTTCTGTTTAACGGCCGGTTCTTCCGGCAGCGCTTGCAAATGGCGGACAAACGCCGCCAGACACCAGATTTCCCGCGCCGTGAGAATGTTTCCGAAAGCGGGCATGTTCCCCTGCCCCGACCGAATGCTCCTGAACATTTTTCCTGGGGAATAGGAAGCGTACTTTTCATCCCGGAAGGAGCCTATTTGCGGATAGGTGTCATAAGCGGCCATGCTGCCGCGTCCGTCTCCGTCCTTTCCATGACAAACGGCGCAGTGCGCCAGATAAAGCGCACGCCCCTCCGCCTGCACGTCGCGGTTGCGGGAGATGCCGCCCAGTTCCAGAGGCATGGAATCCTCCTCTCCGCCCAGCATGCGGCCGGAGGAAAAATAGGAACCTTCCGCAGCAAAGGAATCCCGGTCGCCTTCCCGTTTCCAAGCCGTTCCGACGATGCCCAGGGACTGCGCCACGGAATGGGGGGGCGTCAGACGGGTTTTCCGGCCTGCGGGGGCAGAAGGCATCCCCACCTGCTGGGCATCCGCCAGAGGGCGTTCATTCATATTGTCAAACAGACGGGGAGCAGCATTTCTCCCATCGTCGTCTCCCGCCAGAAACCAGAACGCTCCCAGCAGAACCAGGGCGGCTGCCGCCATAATGCCGCCTCTCATGGCCGGCCTCCTTTCCCATGAACATGCTCGCGGGCATCCGGATTCAGGGCCTCAACCAGGGCGGCGGAACGCTCTTCGCATCCACCTTCCAGCAGAATGAAGTACCCGTTTCCGTGCTCATCCGTCCTGAAAAAATCACACTCGAACGCCCAGTCATGCCACTTCGGAAGAAGAGCCCCCCTCAGGAATCCGGCGGCGGTCAGCAATCCGGCCCCCAGCAAAGTACCCTCAAACAGGGGCGGAACGTATGCGGGCCAGTTGTCCCAGCCCTGCACCCTGCCCTGGGTCACAAGGGGATCCGCGCAGAACTGCGTCCAGTAAAGCCACAGGGCCACGGCCAGAAACCCGCAGACGCCGCCCGCAGCGGCCCACAGCCGGATGCCTGCGCCCACGGCCCTCCCGGCGTGTCTGTTGGCAAGCCGGACGGCGGCGCAAGGATAAGGGGCGCAAACTTCCCAGCGCAAATTTTCCTCCTTCACCAGCATGCGGACGGCCTGAAGAAGCGCCTTCTCCGAACCGAAGGAAAGCACCCAGCCGGAAATGACGGCCTTCTTCATGCCCCGCCCTCCTTGTTCAGGGATTGCTGTTCCCGCACGTCGCACAGGGAAAAGAACGGAGCCATACGCACCAGCGCCATATACAGGGCCATAAACAGACCCACGCTCCCGGCCATCATAGCCAAATCCGTCACGCTTGGGAAATAATCTCCGATGTTGGCGGCAAGCAGAGAGGCCTTCAGGGAATTCACGACAATCCAGAAACGTTCCATCCACATGCCCGCAAGCACTCCCAGAGCCACGGAGGCAATCACCCGGCGGTTGGTTCGCAGAGGGCGGAACCAGAACAACTGGGGCAGCGCCACGTTCCCGGCAACCATGACGATGATGAACACGGCATTCACGGGATTTCTGCCTGGAAACGGCTCCTGAGCGCCTCCATTCAGAATGGCGGCCAGATGCTCCCATAAATACATGGCCCCCATCACCAGGCTCAGGGCCAGCACCAACCGGGAACTTAAATCCAGAATGGCCGGAGTAACGGCCTGGCGAACGCCGCTGCCGGCCATCAGACGGCTCACCCCCAGCAGAATCAGCTGAACCATCGCCATGCCGCTAAGGATGGCCCCTCCTACGAAATAGGGCGGGAAAATGCTCTGGTGCCACCCCGACACCTGAGTTACGGAAAAATCGAAACTCACCACGGAATGAACGGATACCACGAGCGGAGTCAGAATAACCGCAAAAAGAAGGCTGGCCTTTTCATAGGCGCGCCACTGGCGCCCCGTACCCTGCCAGCCCAGCGCCAACCACCCGTAACGGCGCCTCAGACGCCCCTTGCAGCAGTCCCTCAGCAGCGCGAAATCCGGAACCAGGCCGATATACCAGTACAACAGGGAAAGAAGAAAATAGGTGCTGACGGCCATGACATCCCACATCAAAGGAGAGGCCATATCCGGCCAAATTCCGCTTACTTCCGGCAGGGGGGAAGCCATCCACGCCATCCAGACACGCCCTACGTGCACTACAGGGAAGACGGCAGCGCAGATGACCGCGCACAGGGTCATCTGTTCCGCTCCGCGCGCAATCGGGCTTCTCCATGACTGGCGCGTCAGCAGCAGGACGGCGGAAATCAGGGTGCCCGCATGCCCCAGGCCTATCCAGAAAACAAAATGCACAATGTCCAGCCCCCATACCACGTTATTATTCACCCCCAGCACGCCTGCCCCCTCTGCTGCAATGCGCCAGGAACTCCACCCGATGCCCCACGCCGCCAGCAATGCGCTGGCGAGAAACACGCCCCACCAGACAGGCCCCGGCGGCTTCCGCACCTCTGCCAGCATGGCCTCTACCGGAATATCGGCGGAGGGAACTGCTGGTGCTGGTCTGTTCATCATCTGCATAGGGACGCAAGCTCGTTAAAGCTTACTTGAGCGCTTTTTCCCGTCAATTCAAAAGGGGAACGCACGTGACATGGCGCACGGCTTCAGGAAACAGAGGCGGAATTCCCTTCGGGCAGGGAAAGATAAGCCACCCTCCTGCTCCTTCAGCGGCGGGGAAAAGGCCCATGGGAACCGTTACCCCCGCTTCATCCGCACTTTCACAAACATTCAAATAGCTGGAATTCCCGACCATGGCATTTTAACATGAATGGCGCATGGACATAAAAACGCTGACTTCCGGAGCCCTGATCAAGCACCCTTCCCGCGGCCTTCTGCTCGGAACCGGGCCTTTCCGGGAATCGGCGGAACCACCGGATTCCGGTCCCGCTTTTTATGTTGATACATTCCGTCTGGACGATCCGCGGCCATGGAAAATACCGTCAGCCCTTCTTTCTCTTTCACCGGAGGAAAGCCTCCTGCCGCCCGCTCCGGAAATCCGGTGGTCGGAACCGTCTCCGGACGCGTACGCGCAGGTTTTTGCGGAAATAATGGAACAAATCGCCACCGGGCAATTGGTGAAAAGCGTTCCGGCGATGCCTCAGTTCGGGGAAATGCAGCCGCCACACACCCCCCGGGAACTCATACCGCGGGCCATTAACAGCTCTCCGTCCCACTATCCCTACGCCTGGTGGACGGAACGGGAAGGATTCTGCGGAACCACTCCGGAAACACTGTTCCGCCAGCAGGGCCGCCTCCTGGAGACAATGGCCCTGGCAGGGACGGCCCGTCCGGAAGATGTGGGGGTTTTCATCAACGACGACAAGGAAATCCGCGAGCATGAAATCGTGGCGGGCAGCATTCTTTCCCGCCTGTCCCCCTACGGCAGCGTCACCAGAACGGCCCGCAGCGTGCTGAACCTCGGCACCCTGATCCACTTCGTCACCTACCTCACGCTGGAATCGGACGAACAGCACACTCCGGCTCACTGGATACGGCTGCTCCACCCCACCCCCGCCCTGGGATCCCAGCCCCGCACGGAGAAAACGCTCGCCCAGCTGGACGACTGGCGTTCTCGCCTGCGCTGTCCGCTTCGTTTCGGCGCTCCGTTCGGGTTTCTGGATGACGGAGACTTCTTCTGCCTGGTAGGCATCCGTTCCCTGTACTGGCAGGGGCAAAAGCTCTCCCTCTGCGCCGGGGGTGGCGTCGTGGCATCCTCCACCCTGACGCATGAATGGCGGGAGCTGAAACTGAAGAGGGATACGGTCAGGCGCAGTTTCCGCCTTCCATGACAAATCCGCCGGGCGCCTCCCGCCCTTAACGGCAAAAACATCATTCCGTCGTCCAGCAAACGGAAAGCGCATCAAATTTATCCTTCACCGGTATCCTCCATACCCGGCCTTCCCTCGTTACGCTGCGGCAAGGAACGCCGTCCATGCATGCGCTGACGGAAATACCCGCAGGCAAGCCGTGCAAAACCACTTCTGCGGACTCATGGAATGCACAGGGATCTCCCTCGCAGTTCCAGTCCAGCTCCAGGGAATTGGAGCCGCCGCGGTAAAGGAACTCATGCACGGCGCATTCCCCGTTCCGGTATGCATACCCGTCCCCTGCATCCTCATACAAATGGGAGGCCACCTCCCCTTCCGGCGCCCACCATACATCCAGCGTCAGCGGCGGGCGAGGCAGTTCCCCTGCATATTGCTGCACCGGCCAATGGGGGATCACCGCCCCTCCGCGGACATACACGGGCAGGAAAGAAAGGGGGCACTTCACCCAGACATCCTTTCCGGTGTCCTCCATCAGGCTGTCCGTGTGATAGGAATACCAGACGCCCTCCGGAATGTAGAGGAACCGGCCGCCTTCCTGCGGCTCATGAATGGGAACGACGTACAGATGGTCGCCGAAGAAGTACTCCGCCCCTCGCCAGTAGGTGTCCTTGTTGGTAAAACATTGCAGGGCCAGGGAGCGCAGCACGGGCATGCCCGTCTCCGCGTACCGGCGGAACTGCGTATAGATATAGGGAAGCAGGCGGTAGCGGCCCTCTATGGCGGCTTTCACGCAAGAGGTGACTTCCTGTCCAAACATCCATGGTTCCTGACCGCCGAACTCCCCGGAGGAATGATTGCGGAAAAAACCGTGGAAAGAAGCCATCTGCATCCAGCGGCAAAATAATTCCGGCGTGGGATGCCCCATGAATCCCCCCGCATCCGCTCCCGCGAAGGAAATGCCGGAAGCCGCAAGCCGCTGGCACTGGAAATTGGCCAGCTTCAAATGTTCCCAGTTGGACCGGTTGTCCCCTGTCCATGTGGCGGCAAAACGCTGCAGCCCGGCAAAACCGGACCGGGACAGCAGGAAAGGGCGCCGGTCCGGAGCATGGCGCTTCATGCCCAGCCAGGAGGCTTCCGCCATGCACTGCCCGTAAATGTTATGGGCCTTCTCATGGGAACAGGGCATGCCGTCATATTCATGCCGCGTATCCATCGGGAAAGTGCGGTCCGGAAAAACGACAGGTTCGTTCATATCGTTCCAGAGGCCTCGCACGCCAATTTTCCCAATATCCCGGCTGAACAGGCCCGCCCACCAGCCGCGTACGGCCGGAGCCGTAAAATCCGGGAAATTGCAAAGCCCCGGCCATACTTCCTCCGACAATAAATTGCCTTCCGACCGGCGGCAGAAATAATTGCGTTCCATCCCCTCTTTCCAGACCGGATTGGCGGGGTTGACCTTCACGCCGGGATTGACAATCAGGACCGTCTTCACACCGTCCTTCTCCAGGGCGCGGACCATTCCTTCCGCGTCGGGAAAATTCTGCCTGTCCCACGTAAACCCCTCCTTCCGTTCCATGTAATGATGGTCCAGATGCACGGCATCGCACGGAATGCCCAGGCTCCGGAAGCGTTCCACCAGGTTGTACACGGCCTTGTCCGGATAATAGCTCCACTTGGACTGGTGGTACCCCAGCGCCCACAAAGGCGGCAATTCAGGCGTACCGGTAAGGCGCGTATAAGCGGAGATGATGTCCAGCGGGCTGCGGTCGTAAATGAAATAATAATTCATCAGGCCTCCGGAGGCCCCGAAAGAAAGAACCTTTTCATCCGCAGAGCCGAAGTCGAAGAACGAACGGCACGTGTTGTCAAACAGCAGGCCGTACGCCTTCCTCTCCCGCAAACTGAGGAAAAAGGGAATACTTTTGTAAAGGGGATCCGATTCCTCATGAAAATCATAATGGTCCGCTCCCCACATGGAGAAATACTTGCCTCTCAGGTTCAAGGCGCACGGCTTGTCTCCAAGCCCGAAAAAATGCTCCGTTTCCTGAAGATTTTTCCGTATCCATACCCGGGCGTCTCCGGTCCAGTCCTTGCTCTCCCGGCCAAAGCCGCCCTCATCCGTCAGCAGGGGCTCATCCGTGGCAATATCGTAAAAATCCACCTTTTGCTCTTCCGGGCGGATGCGGATGCGAAGCAGGGACGTTTCAACGACATGCGCTCCGGACTCGTCATACTCACGGATTTCCGCTCCCGGGGCGGAATAACCCGGGCTGACGGCATAACTTGGCTCATCTTCCGGCACTGCCCCGGGGAAGTACGTTACGCGAACAATTCCGGCATCAGCAAGACACACGCTGAGAGTTATTTTGGAAACCGCATTCGTGTACTCCCATTTGACGAAACGCCCCCGGAGAGGAGGTTTTTTTCGTCGTTCAGGGATGTTGGACACGGTGCACATCGAAGCCGGGCGGAAGAGAGAATCAAAAGCGTTCAGTCCAGACTAAATTAATTTCATGACGAACGCAAGATTGAACTAATGCAGCGCTTTTCTTTTCATTATTAGAGTAAAATTATTCATAATAATCTAGACCGAACATGAAAAATCTGGTTTTATTGCGTTGGTGCACAACACGGCACGAGTCCGTACCCTTCCCGACACCGACAAACCACATCAACCGATGAGCACAATTCGAGTTCTTACATTAGGATGGGAATTCCCGCCCCTGGTTAACGGAGGGCTGGGCATTGCCTGCCTGGGTCTTTCCAAGGCGCTGGCAAAAAAAGTGGATTTAAGGGTAATCGTTCCCAAGGCCGATCCTTCCGTTCTTTTTGACGGATTCCAGCTCACCGGTCTCAATAACGTCTCCTACCGGGAAGTGGAACAAGTGGACCGGAAATATTCCTATGACAGCTTCGCCTTGGTGGAGCACGCCCCCATTGAACTGGATCCCTATACTACCGTGGAAGGAAGCTCTGGAGTAGTGAAATTCACCAAGGAAGGCCGCATCACCTTCTCCAAAACTCATGAAGCCGACCTCCAGCTGTTCAGAAACAAGGAAGACCTCTACGCCGGAGATCTGGCCCTGAAAGTCATTCAATTCTCAAAAATAGCGGTAAAAGTCGCCCTCCAGCAGGATTTTGACATTATCCACGCCCACGACTGGCTGACCTACCTGGCTGGCGTGGAAGTGAAAAAAGCCACGGGCAAGCCCCTGGTGGTGCATCTGCACGCTTCCCAGTTTGACCGGGCCGGAGCGGATGCCCGCGGCTGGATTTACGACATTGAAAAATTCGGCATGGAACAGGCGGATGCCGTTATCCCGGTCAGCAAATACACGGGGACCATTGCCAGCGGGCACTATGCCATTGACCCACATAAGATATTTCCCATTCACAACGGAGCGGATCCGGTCAAAGTTTTCAAAGGCAAGAAGAAATTCCCGGAAAAACTCGTGCTGTTCCTGGGGCGCCTGACGGCGCAGAAAGGCCCGGGATTCTTCCTTCAGATTGCCGCCAAGGTTCTGGAACAAACGGACGACGTACGCTTCGTTATGGCCGGCACGGGAGAAAAACTCCGCCAGTTGATTGAATCCGGAGCTTTCAAGGGCGTGGGCGACAAATTCCACTTCACCGGTTTCCTGAACAAGGACAAAGTCAATGAACTCCTCTCCATCACGGACATCTACTGCATGCCTTCCGTATCGGAGCCATTCGGCCTTTCTGCGCTGGAAGCGGCCCAATTCAACATCCCCGCCGTGATTTCCAAGCAGTCCGGCGTAGCGGAAGTCATGAAGGGAGCCCTGAAAGCGGACTTCTGGGACGTCAACAAGATGGCGGAGCATATCGTCCATCTCTGTACGGATGAGGAACTGTACCGGAAAGTAGTGGAACAGAGCACGGAGGACATCAAAGCCTCCACCTGGGACGCCGCCGCGGACAAGGTCATCCGGGTCTATGAACATGTGCTGAACCGCTAAAAACGCCTTTTTACCCTATTTAATAACTCTCAGCCCTCTCCCCCCCCTCCGTCCATGAGCAACATTTCCCTCACTTTCGTGGCTCATCAGCCCAACCGGCTGATTCATTATGACTTCTTCAAAATTGGAGAACACGCCTTTTATGAAGATGATGATCTGAATGCCCGCGTGCTCAGCACGGTGGCGGAACGCTGTTACTTCCCGGCAACCCGGCTGATGAAACAGCTTATTGAACTAACCGGGGGTAAATTCCGTTTTGGGCTGGCGCTCAGCGGAGTCATTTTGGAACAGGCCCTGTACCACAGGCCGGATCTGATTGCCGCTTTCAAGGATCTGGCGGAAACCGGCTGTGTGGACTTTCTGGCAATGCCTTACTACAACTCCCTGGCCTCCGTTTACTCTCCTCAGGAATTTGCCGAACAGATTGAAGAACACCGGGAACTCGTCAAAAAACTCTTTCATCAGGAATCGGACGTCCTGATGAATACCGGCATGCTGTACTCCAATGCCATTGCGGCGCAGGCGGAAACGCTCGGCTTCAAAGGCATCATGGCGGACGGCAACCCGGCCATGCTCAAGGGATTCACCAGCAATGAAGTCTTCCTGGCCCCCTGGGTGTATAACACCACCACCATCTTCCGCAACCGGGAACTCTCCAATGACCTGGCAATCATGCGGACTGATCCGGAATGGTCGGAATACCCTCTTTCCCCCACTACGTTCGCGGATTGGTTGACGCACCAGCAGGGAAGCGTCACTACCCTGTCCATGGATTATGAAACGCTGGGTGAACGCCAGTCTGACGCTACAGGCGTCTTCGAATTCTGGCGGACGATGATTCTTGCCTGCGTAGACGCCGGCAACCGGTTCATGACTCCGTCCGAAGTGGCGCGGGAAATCAAACCCGTTTCCGTCTGTGAATGCACCCAGGAAATGACCTGCTCCACTTTTGGAACCATGTCCCATTGGAACGGAAACGTCATGCAGGATGAAGCCCTCCGCAAAATCTACCGTCTGGAAAAACCGGTCAAGGCGGCCCATGACAAGGATCTCACCCACGTTTGGCGCAAACTTCAAAGTGCGGACCACTTCCACTACATGCAGAAGGAAAACTCCTTCACGCCGTATGCATCCGCCTTTGACGCATATATCTACTACATGAACGCCTTGGCGGATCTGCAAATACGCGTCAAAAGGGAATCCGGGAAAACGGTTCAGCCAAATCAGGGAAAAGCGTCCTGACCTCTTTTCCCCGAATACTGAAAATCCGGGTGGATTGCAGCCTGTTTGCCGGAAACATCATAGGATGATTCCCGGTTGCAGAAATTGTGTGGTCCCGGAATGCGGTCTTCCCTGGCCGCCTCTTTTGGATGCCATAAAGGCCTGAGGAGGTTCACGGGAAAGTTTAATATCCCAACGCCAGACGCTTCAATTTGTTGCGCAGGGTAATCTTCTGTGCGGAAGAAACGCGCTCCACAAAAAGGATGCCGTTCAAATGGTCGCATTCATGCTGCAGGCATCTGGCCAGAAGGCCGTTGCAGTCAATCGTTATTTCTCTTCCGTCAATCAGAAGCACCGTAGCCTTGACAAAGTCCGGCCTCACGACGGAAGCGCGTATCTTCATCACGCTCAGGCAGCCTTCATGAAAAGGATGCATGGGGCCGTAAGGTTCCAGAACGGGATTGGTAAACATCAAGGGCATAATGTCGGAAAGTTCCTTGTCCTCTCCGTTCACTTTAAGCCAGGTGACGGACTCTTCCTCCTTCGGGATATCAATCACCACCAGTTGCATGGGAATGCTCACCTGGGGAGCTGCCAGGCCGATGCCCTCTGCGGCGTACATGGTTTCCAGCATGTTCTCCGCCAGCGTTTTCAGGCTGTCGTCAAAATGTTCTACGGGGCGGCATTTTTCCTTCAATACCGGATTTCCATACTGCGCTATTTCCAATAACATCGGGAGGGGGGATAATATATTGTTAAGGCGCTTACCGTGCGCCGGACTTGTTGATTTCTATTCTGGCAGGAACCTCCCCTGCGTCAATACCCACAGACGTCAGCGCATCCCAAATGCCGACAATGACGCCGAACTCTGCTTTTTTATCCACGTCAAGTTGCAATTTGACGCCCGGATTTTCCTTTTTCAAGGCCTCCAGGACAACAGCCAGTTCATTCATCTCCACCAGCCTTCCATCCAGGGAAATGGCGGATGTCCCCGTCACGGCCAGAACGGCCCTCTGTTCAGAAGAAGGCTCCCCTTCCATGAATTCCGCACCGGGTACATCTATTTGAAGCAGGGACTGCGGCTTCTTCCACTGCGTATGGACAATGAAAAAAATCAGCAGAATGGTCAATATGTCAATCATAGGGACGATGGGTACCCCCATGCTCCTTGCTTTCTTGCGGTAAAACTGCATGGCCTTGTCAGCGTTGGGAATGATGGCAGCGGAAGGAAACCAGTCCCGTCAGCAAAACTTCCATGGAGGCGGAAATGCGCTCCAACTTGCGGGAATAATAAACATGGGCAATCACGGCCGGAGTGGCGATGGCGAGCCCGGCAATCGTTGTATTCAGCGCCTGGGCAATCCCCTGAGCGATCATGCCGTGACTATCATCCATTCCGAAAACGCTGAAAATCTGCACCAGGCCGCTGGCGGTTCCCAGGATGCCGAACATGGGGGCGATCATCACAATCATGTCCAGCAGGGGCAGGCCCGCCTGAAGCGTTACGAATTCCTTGCGGGCTTTCACCTGGATCATCTCCTTCAGGGAGGCTTCATCCTCCAGCGGGGAATTCAACGCATCCAGCACCAGGCGGCCCTCCACGGAATCCGAGTCCGCGGCAATTCTCTCCAATTCATTGCGCTCCACGGCGCCGCGGGTGTACTGCTCCACGGCCCTGGTCAGCGCGGCAGGGCAAATAAAACTCTTCTTCATATTGAACATGCGGTAAATAACGGCCGCAATAAGAAGAACGGAACAGGCCGCCAGCGGGTACATGAAAACGCCGCCTGCCTGGAAGAATGTAATGCAGTCCTTAATCAAGTTCATCATCATATATCTGTGAATGGTATTTGTTGTAGAATGGTAGGTTGTTAAAAATTGAAATCGAAATACATTTCCAAAGAATCCCCCACAACCATATTCCTGACCTCCGGAGGCATCGCAGGAAGCCTGGCGAGTTTGATGGCAAGAAAGGTAAAGGACTTCTGCACCTCGCTGGCTCCCACGCGGGAAGTCTGCCTCATGGAGGAAACCTTGCCATTCTTGTTAATCAGGATGCGGATGCGCACGGTTCCGGTAACAATCAGGTCGCGGTTCAAATCGCACTGACGGTACCACTGTTCCCCGATGGCCCGGTAAATGATCGCCTGGTACGTTCCCATAGGCGTAGCTTCCACATCCAATGTCGGACGGCGGCCAAAGCTGAATTTGCCGGTCTGCCTGGTCTTCCTCTCATGAGTCTTGAAGCCGGGCTGGCTTTCCGCATTAAACATGGGATCATACAGGGGCTGTTTCTGAACCGGTTTCGTATTGGGCACCAAACCCAGATCAGGAAGATTCAGGGGAGGATTGTCCGCTCCTTTCGCGATGCTCCTGGCCAGTTCCTCAAGCGGGTCCGGCTTCTCCGAATCTCCGGGTCTGGGCAACACTACCGCATGGGGAAGCTGCATGGCCCTCTCCTGTGTATGACGGACGTTTTGCTGGGCCGTTTTTTCCTCTTCCGATTTGCCTGGAATACCCTTTTTGACGGTAGAACGGGCCAGGGAATCGGGATGACCGGAAGACGGCATGGACGGTTCCAGAGGCTGGTAAGGAACATTGGAGGAAGCTCCGGGGGAGGCATTTTTGTTGCCGTCCCGTTCATGGCTTAAATCCCCATCCTGCCTTTCCTGGTTAAAAAGGACAATCTCTCCGTTTTCCCGTTCCACGCCATCCTGGGCGGGCATGTCCCTGTCGCCGTCCGGATCCTTCCGGCCTCCTTCCGCCCGCGTGTTTCTGTCGCTTTGGAATTTGGGAGCTTCCGGCCTGGTGGCGCTTTCCTGCTCCTCATTGGTCTTCACGACGGCAGGCAGATATTCCGCGGGCTCTTGTTTCCGGCCCTCCTGTTGAGGTTCCACTTTCTTTACCATGCGCGCGCTTACAGCCACTTTCCTCCGCTCCGCTTCAGCCGGACGTGGGGAAGCCAGCCATTCTTCAGGAACCAGACAGCTCCCCGCCAGCAAAAACAGGTGCGCCAGCACAGACAGCAACAGGCATGTGCTCCAGGAAACCCGGAACAGTCCGTTTCGCCGCCGTTGCCTGAAACTCATGGAGGTAAAGTTTTCACGGTTCCATGACGAATGCAATGTAGAAAGGAGACATGATGAAGGACGATTCCGTAATTTAGTATTGCACAAAACCATGTGCAGGATCATACTTGCTAGCGACCAAACACATGCCTTGCCATAAACGGCAAGGCCCTTATCTTATATACCATACACCTCGTTAACACCCATCTTATATGGCCAATCTCAACAAAGTCTTCTTAATGGGCAACCTTACCGCTGATCCCGAACTGCGCTACACTCCCAAAGGAACCGCCGTTACGGACATTCGCCTTGCCATCAACCGTTACTACGCAGGCGACAACAGCGAACGCCAGGAAGAAACCACTTTCGTGGACGTTACCCTTTGGAACCGCCAGGCGGAAGTCGCCGGCAACTATCTCAGCAAGGGCCGCGGAGTCTTTGTGGAAGGACGCCTGCAACTGGATTCCTGGGAAGACAAGGCCTCCGGGCAGAAACGCACCAAGCTGCGCGTGATTGGAGAAAACATCCAGCTCTTCCCACGCGGCGGTGAAGGCGGCGATATGGGCGGAGCACCGCGCCAGCAGTACCAGAATGCTCCCCGTTCCAATAACTACGGACAATCCCGCCCGGCCCAGAACTACAACCCGCCCCCCATGCCCTCCTCCAATCAGCCGTCCAACGACTTTGGAGACATGGACGACGAAATCCCGTTCTAAACGCAAATACCTCCTTTTCTTTTTACAGGCCGCCTTTCCTCCGGGTCAGGCGGTCTTTTTATCATTACCTTCCCCATGAACAAACGGCAACGCCGTGCTGTGAAGGGAAAAAGAGATACAGCCCCATTCCCGGCAATGGAGAAAAAGCACGGGAACAACGGACAAAAGGAAAAGCCTCACCGTTCATTTCAGCTTGGCAAAACCAGTCCGTCCCGGCATACTGGCGGCGTATGAAAATAGCCGTTATTGGAAAAGGTGGACGTGAACATGCACTGGTCAAGGCGCTCAAGGAATCTCCCTCCGCACCGGAAATGTTCTGTTTCCCGGGGAGTGACGCCATCAACCGTCTGGCTACCCCCATCCCGGCCAAGGATCTCCCCTCGCTGATCGACTGGATGGTTTCCAATAAAATGGATCTCTGCGTTGCCGGAGAGGAAAGCTATCTGGTCAAGGATGAAGGCTTGGCCAATGCCTGCACCCGTGCGGGCATCCCCTGCTGGGGACCGGTAAAAGAAAGCGCCCAGCTGGAAGCCAGCAAAGAATTTGCCAAGGACTTTCTGCTCCGCCACAACATCCCTACCGGGCAGGCCCGCGTAGCGGCCACATTGGAGGAAGCCCGGCAATTCATCGGAAACACCTATCCCACCGTGCTGAAATTTGATGGCCTGGCCGCCGGAAAGGGCGTAGCCGTCTGCATGAGCAAGGAAGAAGCCGACTCTTTCCTGAAAGAAGTATTTACGGACAGGCGCTTTGGTGAAGGGCGGCTGCTGGTGGAAGAATTTCTTACCGGGCCGGAAGTCTCCATCTTCGGCGCTCTGGTGGACGACCATTACCTTATTCTCTGCCCGGCACGGGACTACAAGCGCCTCAAGGAAGGCGATGCAGGCCCCAACACAGGCGGCATGGGAGCGGTGGCCTCCCGCCGGCTGGTGGAGCCGGAAATGCTGGAACGCATTGAAAAGGAAATCGTGGCCCCGACGGTAGCCGGGCTGAAAAAAGACGGACTGCCCTACCGGGGGTTCCTGTACTTCGGCCTGATGCTGACCCCAAACGGCCCCAAAGTCATTGAATACAACTGCCGCTTCGGCGATCCGGAATGCCAGGCTGTCATGCCCCTGCTCTCCGGAGACTTGGCCTCCTTCTGCCTGCATGGGGCCAAGGGAGAATTTACACCGGAAGAAATTTCCTTCCAAAACGGCTGGAGCGTCTGTTGCGTGCTGGCCTCCAAAGGATATCCGGAGACCTCCCATTCCGGCGACGCTATTCAGGGACTGGACGATATTTCAAATGCTTCCGTTTACCACGCCGGCACCAAATGGAATGCGGACAAAAACTGTTATGAAACCAACGGAGGCCGCGTCCTGGCCGTCGTGGCACAGGGGGACACTCTCTCCGAAGCGCGCCAGCGCGCCCACAACGAAATTAAAAAGATTCAATTTGACGGCATGCAGCGCCGGCCGGACATCGGCTTTGCCAGCTTCGTCTGATTTTCCATCTCTTTCCTCCCCGTCTGCCCCATGAAACCGGCAGCCCTTCTCTCCTTCCTGTTTCTTTCCTGCTCCGCATGCCTGATGGCGGACAACGCCGCGTTGGCCGCCAAGGCGCGTGAACAGGTAGGAGTGACGGTTTCCTACAATGGAGACTATCAATCCATCCCCTACCCCAACGGGGATGTTCCCCTCGAAACGGGAGTATGCACGGACGTAGTCATCCGCGCCATGAGGGCTTTCGGCCTGGACCTTCAAAAAGCCGTGCATGAGGACATGAAGGCCCACTTTTCCAAATACCCTAAAATATGGGGGTTGAAAACGACGGACCGCAGCATTGACCACCGCCGGGTCCCTAATCTTCGTACCTTCTTTGCCAGAAAAGGCTGGGCCGTTCCCATTACGGAAAACGCGGCGCACTACAAGCCCGGTGACCTGGTTACATGGAACCTGTCCGATAGTATTCCCCACATTGGCATCGTTTCCGACCGGAAAACGAAGGAAGGAACGCCGCTGATCATTCATAATGTCGGCTCCGGAACGCAGGAAGAAGACTTTCTGTTCTCCCACACCATCACGGGCCATTACCGTCCCGTGCTGGCTGAAGGGAAACAGAAAGCGCACCCCTGATTCTTACCCCGTCTTAGCACAACCTGCCATCACGGGCATTTCAGGATATTTTCCCGGAGTTGCGCGGGTCATCCAAGGAAAGCCGCGGAACAGGCAGAAGACGGTTCTTGCCGCCTCATTGATTCATCCGGCCCGGAATGCCCATGAACCTTCTTGCCAAAAGAGGGGGCTTCCGTCATCATGTGCGCATGGCTACACCTGCATTCTCCGACTGTATCAACAAGCTGGGCGTCGATGAAAAAGACGTCATCCCCTTCGGCCGCAACAAGGCCAAAATTTCTCTGGACGTATTGGACAGGCCGGCAGCCCCCGGCAAACTCATCCTGGTATCCGCCATCACTCCCACTCCCTCCGGAGAAGGCAAAACAACCGTTTCCATCGGCTTGGCGCAGGGATTGCAGGCCATCGGCAAAAAAGTCTGCCTGGCGCTCCGGCAACCTTCCATGGGGCCGGTGTTCGGCCGCAAGGGCGGAGCTACCGGAGGCGGCAAAAGCTCCCTGACGCCGGCAGAGGAAATCAACATGCATTTCACAGGGGACTTCCACGCCATCACATCCGCCCACAACCTCATCAGCGCCATCATTGACAACGCCATGTTCTTCCACACGCTGAACATTGACGAACGCAAAGTCATATGGAAGCGGGTCATGGACATGAACGACCGTTCCCTGCGTTCCATCATCGTGGGGCTCAACAAACAGGGGTTCCCCCGGGAAACAGGCTTCGATATCACCCCGGCTTCGGAAATCATGGCGTGCCTGTGCCTTGCCACTTCCTACAAGGATATGGAGGAACGCATCAACCGCATCGTGATCGGATTCACCACGGATGACAAACCCGTGTTCGCAAGGGAACTGGGCATTACCGGTTCCGTCATGGCCCTGCTGAAAGACGCCCTGATGCCCAATCTGGTTCAATCCGTGGAAGGAGTGCCCTGTTTCCTGCACGGCGGCCCGTTTGCCAACATTGCCCACGGCTGCAACTCCGTGCTGGCCACCAGGATGGCCCTGCATTTTGGGGACTATGCCGTCACGGAAGCCGGATTCGCGTTTGACCTGGGTGCAGAGAAATTCCTGGATATCAAATGCCGCCAGTCCGGACTGGATCCGGCGGCCATTGTCATCGTAGCTACGGCGCGCGCGCTGAAGATGCACGGGGGCACTGCCCTGGCGGATCTGAAAAACACGGACGTGGACGCGTTGAAAAAAGGCCTTGCCAACCTGGATGCGCATCTGGACGCTGCCGCCCACTACAAACGCCCCGTCGTGGTTGCCGTCAACAAATTCTTTGACGACTCCCGGGAAGAACTGGACGCCATCGTGAAACACTGTGCGGAACGCGGTATTCCCTGCGCCATTGCGGACATCTTCTCCCAGGGAGGAGAAGGAGGAAAAGACCTGGCCCAAATGGTAGTGGAAGCTGCGGACAAACACTCCGCTCCCTTCAAGCCTCTCTATGAATCCGCCCTGCCGGTGGAAGAAAAACTCAACATCATTGCCCGCAACATTTACGGGGCGGACGGTGTGGAATTGACGGCCGCCGCCAAAAAGAAACTGGCCCAGTTTGAAGCCAGCCGCCTGACGGACCTTCCCGTCTGCATGGCAAAAACCCAGAACTCGCTTTCCGACAACGGACGCCTACGAGGACGCCCCACCGGCTTCACCATCACCGTGCGCGACTTTGAAATCGCCAACGGAGCCGGCTTCCTGGTGGCCCTCTGCGGGGAAATCATGCGCATGCCCGCCCTTCCCGTCTCACCGAACGCCATGCACATCTATCTGGACGACAAGGGCAACGTCCAGGGGCTCTGAAAAATATCGCCAAACGCGCTGCACGCCATGAAAATCGCCATTCTGGGAGCCGGAGCCCTGGGCTGCTATTACGGAGCCAGGCTCCAGGAATCTGGCCAGGACGTATCCTTCATCGTACGTTCGGAATACGGCTATCTGAAAGAACACGGCCTTCAGGTGAAAAGCCTGCATGGGGACATCTCTCTGCCTCACATCAACGTTTACCGGGATACGGAGGAAGTCGGTCCGGTAGATCTCGTTGTAGTTGCATGGAAAAGCACGGCAAACGCCGGATTTTCCAGAGCCCTTCCCCCGTTGATGGGACCGGATACGACTGTTGTTACACTTCAGAACGGCATGGGGAATGCGGAGGAAATTGCCCGCATCATCCCGGCGGACCGTATCTATGTGGGCCTGTGCTTCATCTGCGCCATGCGGGAAAAACCGGGCCATGTCAACCATCTGGAAGGGGGCAACATCCAGTTTGCCCCCTTCATCCCCACTCCGGAAGGGACTGAAAAAGCCAGGGAACTCTCCGAGCTGTTTGCCAATGCCGGCATCAAAACGCGCGCCTTTGACGCCGCAGAGCAAATCCAGTGGTACAAACTCGTCTGGAACATCCCGTTTAACGGACTTTGCCTTGCTCTAGGAGGCATCAGCATTGCGGAACTTTACCAAAACCCGGAAAACGTCATGCGGGCGCGCCGCATCATGGAGGAAGTGGTGCAGGCAGCCAAAGCCCGCGGCTATGCCCTGCCGGAAGATTTGGTTGAATTCCACCTTTCCCGTACGGAAACCATGGGGGCTTTCATTCCGTCCAGCGCCGTGGACTACAACGAAGGCCGCCCCGTCGAATACACGGCTATCTGGGGAGACCCTCTCTCCAAGGCCCGGCAAGCCGGAGCCTCCGTGCCGGAATGGGAACTTCTGGACAAGGCCATCCGCAAGCGCCTGAACATGAATAATCATTCTGATTCTATTTAATAAACCAAGATGATACAAAGGTCTTATTATTCCAATGACCTACAATCTTTTTGCACCCAAACTCTAGAAGAAATTTTAGGGCAAATTGCTCTCCATACCCCATTTCCTTTAGATCAAAATTCACGTAATTCTTTTGTTCACGAAATTAGATTACTCCAACGCGTTCTTAAAAGTGTTCCCGATGGATCCATAGCCCTTGAATACACTATTCCTCGCATCGGAGAGCGAATAGATGTCGTCATCGCTTGTGCTGGTATTCTCTATATCCTTGAATTTAAAGTAGGAGAATCATCTTATCCAAGACATGCTACTGATCAGGTTGTAGATTATGCACTAGCATTAAAAAATTTCCATCAAGAAAGTTTTCAAAAGAAAATTGTTCCTCTGGTAGTTTGCACTCATGCTCCTTCTAAAGATTATCAACTTTTAATGAATCCAGATGGAGTTTATCTCCCTATCCTCTGCAATGATAATACCTTAGGTCCTATTTTAACAAAACTCACTAGCACTCTGCGTGATGACGAATTCCATTTTGGACAATGGTTAACTTCACCATACATGCCCGCTCCAACGATTATTGAAGCAGCTCAAGCGCTCTATCGTGGACATGGCGTCAAAGAAATTTCACGTAGTAGTGCCGGAGCTTACAATCTTAGTCTCACAACAAAGGTACTAAACCGTATTATTGAACAAAGTAAACAGCATCATCAAAAATCCATTTGTTTTGTTACTGGCGTACCTGGTGCCGGAAAAACGTTGGTAGGCCTTAATATTGCAAATGAACGGCATCAATACGATAAACAAGAACATGCAGTCTTTCTTTCCGGTAATGGTCCTTTGGTTGCTGTCCTGCGAGAAGCTCTAGTACGAGATGAAATTAAACGCTGTAAAGGAGAAATAACAAAAACAACATCTAAAAGAAAAGTTGCTGCCTTTATTCAAAATATCCATCATTTTCGTGATACTTATCTACCTCCTTCCGAACAAATTCCTGCGGAAAAAGTAACTATTTTTGACGAAGCACAACGTGCTTGGACAAAAGAGCAAACAGCTAAATTTATGTTAAAACGACATGTTCCCTCCTGGAACATGTCTGAACCTGAATTTCTCATTAGTGTAATGGATCGTCATCAAGATTGGGCTGTAATCATTTGTCTAATTGGAGGTGGCCAAGAAATACATACTGGAGAAGCTGGCCTTTTAGCTTGGTTTGATGCACTAAGAAACCATTTCCCCCATTGGAATGTTTATGTGTCCCCTCAAATCTCTGATGTAGAATATACGCGAGGAAAGTCACTTGAATCTCTCTTTACAGGATTACATCTTTATCAGGAAAAAAGCCTTCATCTTTCTGTCTCACTTCGTTCTTTCCGGAATGAAAAAGTTTCAGCGTTTGTAAAATCTCTATTGGACGAAAACTTACCAGTAGCTCAACAACTCTATCCAGCGCTCTCAATTAATTATCCTATTGTAATTACGCGTAGCCTAGAAAAAGCCAAACAATGGGTACAAAATAAATCCCGAGGTACAGAACGTTATGGGCTCATTTCTAGTTCAGGTGCCAAACGTCTACGCCAATTTGGTATTTGGGTACAGAACAGTATTCATGCAGAAAATTGGTTTTTAAACGATAAAGAAGATGTACGCTCTTCCTTCTTCCTAGAAGAAACGGCAACTGAATTTGATATTCAAGGTCTTGAAATTGATTGGGCAATCGTTGCATGGGATGCAGACTATCGTATAGAAAAAGGACATTTTAAAGCCTATAATTTTAAAGGTTCTAGTTGGAAAAAAGTTCATAAAAAAGATGCACAAATCTATCTTAAAAATACTTACCGTGTTTTATTAACACGAGCACGCCAAGGGTTTGTTATTTTCATTCCAAAAGGATGTGACGAAGATTTGACTCGTCAGTCCTCCTTTTATGATGGTATTTATTCTTATTTAAAAGAAATAGGTATCAAGGAGCTATGCCTTTCTGAAGAACAATAGCTTTCTCAAATTTTGTAAAACTATGCTGAAGACCATCGTCATTTTCATCATTGCCCTGCTGGGCTTCGGCATGATCCGCCTGCCTTTGCAGAATCATATTCTGGAACAGGAAAAGGCGGCGGGGCTGCTGGATAATCCGGCAGAGTTTTCCTCTTCCGATTATCTGGAACAACAACTCGCCATGGTCTCCCTGGGAGGGCTCCGCTCCCTGGTGGCGGCCGTGCTGAGCATGGAAGCTTTCGACTGTTTCCTGATTTCCGACTGGGCCAACCTGGAACGCCGCTACAACCAGGTTACTGCTCTCGCTCCTCACTCCGATTTCTACTGGGACAACGGATCGTGGCATTTGGGCAATAACGCTTCCTCCAGTTATCTGGACAATAAACGTCTTTCTCCCATGGAACGCCGGGAAGGCTTCCGCAAATACATTCAAAAGGGGCGCCGCTTCCTGGAAAAAGGCATCAACGCCAATCCTGACAGCTGGTACCTTCAATCCCTGCTGGGCAACATGTACAGCGATACCTACCGGCAGCCGGACTTTGAAAAGGCGGCGGAAGCCTACCGCAAGGCACGGGATTTGGGAGCGCCTCCCCTTACGGCCCGCAAAGAATTTTATGCGCTCGTCCGTGTTCCTTCCAAATCCAAAGAAGCTCTGGAACTGGGCCGGGAGTTATTCAAGGATCCCCGCAACAGGACCCCCAGCCTGGTGAGTAATATTTTTGTTCTGGAAAACAGGCTGAACATACCGGAAAAGGAGCGCATTCCCTTCCGGGAACTGTTTCCTACGGATGAGATCGCCCGTGACCTGATGACCAGCCATCTGGCCAATTCCCTGAAGTATCCGGTAGACGGGCTGAGAGAAGCCCTGGAATCCTTGCCTCCGGCAAAAGGCGAGTAAAGTAAACAGACGCAAATAAGGGTACATGGGAGGGACGGGACCCTGTGCCACAACCATGATTTCCTGTGAGCAAACGCGCTTGGCAAAACCTGCCCAAAGTGCTATGCTCTTTGCTTGCAATACCATGAGTAGAATAGCCCTGATTAGTGACATCCATGCCAATCTGCCCGCTCTGGAAGCAGTAATGAAAGATATAGAACAGCTTCAGTGCAACGCCGTTTACTGCCTGGGAGATGTTGTGGGCTATAACGCTAATCCGTCCGAATGCCTTGAATTCATCCGCAGCCTCCAGATTCCCACCGTGCGCGGCAATCATGATGAGGAAGCCATTAGAGAAAACAATCCGACGGGAATGAACCCTGTGGCGTATAATGCCCTGATGTGGACGCGGCAGCAACTTTCCGAAGAACAGAAAAAGTGGCTTCGCCGCGCTCCTTTCCAGCGCATTCTCCCTAATGAAATCGTTCTGGTGCACGCCACACAGGACAAACCAAACTCCTGGGCTTATGTCACGAATGTAGATACGGCCACCCACAGCGTCAATATGCTGCGTGACAATCAATTCCTGTGCTTTAACGGACACACGCACGTTCCCCGCACATTTATCCGCCATGAAGGAAGCATCCATGAATATGAATCCGGGGATATTCAGCTTCTTAAAACTAACAAATATCTGATTAATGTGGGTTCCGTGGGCCAGCCCAGAGACGGCGATCCCCGCGCCGCCTACGGCGTTTTTGACGAAGACAGCATGGTGTACTACCAGCGCCGCGTGGAATACGATGTAGAGGAGGCCCAAAGACGCATTCTGGCTGCCGGCCTTCCGGACATGCTGGCGCGCCGGCTGGGAGAAGGAATGTAATATTCCCCGCCTCTCGAAAGGCCATTCAGGAAGATGAATGGGAATTTGCCGTATTTTATTGTTTCCCTTTCATCTTAAGAAGAACAGGGCCATGCTTCATGTTAGCAAAGGCTCACAAATTTGTATTGCTACTTGCCTCACCTTCCACAAACCGGTAGAGTTCAGCGCGACGAATGAAGACCTATATCATCAGACGACTCCTTCTCATGCCCTTGACGCTTCTGGGGGTTACGTTTCTCGTCTTTTGCATAACCCGTTTTGTTCCGGGAGGTCCCATTGAGCAGATGATGCAGCAGCAAAGCATGAGCGCCCTGTCCGGACAGAAAGCCGGCTCCCAGCGCGGCGACAATAACCTGAGTGAAGCGGATATGGAGCGGCTGGAAGAACAGTACAGCCTGCAGGAGCCTATCATCACGGCTTATCTGCAATGGCTGGGCGTCCTGCCCAAAAAGATTTTCATTTCCCGTGAGGAATTCGGAGAAATCGGCGGAGCGGGAGAGGAAGACAAGGAGGATGAATATTCCGGTATTTCCGATACGCATACACGGATCAACCTGAATGAAACAGGAGAACAAGTCGTCGTCGTTCGCCAGGACAAGGATTCCGGCAGCGTGAAAGATGCTTTCTTTTCCGGCACGCCGTCCCGGAAAGCCTCTTCAGAAGGCTGGACCGTGGATATAGAATCCCCCATGGACCGCGCCGAACGCTGGGCGCGCCGCATGAGGCAGACGGATAATACGGAGGCCGTCCGCGACAAGGCCCGGGGCTATGCGTGGCGGGCCGTTATGTACAAGACCAGTTTTGACGGGCTGCTCCAGGGCACTATGGGCAATTCGTTTAAGTACAATGAACCCGTATGGGACATGATCAAGGAACGCATTCCCGTTTCCCTGTACTTCGGCATCCTGAGCGCCATTATTACCTACTCCGTCTGCATTCCCCTTGGGGTAGTAAAGGCCATCCGCCATAAAAGCCTGGTGGACAACATCTCTTCCGTCCTGATTTTCCTGGGATACTCCGTGCCTGGATTTGCTTTGGGCGCCGTACTGGTGGTGTATCTGGGCGCTCGGCTGGAATGGTTTCCGCTCTGCGGGCTGACGTCTCCGGACTTTGCGGACATGGGGTTCTGGCAACAGGCCGGAGACCTGCTGCACCATACGGTGCTTCCACTGATTTGCTATGTAGTCAGCTCCTTTGCCATCACCACCATGATGATGAAAAACAACCTGATGGATAACCTTTCCGCGGACTACATCAGGACGGCCATGGCCAAGGGCGTGAGTTTCAGAGGGGCCGTCATCAAGCATGCCTTCCGCAACTCCTTTATACCCATTGCTTCCACTCTGGGCAGCCTCATCAGTCTGATTGTGGCCGGCTCCATGCTGGTGGAAAAGGTTTTCGATATCCAGGGATTCGGGATGCTGAGTTACCAGGCTCTGATGGACAAGGATTACGCCCTGATCATGGGTACGCTGCTGCTTACCTCCTTCCTGATGGTGCTGGGCAACCTTCTCTCCGATATCATCGTGGCCGCGGTAGACCCGCGCATCAAATTTGAATAATACACATGGTTAGAAAACTGGCATACCTTTTGGTCATCCTGGCGGTGCTTACTGCCGCGGGAGAGCTGTGCGGGCTGCTCCTGCCCACGTTAAGCTGGCCCTTCACCGTCTCGCGGGAAATGAGCATGCTCAACATCGTCTGTACGGACCAGAACAACAGCGGCCTTCTGACGCCTCAGGGGAAATTCCTGTGGTTTGGCTGGGTTTGCGTGCTGGTCATGGGAGGCCTCGGTTTCTGGCTCATGCTGAAAGGCCCCCGGAGGTTCCATCCAACGCCGATCACCAGGCGCCGCATCCAGCGTTTTAAAAGCATCTCCCGCGGCTATGTATCCCTCATCATTTTGCTTGTATTAACGCTGCTGGCCTGTATGGACCAGTGCTTGGTGGGCAAGCGGGCCCTCCTTGTCGTTCAGGACGGCTCCTGGTACTTTCCGGCCATTATGCGCAAAGTATACAAGGGTTCTACATTTGGACAGACCGGAGATTTTGCGGATGCGGAAGCCAACTACCGCGAACTGAAAAAACAGGCAGGCCAGCCGGGAAAACCCTCCCTTGTCATCATGCCCCTGGTTCCGTACGATCCCACGGGAGATTCCACCAACCCCGGTTCGGAAGCTTTGATGGTGAATGAAGACGGCCTCGTCTGCGAGCCCGGCGGCAAGCCGTATTCCGGTTTGGCCTCCCGCTTGCATAAGGATGAAGAAGCCCTACCCCACATCAGCTACAAATTCCGCAAAGGAAAGAAAGTGGACCGGGCCACCGGATGGCTGGAAGACAGAACGGAGGTGTACAGCGCCACGTATGAAAACAACCAAATTGTGGCGGAACATTACAGCGGCCCCGGCACCAAGGAAGAATTCCTGAAACAGACGGATGAACATAAAATCAGCCGTATCTTCTACCACCCCTCCCCGCCCCTCAAGGGGGGCCACCTGCTTGGCACCAATACCCAGGGGGCGGACATCCTGGCCTATCTGTACGGCGGCCTCCAGGTAAATATGAAAGCCGCCCTATTCTACCTTCCTATCGTATATTTTATCGGCATCACTTTCGGAATGATGATGGGATACTTCGGCGGCATGTTTGACCTCGGCATGCAACGCCTCATAGAAATCTTCTCCCAGGTTCCCTTCCTTTTCATCATCATGATTATTTCAGATATGGTTCCCCTTCACATGAAGGGCATGTTCCTGATCATCAGCCTTCTCATCATGTTCGGGTGGATGTCCATGACCTACCAGCTCAGAACCTCCACCATGAAGGAAAAAGCGCGCGACTACGTAGCGGCGGCCCGCGTGCTTGGGGCTTCCACCAGCCGTATTCTTTTTGTCCATATCCTGCCCAACCTGGTCGCCATTCTGGTCACTCTGGTTCCGTTCAGCGTTTCCGCCCTCATTCTGGCTCTGGCTTCCCTGGATTATCTGGGCTTCGGCCTTCCTGACACATACGCCAGCTGGGGCCGCCTGCTCAATGACGGACTGGCGGATCTTTCCGCCAGCTGGGTGGTCACCTCCGCCTTTTCCGCCCTGGTGATTACCCTCCTGCTCGTCACCTTTATCGGAGAGGCTGTCCGTGAAGCCTTTGACCCCAAAAAATTCACTACTTATAAATAAAAGATTCCTGTTTTGCCATTCCCTATGCTCAAGCTGTCCACCATCTTCCGCTCCATCCTTTCTTCCGTGACGCTATCTCTTTTGCTGACAGCCGGAGCCGGTTGCAAGGATTCCTCTCAATCCCAGGGAGCTGGCTGGCAGCCAAACGTGCCTTTCGGCACGCTCCCTCCGGGATTTGATTCCTTCCCGGAACGATGGAACAAACAGATCAATGACCGCCTGGCCCGTGAGGAAGCCGCCAAGCAAAAGGAAATACGGGAACTCCGGGACAAATTTTTCAAGGAGGAAGATTCTAAAGTCAGGGAAAAACTGCAAAGCAAACTCATTGCGGATGAAGCAGCCCTGTCCGTCATTCACCGCAGGCAGACGGAAGGCGACTACATTAAATTCAAAACCCCGGCGGACATTCCCCAAGACCTGAAATGGGAAGATGGACTGGACAATCCGGAAATAGGAGATCCGAATGCCAAAAAAGGAGGCGTGCTGCGCCAGTGGGCCCCCGGCTCCTATCCGGACACATTCCGGCCCAACGGCCCGAACAGCAACAGCGGCTTCCGTGGCCCCCTGTATGATGAAATCATCATCGGCCTCGTTTCCATCCATCCGGTTACGGGAAAAATCATTCCTGGAATCGCTCATAAATGGGCGGAATCCCCAGACAGGCGCACCGTTTACTTTGAACTGGATCCGGATGCCCGCTATACGGACGGAGCCAAGGTAAAGGCCATCGACCTCCTGGTGAACATGTACATCCGCACTTCGGAATACAGCCGGGATGTGTTCTATAACAACTTTTTCTACCAGAACGCTTCCAACATCACCATTTACGACGACAGCCGCTTTTCAATCACGCTCCCCTTCGCCAAACCTCTGCTCCCGTACTACTGCACGCTGTTCATTCCTTCCCCTCCGCACTTTTACTGCGAGTTCGGCCCCAACTACGTGGAACGCTACCAGTGGCGCGTACCGCCCACCACGGGTGCTTACGTTGTCAAGCCGGACGGCATCATCCGCGGCCGCCAGGTAACGCTCCAACGCGTGGCGGACTGGTGGGCCAGGGACAAAAAATTCACGAAATACATGTATAATGTGGATCAAATCGTATACAACTTCATTGCGGAACCTTCCAAGGCCATCGAACTCTTCCGCATCGGAGAGCTGGACGTTTTGAACATCACCAAACCGGAACTGTGGCACGAACGCATGGAAATACCGGAGGTCCACAACGGCTACATTAACCGCAGCACATTTTACACCATTTACCCCCGCCCTCCTTACGGAGTCTTTCTGAATACCTCCAAGGCCCCCTTCAATGACCTCCATGTTCGCCGGGGGTTCCAGCACGCGCTTAATATCCAGAACATTATTGACATTACCTTCCGCGGAGACTACCAGCGGCTCAATTCCTACAATTCAGGTTTCGGCAAATTCACCAACCCTTATATCAAGGCGCGCTCCTATTCCCCGGAACAGGCCCGCGCTTATTTCGCCAAGGCGGGCTACACCATTCCCTGCCCGGACGGCATCCTCCGCAAGCCGGACGGCACCCGGCTCACCGCAGCCATCACCTTCCCCAATTCATCTCCTTCCCTGGCTTCCACCCTGGGCAAGCTGAAGGAAGACGCGCGCAAGTGCGGCCTAGAAATCCAGCTTGACCCTCTGGACTCCACCGTAGCTTTCCGCAAAATCATGGAAAAACGCGCCCAGGCCTCCTTCATGGCATGGGGATTCACTCCCCCCCATCCGATGAACGAGCAGGGATTCCACTCCCGGTACGCCTATGATGAGCGCGGTGGCCTTATTACCTATACCAATAACATCTGCGCTTACGCGGACAAGGAAATGGACAAGTTGCTGGACGCAGAAACAAACGCAGCCACGGAAGACGAACTCCAAAAGGCCACGTGGAAAGTGCAGCAGAAAATTGATGACGAAGCCCTGTGGGTTCCCTGCTGGACCACGGAATTCATCAGGCTGGGCTACTGGCGCTGGGTCAAATGGCCGAACAGCGCGACTACGCAATTCTGCCACCCCGTCGTATTTGACCCCATGGAAAGTTATCTGTACTGGGTGGATAACGATATTAAAAAGGAGACGCTGGACGCCAAGCGGGAAGGAAAAACATTCGAGGAAGTGGATGCCGTGTATGACCAGTACCGCTACATGGACTCCATTGAAAGCCTGGATAACAAGGATGGAGGCGGCAAGCTGCCGTCTGTGCCTGTCATCCCGGAAAGCGGCGCCCTTCTGGAACCTTCTGCCACGGAAAAATAACACATGAGCGATCCCCTGTTGGAAATCAAGAACCTGGTCACCGGCTTCGAAACGGAATCCGGCCTGTTGAAAGCGGTGGACGGCGTCAGCTTCACCGTCCCCAAAGGCACCTGCGTAGGCATCGTAGGGGAATCAGGCTGCGGAAAAAGCGTTACAGCCATGTCCATCGTCCGGCTGCTGCCTCAGCCCATGGGGAAAATTCTGGACGGGCAAATTCTGTTCAAGGGCCGCGACCTGGTTCAGGCAAAAGAGACGGACATGCACAGCATCCGCGGCCGCCATATCGGCGTCATTTTCCAGGAACCAATGACGGCGCTCAATCCCGTACACAGCATCGGAAGGCAAATTGGGGAATCCCTGATGCTCCACCGGGGAATGAACACCAGGGAAGCCCGGGATGCAGCCATCCAGCTCCTGCAGCGCGTCCGCATCCCCGCTCCGGAACAGCGTGTGGACGAATTTCCGCATCAGCTCTCCGGCGGCATGCGCCAGCGCGTCGTCATAGCCATTGCCCTGGCCTGCCATCCGGAACTCATCATTGCGGATGAACCGACCACGGCCCTGGATGTCACCGTTCAGGCTCAAATCCTGTCCCTGCTCAAGGATCTTCAGGCGGAAATGGGGTCATCCTCCATCCTCATTACACATGACTTGGGCGTCATCGCACAGAGCTGTGACTCCGTAGTCGTCATGTACGCTGGCCGCGTGGTGGAAAAGGCCCCTGTCCGGGAACTTTTTGCCAACCCTCGCCATGCTTACACCAAGGGACTGCTGGCCTCCATCCCTCAGCTAAGTTCCGTGCGGAAAACCAAACTGCCCACCATTCCCGGGCAGGTGGCCTCTATTGCGGATTTCGTTCCCGGATGCCGCTTCTGCCAAAGGCAGGGCGTGCCCGCTGAAGAACTCACGGAACGCCCTCCCCTCGTGGAAATATCCCCGGACCACTTCGTGGAAGCCTGCCCCCGTTGCGCCAACCTTTAACTTCTTTTTCTCCCAGCCATGCCGGAACCTCTCTTGCAAGTAGACAATTTGAAAATGTACTTTCCCGTCCGCTCCGGAATTTTCCTGCGGCAAGCGGGATGGGTCAAGGCTGTGGACGACGTTTCCTTCAATATTTACCCGGGGGAAACGCTGGGCCTGGTGGGGGAATCCGGCTGCGGAAAATCAACCATCGGTAAAAGCATTGTCCGCCTGTTGAAACCCACCGGGGGCTCCATCCGGTTCAACGGCAACAATATCGCCAGACTCTCCCAGCGCAAAATGAGGCCTCTGCGCCCGCACATCCAGATGGTCTTCCAGGATCCTGCGGAATCCCTCAATCAGAGGCAATCCATCGGTCAAATCGTAGCGGAACCCTTCGTCATCCACCGCATGGGCACCCCCGCCGCGCGCCGGGAATGGGTGCGCGGCCTGCTGGACCGCGTAGGGTTGCCGGACAGCGCTATTGACCGCTTCCCCTTTGAATTCTCAGGCGGGCAACGCCAGCGTATCGGCATCGCCCGCGCCCTGACGTTGAATCCCAGCCTCATTATTCTGGACGAACCTGTTTCCGCCCTTGACGTATCCGTCCAATCCCAGGTGCTCAACCTGCTGCTGGAACTTCAGGAGGAACGCAAACTCTCTTACCTGTTCATTGCCCATGATCTGGCGGTCGTCAAACACATCTCCGACCGCGTGGCAGTCATGTATCTGGGTAAAATCGTGGAAATGTCAGATGCGGAAACCATCTACCAAGCCCCCAAACACGCTTACACCAAGGCTCTTCTGGACGCAATCCCGGAACCGGACCCTGCCAGGGCCAACAAGCACCAGCCCCTGCCGGGAGACGTTCCCTCCCCCATCAATCCTCCGCTCGGTTCTGCTTTCGGCCACCGCATCCAGCACCCCTCCTATCCGGAGACGGTGGGCGCGGACCTTACCCCTGTGGAAATAGAACCGGGCCACTGGGTAGCCCCGGATCCCTGCGCTCTGGAGCCGGAAGACTGGAATAAGATCCGCCAGCGGTAAAAGTACGGTAAAACATTCATCCGTGCCCGCCGGGGCACAAGATATCCGCAAACAAATCCCCTGATTTTTCCGGCGGCAGGCAACAGCTCCCAATCGCCTGGCATCCGCACCGTTTCAGCTGACAGCAGGCATCCTCCTACACGTAAATCCGGGGCACGCGGGCGCTGATGCTGGTCAGAACGTTGCTGGGGATGGTATTGGCGCGGCGCGTCAACTCCTCCCAGCTTACATTTGGCCCCATGATTTCCACCAGGTCTCCGGTCTCCACATGGTCCATATAAGTAACGTCCACCATGATCTGGTCCATCGTCACACGGCCCAAAACAGGACAGTACTGGCCATTGATATACACCCTCGCTCCCTGGTTGGACAGGTATTGAAGATAGCCGTCCGCATAGCCGATGCCGATAGTGGCCACCTTCGTGCTCCCCTTCGTTATATAACAGTGGTTGTAGGAAACGCCGTGATTTCCCGGCAGCGTGCGTATCAGAGTAATGCGGCTGTACAGGGTCATGGTAGGCCGCAGCTCCTTATTATAGGGAGACGGCATGGGGGAATACCCGTACAGGATTCTGCCCAGCCTCACCATGTTGGCGCAGGGAACCTTGTAATTAAACACAGCGGCGCTGCTGCACAGGTGCCGAAACTTGTACCGGTGGCCTTGGGAAAGTTCGTTTACGGCCTCCGTAAAGCCGCTGATCTGCCCGTGGGTGAAGGAAATATCGTCGGAAGCTGCGGATAAATGGGAAAACACGCCCTCCAAATCCAGATAACTGAACTGTTTGAGTTTGTCCGTCAGGCCATGCAATTCGCTCGGTAAAAAACCGCTGCGCCCCATGCCGGTATCCACACCCAAATGAACATGGACGGTTTTACCGTAAAGGGCGCCCAGGGAATTGAAATGCTCCGCCTCTTCCATGCTGGAAAGAGCGGCGCGCCAGCCGTTCTGCACAATTTCCTCCCGCTCCCCCGCAAAACAGGGACCGAGAATAAACGGGCATGTTATTGCCCCGGCATCCCTCACCCGGCAGGCCTCCGCCACCGTGGCAACGCCAAAAAAAGCGCAATCTTCGCCATCCAGGGCCTTCACCACCCCTTCCAGACCGTGCCCATAAGCCTCCGCCTTCACAATAGCCATCAGACGGTGATCCGGCATGACGCGACGGACGACATTCAAATTGTGTCTCAGCGCATTGGTATCAATCTGGGCCCATGCTCTGGGAGGGCTTGTGCAACTCATGCCCGGAGTGTAGGAAGACGGTTGATGCTGTACAAGCCGGAATTAAGCCACCTTTCCACTTTTCCAAACGTTCCTTGAAGAAGACAGTACGCCGGTCAATCCCCCGGGAACTTGTTGACGGCGGAAAAGCGAAATCCTTTTTCACCCGATTTCAAAAAACTCCTTGCCAATCCCCGGCACGAACGATATATTCCCTCCGCACTGCAAATGCGCGGTTAGCTCAGTGGTAGAGCACATGCTTCACACGCATGGGGTCACTGGTTCGAAACCAGTACCGCGTACCATTTTCCTAAACACCCCGGAATTCAATATTCCGGGGTGTTTTTATATTTAGAACAGTCAGCAGATAATACTCAATTGGTTAGATATCCCATTTTGTTTCATGATGATTGTCTTGTCATCCATCCCTCATAAAGATAGTATGGATCAAGTAACCTTCCCACATCTGTTTAATGCCGCTTTTCAATTCAAATTCAAAACTGGAAATATTGAACCAAATCAAGGAGATCCCGTTCCAGCTGGAACGGCAAATTCAACATTTGGTGGAAGCAAATTTAAATACGTTGCTTGGGCTGGAATTCGTCAAATCCGAATTCACGATATCCGGTTCCGTTCAGAGGTTGAGAATTGATACATTGGCTTTTGACGGAAAAAATAAGGCTTTTGTCATCATCGAATACAAGCAGGATAAAAATTTTAGTGTTGTAGACCAAGGCTATGCCTATCTTTCTGCAATGCTTAATAATAAAGCCGATTTCATTCTGGAATACAATGAAGCCCGGAATGAACCGCTCAAGCGCAGTAGCGTAGATTGGTCTCAATCCCGGGTTATTTTTATTTCCCAGGGCTTTACCTCTTATCAAAAAGAAGCCATTAATTTTAAAGATCTTCCGATTGCTCTGTGGGAGATAAAAAGATACAGCAATCAAACCATCAGTTTTGAGGAAATCCGAAAACTCAATGCAACGGAAAGCATCAAAACAATTTCATCGAAAAACAGCGATGTAGATGCTGTCAGCAAAGAAGTAGTAGTTTACACGGAGCAGGATCGGTTGAAGAACATTCCGGAAAAGGTACAGGGTATTTACAACAGCCTCAGAAATAAAATCCTCGATTTAGGGGACGTCGAAATCAAAGCCACCAAGCTTTATGTAGCTTTCACGGTCAACGGTTCAAATTTCACGGATATCGCCTTACAGAAACAAGGACTGAAACTCTGGCTCAATCTTCCAAAAGGGAAATTGGAAGACCCCTACAAACTCGCTAGAGACGTTTCCAATATCGGCCATCATGGAAACGGATCTTACGAACTGACTGTAAAAAATGAGGACAGGATGGATTACATACTTACCCTGATTAAACAGTCTTATACACAAAAAGCTTAATTTCTACTGAGAGAAAAGCTTAACCGCGCCATTGCTTTCTTGATGAACGTTGCGTACTCCCGACAGTATGGGCATTGACTTGACTTCTCTTTCTCCGTATGCTCCGCCCGCATGTCTGCGTTGCTGATCACGTCTTTCATCTGGGCGTTGTCATTCGGACTTCTGGGAAACTGCCTGTCCGGCCTCCCTGCCAGCTTTGTCGCGATGGCGCGCATGGCCGGCTCGCTTGCCGTTTTCCTCCCCTTCGTCCGGAGGGTTCCTTTCAGTCATGCCTTGGGGATGATGGGCATAGGCGCCGTCCAGTTCGGAGGAATGTATCTTTGTTATATCGCGGCCTTTCACTATCTGCCTTCCCACCAGGTTGCCCTTTTTACAGCCACCACGCCGATTTATGTGGTTCTGATTAACGGTCTGATGAAAAAACAGCTTCCGCCGCTCCATCTGGCGGCGGCTATTCTTGCGGCCATGGGAGGAGCGGGCATCCTTTGGAAAGGATATTCCGCCGGTAACGGGGTGTTTACAGGAATTGTTCTTGTCCAGCTTTCCAATCTCTGTTTCGCGGCAGGTCAAATAGCCTACATTTCCTTGAAAAATTCCCGGTTCGGGAGAAGCGAAGCTTCCTGCTTCGCCTATGCCTATGCAGGCGCTCTGCTGGTCACGTTGCCCTCCGGCCTGCCGTCAGGGCTGGCCTGCTGGCAGGGGATTGCCGCCGAGCAATGGTGGCTGCTGGCCTATTTGGGGATCATCGCTTCAGGAGTCTGTTTTTTCCTCTGGAATTACGGCGCCCGGCGGGTAACTCCCGTGAAGCTGGCGGTTATGAACAATCTTAAAATTCCCCTGGCGGCCCTGACTTCCCTGCTTCTGTTCAGGGAGCATCCCAACATGTTCCTGCTGTTCATCGGCTGCCTGCTTATCCTGTCCTCTTTCCTGATCGCCCCCATCCCCTTCAAAAAAACTGCGCAGGAATAAATTCCAGACGCCTATATTCCGGACCGCATGCCCGATTCAGCCCAGCCCCGGGAAAAGCATAACACATCACATCCGTTCCATTTTAACGGAAAATTCAAGGAGCAGGTCTTTTCAGGCAGTGCTTTTCCCCCTTCATATTCAAACGCGGCTCCCATTTTCCTCCATTTTTGTGCTGCTTGCCGCCGCCCGGTGGCCGGAGAACGCGACATGTTACGCCAGATTCACCAAAAAAAACTGCGCGCCCGGCACACGCCGCCCACGCTCCTGATTGCGGACGCGCGCATTGACACGGACGGCAAGGCGCTCCTGCAATTGGAGCGGGACTGACGCTGACCTATTGAATGCCCTCTCTTATTTTCTTCTGTTCCAGCCGGGCATTCCCCTGTAGCATTTCTTTACCATGTCAGGGATGATGAATTGGCAGCAGCTTTTGTCGGACGCACGCTGGGGGTCCAGGCATCGGAGCACGGCGTCTCCGCAGAAAAACCGCAGCAATTATGACCGGGATTACGGCCGCATTCTGTTTTCCAGCGCGTTCCGCCGCCTTCAGGACAAGACACAGGTTTTTCCCCTAGGCCGCAATGATTACGTCCGTACCCGCCTGACCCACAGCCTGGAGGTAGCCCACATCGGTTCCTCCCTCGGCATGCTGGCTGGGGAGTGGCTGGCCAAAAAGGGTTCCCTGCCCGCACCTATCATGCCTTCCGATGTCGCCACCATTGTTTCTACCGCCTGCCTGGCCCATGACATCGGCAATCCGCCCTTCGGCCATTCCGGAGAAGACGCCATTGAAACCGCCCTGAAACGGCACGGCCTGGAGCTGCCTTTTGAGGGTAATGCCCAGGGATTCCGCATCCTGACACGTACAGGGGATCCGATGGAGGGCAGCGGCCTGAAACTGACGGCAACCGTTTTGGGCGCCTTTATGAAATATCCCTGTACGCAATCCTATTCCGCCGCCGTCAAGAAAGGCAGCATAGTTGCGGCCAACAAACTTGAATGCAAAAAATTCGGCATTGGGGAACAGGAAAGGGAAGCTGCTTCTTTCATGGCTGCCCATCTGGGTCTGATCCCGCGTTCCACACCTGATGCAGCCCATCTTTGCTGGAGCCGCCATCCCCTGGCGTATTTAATGGAGGCTGCGGATGATATCTGTTACCGCATCGCGGATATTGAAGACGGGTACTTTTCCGGCCTTCTGGATTTTGCTTCCACCAGGGATTTATTCAGTCCTTTCCTGACGGAATCCCAGCTCCGTTATGTCCGGGAGCTGGAAGAAAAGAAGGAAAAAGATTCCTGCATCCATTACATGCGCGCGATCGCCATCGGAAAAAGCATTCAATCCGCTGTGGACAGTTTTGTGAACCACGAGGAAGATCTGCTGCAAGGAAGGATGGAACAATCCCTGATAGACAGCTCGGAATTGTCCGCCCCGCTGAACGGCCTGTACCAGTACGCCATCAAGAATGTGTACCGCGCCAGGGAGGTTATTGAGGTGGAAGCCATGGGGTACAAGGTTCTGGGCGAATTGATCGACTTCTTTATGGAATGGGTGAACCATCCGTCCTCCGGACAATCCCAAAAAATCGCCATCATGCTTCAGGGCACCGACGTGCCCCAAAATAACGGAGGGGAGGCTGCGCGCCTGGCGCATATGCTTGATTATATTTCCGGCATGACGGATTCCTTTGCCCTGGAGACTTACCGGAAGTTGACCGGAATTCTGTAGCTCCTTCCGGAAAGCCGGCTTGTGGACGGATTGCAGAATTCCCCTCCCTTTCACTGAATAAAAAAGCTGCCCCATGCGGGGCAGCTGCCGTTAATTCCATGAATCCGGATTTCCCCGCTATTTCATGAAGCCGTTAAAAGCAGAAATTGGTTTCTATGTTTTTCAAACGTTCCCTGACGGCTTCCGGTACGGCGGCTTTTTCCTCCTGCGTATTGTAGGGACCGGAATACAGAACTTTCCCCGCGGAGTCCGTCACATGAACTGTGGTTCCCGTCCGGGAATTGGAAGAAACCACGATAGTCCCGTTGGCATCCGACATCCGGACGGAAGACATGCTCTGGCCTCCTCCGGAGACCTTGCCCATGGGAGGCATAGGCATTTGGTGAAGGCCCTGCAAGCTCCGAAGCATCTGCGCCGCGCCGGGAGTCAGGTTCATCCGGCCGATGATGTCGTCCATCCGGGAATCATCCATGGCGGAATCTCCCAAAAACTCATCCATCATCTGCTGAATATCCAGAATACGTTGAGAAAGATGAGGCCGTGCAGACATTCCGGAAAAAGGCGCCGCCTGACGCCGAACGGAGGGAACTGCGTGCGGCTGCGTGCGGGGATCCCCCTGAGCCGCCAATATTTCTTCAGCGGAAAGCGTTCCCCCATCCAGGGTAATTTCAGCAGTCTCCCGCTTTCCTTTCCGGTAGAATACCGCTGTAATCCTGTCTTCGGGAGCCTTTTCAGACAGGGCTTCCGTCACGGATTGCGGACCGGACAGGGAAACATCCCCCAGCTTGACGATGACGTCATTTTCCAGAAGGCCGGCCCTGGCCGCGGGGCTGGCCGGCATCACTTTGGTCACCAGCACTCCGGGGAATCCGCTCAGCTCCAGCTGGGCAACAAGCGCTTGAGGCACCGTGCCCGGAACAATTCCCAGTCTGGCCGGTTTGGAAGAGGGGAGAGGCCTGACCTGATGCGTATATGGCGTCAGAGGAGGCGGCTGAAGGTTATCCGTACTTCCTGCGGGCCGGTCAATGGAATATCCGGAGCCCGAACCTGCCAGCAATCCCAATGTCAGAAAGATACAGGGTTTCATATCCATGTGGGATAATATACAACATCTGTCCATACAATGTTCAAAATTCGTGCATTTTTTCTTCCTTCCCACGCCGCAGAATATCGGAGAATACCATATCTCCAAAATCAAAGATTCTCCCTTTGGGATAAAACCGCTGATTTTCCGGCTTCTTATCACCATGACGCCAGCCGGGCTTTTTTCCTCCCTACCAAGAAAAACTGGAAGGCCGCAACAGATCGCCCATTCCGGCGAGATGCATGCACCGCACTTTCTCAGTATTCCTTTTCAGGAAGAATCCTGCGTATAACGGCAGGAGCAATCACAGGTACACGCTCATCCCCTCCCTGCAGTTCAAAAATAGTGGGCGTCCGGAGCAACTCCCGCTTTTCACCGGGAATTACAGGCGTTTCAGCCTTTTCCGTGGAGGCTTCCCCGGCATTTCCGGCAGCCACCGTTCCGCCGGAAGGCACCAGTGCATGTTGAACCAGCATGACAGCCCCCACAGCGGCAGCCGCAGAAATGCCGGAAATACAGGCAAAACGCCGCCAGAGGGAGATGTTCAACGCTTTTTCCCGTTTCTCATCACTGGCGCAATTCATGGCTTGCGCCATTTTACAGACGGAAAATTCCAGCATGGAAGAAGCGGAAAGCCTTTTCAGCCGGGTTTCCATCTCATGTTCGGATTCCGCGCACATCAGGGCACAGCATTGCTCCCTGAACAGGACTCTTGCCGGAGAGGGCTGAAGACGTTTCAAGAGGGATTCCATCTCATGAATTTCATCATCGGAGATTTCATCGCGGCGGAATCGGTTGTTCAAAGGGAAGATTTCCTCACACTTTCCGGCCAGCCGGGAAATCAGTTCATCAGATACGGGAAGGGGCTGCAGGGCGGCAGTACCGCCGCCTTCCTCCCCTGCGGCAGATGATGTTGTCTCATATTTCATAAGGGCGGAACGGCGTTAGAATTGATTCTTTTTATTTCTTAAAGCCCTGCGGAGCAGGTCAATCCCGTAACGGTACCGGCTCGCCGCCGTATTCTGCGAGATTTCCAGCGTTTCCGCAATTTGCTGAAAAGTTTGCTCCCCCCATATTTTCAGGACAATGACTTCAGAGAACTTGGGAGGGAGCTTCCTGAGCTGCGTTTCCATGAATTGTTTGAGTTCCTCATCCGCCGCAGCGCTGGAAAACCAGGGGTCCGCATAAACATCCTCATCCTGTTCAGCGGCGCAGGCCTCATCTTCCCTTTTCTGGCGGCGGTCGGATTTGCGGCCATAATCCACCGCCAGACGCCGGATGGAGGCAAAGACATAGGAGAGCCACGCCTCCTGCCCTCCCACAAATTCCCCGGAAGCCTCCTTGCGCGCCAGGCGTATCAGGGCATCCTGAAGTATGTCCTCCGCATCTTCCGGTGAGCGGGACTGCTGGCGGGCAAACAACAGCAACTGGGCAGCATGTTCCCGCAGCCACTCATCCCAACTCAGCAAATGGCTGCTTTCTCCCTCAATCACCTCCTCTTTTCTGACATAGGCCGGCGTATTCATTTCTGCATATTCGTTCCCTTCATCAACCATAGCGCAACAGCCCCATTTTTTTGTTTAAAATAAAAAACGGAAAGGCATGGCAGCCTCCCGCAGAAGGCCGCCATGCCTTTCCGGACAACTTCTACTTCTCCTGATTGACAAATTTCCGCATGTTTTCAATCCATGGTTCCAGCTTTTTGGCCGCCTGTGATTCCGGATCGGCATCCCGGGCAATTTTCAAGTATTCCAGAACCTTGGGGAAATTACGTTCCAGGGCATACCCATCGCTGATATATTTGGCGATTTCCAGACGAATCGGAGGGAGCATGTCTTTATTTTCCAGCATATTCAATGCTTCCTTACGGGCGGCGAGCATATCTGCCGCAGAGAATTTTCCCGAATATTTCCGGCAGAATTGCTCCCACATAAGCCGTTGCTTCTCCATGGTTGCAGCCTTTTCAGACTTCCCCGCGAATCCGTATTTATCTTCCGGGTCCAAGACGGAAATTTCTGCAATCAACTCCTTCTGAAAAGGCTGCAAATCTTCCGGAAGCACGTTCAGGGCCTTAACAAGCTGCTCCAGTTTTTCCTTTCCTTTCAGCGGCAGGGCCGCCGCCACAGCCTCTTTCAACTTCTTCCTCGTTTCTCCGGCAGCCTCCAGTTTCTTCAGATATTCCTCCGGCGTCCTGGTCGCACTCATTATTTTAGCATAAGGAGCGCCATTCCCTTCCATCAGCAAAACAGTCGGGAATGAGGAAACGCCGTAACGGCGCATCAGATCTTCATGGAATTTAAGCTGTTCCGGAGGCATTTTCCCGGCGGTCTTGGGAAAATCCAGCTCCAGCAGCACGAATTGATGATCTGCCGCATATTTGGCGAACGCATCCGTGTCAAAAATATTCTTGCGCAGATAAATACATCCGGGGCACCAGTCGGAACCGGTAAAGTCAACCAGTACCGGCTGTCCGCTCTTTCCGGCTTTCTCCAGCGCCTTATTCCAATCAGTCTCCCAGGAGGAAGACGCGGAACAAATCAAAGCGGAGGCCAAGGAAAGAACGCCAATTGCAGGGAAAAATGAACTTCTCATGTTAACCGCACTATAGCATTATCCCTGCGCGTGTCATTCTTTTTTAAGAAGAACCGGCTTCATCAGAAACTCCTGAACAAAGACGCCTACTGCTGTGAGCGACGGCGGACCTCCTGGCTCAGGCGCATAGCGCAAAAATCCGGACCGCACATGGAACAGAAATGGGCTTTTTTGGCGTTGGCATGAGGAAGCGTCAGGTCATGGAAGGAACGCGCCTTTTGCGGATCCAGAGAAAGATTGAACTGATCCTCCCAGCGGAATTCAAACCTGGCCTGGGCCAAAGCGTTGTCCCTCCATTGCGCGGATGGATGCCCCTTCGCCAGGTCTGCGGCGTGGGCCGCCAGCTTGTAGGTGACCACGCCTTCCCTCACGTCTTCCCTGTCCGGAAGCCCCAGATGCTCTTTTCTGGTTACATAGCAAAGCATGGCGCAGCCGAGCTGGCCGATAATCGCCCCCCCGATGGCTCCGGTAATATGGTCGTAACCGGGGGCGATGTCCGTTACCAGCGGCCCCAGCGTGTAAAAGGGCGCTTCCATGCACCATTCCAGCTGCTTGCTCATGTTTTCTCCAATAAGATGCATGGGAACGTGGCCGGGGCCTTCATTCATGACCTGCACGCCCGCCTTCCATGCGCGCATGGTCAAATCCCCCTGCACTTCCAGCTCCGCCAGCTGGGCGAAGTCGTTGGCGTCCGCCACGGAACCGGGCCGCAGGCCGTCCCCGATGGAGACGGCAATGTCGTAAGCCGCCAGAATGGAACAAATTTCATCCCAGTGGGAATAAAGGAAATTTTCCTGTTCGTGGATCATGCTCCACTGCGCCATGATGGAACCGCCGCGGGAAACGATGCCCGTCATGCGCCGCGCCGTATGGTTCACGAACCTGAGCAGAAGGGCGGCGTGCACCGTCACATAGTCCACACCCTGGCGGGCCTGCTCAAGCAGGGTATCGCGAAAAACCTCCCAACTCAGGTCAGCCACCTTTCCTCCCACCTTTTCCAGAGCCTGGTAAATGGGTACAGTCCCGATGGGAACAGGGGAGTTTCTTAAAATCCATTCCCTCGTCGCGTGGATGTTTTTCCCGGTGGACAGGTCCATGACGGTATCCGCCCCCCAGTGAATGGCCCAGCGCAGCTTTTCCACCTCCTCCTCAATGCTGGACCCCAGCGCGGAGTTGCCTATGTTGGCGTTGATTTTTACCAGGAAATTGCGGCCGATGGCCATCGGTTCACATTCCGGATGATTGATGTTGGCGGGAATCAGCGCACGGCCCGAGGCAATTTCATCCCTGACGAATTCAGGCGTAAAGTAAGCAGGCATGCGGCAGCCCTTCCGGCGTTCCGGGGCATGCTGGTGATCCAGCCGGTCGCGGGCCACCATGCTGGACGGCCCAAATCCTTCCTGCGCCTCCAATTCGGACGGCCGCGGCATCATGGTAAGCGTTTCCAGGGCTTCCGCGGCCCCGTCCGGGCGGCTTTTGGCGTTCGGATAGCGGTCGTATATCGCCTTGAAAGCCTGTTCCCTGCCCAAATTTTCCCGGATGGCGACAAATTCCATTTCCGGCGTAATAACGCCCTGTTGAGCGTAATAACGCTGTGTCACAGGCGTTTTACCCGCGGCACGCAGGGAGCGCTCCTGCCCCTCATCCTCTTTCACATCCCCGCGGGCCCGTATCCAGGCGGCACGCAGGGAGGGAAGCCCGTTCTCTGCAGTCCCTTCATACGCAGCGTCCCCCCAGGGGCCGGAGCAATCGTACACGCGCACCGGGTCATTAGGATGGGAGGTCCCGTCGGGCAGCAAGGTATCGCTCAAAAGGATTTCCCTCATGGGAACCCGGACATCCGGGTACAGACGGCCCGGAACATAAATGCGGCGGGAACCGGGATAGGACAAATTGGAGGTATCGTTCATGGGATGAGTGCTGTTCTGTTTCGGCAGGGGAACAGCGGAAACGAAACCTCCCCGAAAAACGGGACAAGCCCGTTCCATCGAACTCCCTGCGGCGGAATTATTCGCATCAGGTTTGAAGGGTTCTGCGGAAACAGCATGCCGTTCCCGCAATCTCAGCCTTTATTTGGGCACCCCTGCCGAACTGGAAAAAGAATAACATGGACTTTCTCTCCATCCAAGCGTTTTCCAGCCCGGCGTGGTGAAACCGGAGAGCCAAAGGGACGGCCTCCATTCCTCCCCCCGGACAATCCCCTTCCGCCCTTGTCAAATCGGCGGGCATGGAAGGAATCCATCAACGCCCCGGCCCCGCTTCTTCAAAAGCGTGAATATTTTCCGGGCTTCGAAAAGAGCAAAAGTTTTACCAGCCCCCTGTGCGAAAAAAGAAAGACCTGTTTTCATCTCGTCAGCCATGTAAAGACAGGATAAACTTTTTTCTGGAATACGCCCTGCCGGCCGCAACCTTTCACCGGACACGGGGTTTATAGAAGGGTATTTCATGGACGAAGCACAAGACATGCCGCCTGCGGAACCAGACGAAGATGCCAAGCTGATGCTGAGGGTCAGGAATGGCGACGCTTCCGCCATGGAAATGCTGGTCCGCAAACACCAGAATTCCGTATATGCGGCTGTGGCCCGCATGTTGAACAACGGTCCGGAGACAGAGGACATCGCCCAGCAGGTATTCATCCGCATCTGGAAGGGAGCCGGGAATTACGAACCTTCCGCACGGTTTACCACCTGGATGTTCACCATCCTGCGCAATCTGGTGTTCAATGAAGTGCGCCGCCAGAAACGCAAGCCTACCACCTCCGCAGACGCCATGGAGGAGGAAGGTGGAATGGCCGTATTTCTGGAACCTTCCCAGGCCCCGGACGAAGCGCTGGAGCATACGGAACTCCGGCAAGCCGTGGACGCGGCAATCGCCGCCCTGCCGGAAAAGGCGCGGCTGGCCGTTCAATTGCGCCGTTTCGAAAATATGCCCTATGAGGAAATAGCCAGAGTGCTGGATATGACGGTTCCCGCTACCAAAAGCCTGCTGTTCCGCGCCAGAAACATGCTGAAGGAAGCTCTTGCTTCCTTTTTATCCTGACAATTTCGTCTTTCAAAAAATTAACAATACACTGCCAGCTTTCCCGTCAGAGGGAGAGGAGCCGTTTCCTGCACGGTTTTCCGCCTTTAGCGGCAAACAATCTCCCGGAGCCCGGCGGCCAGGTCTTTTCACAAAAACACACCCGGAACAAAAAACGGGCCGTTCTCCAGAGGAAACGGCCCGTTCAACATGTTACCGGGAAACGGAATCAGCGCACATTTTTGGCGTTAAGAACATCCTTGTAGGGAATTTTCAGAAAATTCAGCGCCCCCTGGGATTCGTACAGCACGCCCACATGGTTCTTGTCTACCGGCGCCAGGCAGGAATACCCCCAGCCTTTGCGGGCATCGTAAAGGAGCCACTTGTCTTCCGGCCATGAACCGGCGTCATCCGTAGAGGCTTTCAGCGTCATGTGGGAACGTCCGGATGTGGTATTGGGATTGGAAAACAGAACCACTCTGCCCGCCCCCGGCACGCCGTCCACGGCAAGCAGGCTGCCCTGACAGACCGGCTCCTTCAGCTGGGAAGTGCGGTTGGTGGGGTGTTTTTCCCAGGTCAGGCCCAGGTCCTTCGTAACGCCCACTACGCGGGAACCGCCCCAGTTGCACCGGGCGTTGATCATGATGGAACCGTCTTCCAGCTCAATCACCTGGGCTTCCGTCGTCTGCTGGTTGACGCCCGTGCCGCAGTGCCAGGTTTTTCCCCGGTCTTTGGAATAAACAATGGTGGACCACGGCACCCCCTTGCCGTCCCAATACTGGGCGGCGAAAACCAGCGTGCCGTCTTTCATGCAAATGCCGTTGCCGGGGCCATTGAACAAAATGCGCCAATCCTTGTTCTTGGTCTGTTCCGTGATATTAATCGGCTTGGACCAGGTCAGGCCATCGTCATCGCTGTAGGCCAGCACCAGCTGTCCGCAGGCCTCCGGGGAATTGTCTCCGGACTTGCTGCCCCAGATGGAATGCCTGTGGCTCCATATGGCGGCCACCCAGATGCGCCCCGTCTTTTCATCCACCAGAATGGCCGGATCCCCTACGCCTTTGGTAGCCCCCAGAGAAGGGGCAATCCTGGAATCATCAATGGCGATCTTGACGTCAGACCAGGTACGGCCTCCGTCCGCGGAACGGCTTACGCCCACGTCAATGTTGGCAGGCAGGTCTCCGGCATGATTGTACCGGATATCGTACACGGCCAGCAGAGTTCCCTTCTTGGAACGGGCCAGCCCGGGAATACGGTAAAATTTGGAGTTGAAATCCCCATGCCTGACTACGGCCGCGCCGATGCGTTGCGCTACGGGAGCCGCATGGGCAACCTTCACCAGTTTATTGCCCGCCACAAGGCTGGCCGGACGCACCACCACCCTGCCGTCCAGGGAGGCTCCTTCTTTCATCGTCACGCAAGCCCACAGGTAATTGTCTCCGGGCTCCAGCTCCATGTTCCCCTTCACAGAAATCTGGGGTCTCGTGGAACCGGCAAGCTTTACCGTGCCAAGAACCTGGGAAGAGTCTTTCGGAAACGGCTCTTCCCCATGATGAACGTGGGGCTCCTCTTCCCCCCGCATGACAGTCACGGATGCAATGTCGGAAAGCTTCGTCGTACCCGTAAAATCCAGATTGACGGCTGTCAGAAACTGGGGATTTAGGCAGCCGTCCGTACGGACATTCAGGGAAAGAACAGGGTTGCACGGGATGCGCACCATCACCGGATAGGCGGAAGAGGCCATCTCCACCTGCGGATTCACCTTCATGGGAACACAGGGAACGATGAACAAATCGTCCAGCTTCATTCCCTTATTCTCCGGAGAAGTAAGCCTGAACAGCAGGGAACGCGTTCCGGCGGGAACACTGGCTTTTATCTTGGTATGAAACCCGCCCGTCCTGATATCCTTGCCGTCATAAATCTTCTTTTCTCCCTTCGGCCCTATGGCCACAATGGAAAATTCAAAAGGGGCCTGTCCGGTCCATCGTTCCGCCCAGGCAGACAACCGGACTTCTCTGGAAGGAATATCCTTCAAGTCCAGTTTCAATTCGGTATCCTGCCCGCCGAACATCCGCAGGGAAGATTTCCCGGATTTTCCTCCTCTCCCGATTTCCGCCACGCCGTCCCCGCAGGACATGGGGCCGTATTTGGTGGGAAGAGACGTGAACCTGCCTTGTTTGGCCTGCTCAAAGCTTTCCGTACCAAGAGCAGCGGGAACAGACAGCCCCAAGGCGCACAAAAGGGCCACCCCCGTTAATGTATTCAAAGATAAACGCATCGTATTTATGGTGTGTTTCGCTGGATATATACGCCGCTCATCAGGACAATCTTGCCCGGAGCAGCGCCATTTGCCGGTCCGTTTTCTAACACACGGCTTTCCGTTTCGTCCAGCTCCGCTTGAACGGCCTGAAGAAAGACCAGTCCCTATTTTCCCGTTTTTCCTTCGGAAAGAGCCGCCGGCTCCACGGAAATCACGGGGCGTTCCGGGAAAGAACTGGAGTTCCGGTGCATATAGTAATGGGCCCAGTGAAGAACCACCTTGTCCCCCGGTTTGAGGGCGGATATCTTCTTCAAAACATCCGCGCCCTGCAGAAGCGGCTTGTGCGCCGGATTAACGTCCACCATCAGCTGCTCCTGCTTTTCATCGCCGTACTTGCCCGGTTTCCGGTAATCCAGGTACTTGACGATCCGGAAAACGGCGAAATCCCTGGCGTGGTCACACTTGTCCGGACACAGGGAAGTAAGAAACATGCATTTCCGGTGAATCATTCCCGTAAACTCCGCTTCCGCCACATGATCCGACAACAATTCCCCTGAAGGCAGTTTCGCATCGCTTTGTTCATTTACCCTTTCCGGATCCGCAATGGGGGAATCTTCAGCCTGAACGCTCCAGAATCCCGCCAGGCCCAGACAGACTGCCAGAATGCTCTTTTTCATCTTTCTATCCCTAGCCGCCGCAAAAACACAAGTCAAGAAGAAAGAGCTTCTGCTGCGTACACTGACGGGGCATCACCCCGAAAAAAACATCCTTTTATTTTTTCTATCAACAGGTTGGATAATTTCTGGACTCTTTCAGGTTTCCAGATTGACGCACCGCCGTCCTTATGAGAAATTGGCAAAAGCAATATGGATAACAACCGTACCTCTACCGTGCCGATCGTTCCCCAACGGTACCGGCTGCCGTTCTTCATGCTGGTCTCCTGTTTTGCGCTGTGGGGCCTCCTGAACAACATGACGGACAACCTGGTCCCGGCATTCAGCAAAATATTCATGATCAATGCTTCGGAATCCGCCGGGGTTCAAATTTCCTTTTATGGGGCATACGCGGTGCTTGCCATTTTCGCCTCCATCCTTCTGGAGGAATTTTCCTACAAGGCGGGCGTCCTCATCGGACTGGGGCTCTACATGATAGGCGCGCTGTGCTATATTCCCGCCGCCATCGGGCAAAGTTTCGATATCTATCTGGCAGCCATCTTCGTGCTGGCCGGAGGCCTCTCCATTTTGGAGACCACCTGCAACCCCTTCGTTCTCTCCATGGGGGCCCAGGAAACGAGTGTCCGCCGTCTGAACTTCGCCCAGGCCTTCAATCCCATAGGCTCCCTGACGGGTATTTTCCTGGCCAAATATTTCATTCTGGCGCACTTGAACGATGCGGACATGGACACCCGCAAAGCCATGGACCCGGAACAGCTGAACGCCATTGTCAGCGATGAACTCTTCTGGGTGTGCGTTCCTTATGTGGGCCTGGTAGCCATCGCCGCCGTAATCTGGTTTTTCTTCTGCCGTTACCAATCTGACGATAAAAACGTGCCCACCCGGGAAAACACGCAGCCCCTTTCCTCCAAACTAGGCCGCCTGGGCCTCTGCATCGCCCTGATTCTCATCCCCTTCCTGTTCCAGTACTATTCCTCTTTCGAATTCAGCATGGTGCAGCAAATCCTGATTATGATGATCGGCCCCATCGCCTTCCTGCTCATCATGCCGGACTACCGTTGCCAGCTTATGAAGCTGGTGAAGCTTCCGCGCTACTTCTGCGGCGTGGCTGCCCAGTTTTTCTATGTAGGCGTGCAGATCGCCGTGTGGACGTGGACGATTAAATACATCATGTCCGTCTTCCCCGGAATGCAGGAAGCGGCAGCCTCCAACTACTATATCTTTTCCATCATCCTGTTTATCGTCTGCCGCGCCATCACTACGGCCCTGATGAAAAAATTTAACCCGGCCAACATGATGTCCCTTTTCGCCGTCGCCGGCATTCTCTGCTGCCTGGGCACCATCTATCTGCCCAGGGAAATCTCCGTCTGGACGCTGGTCGGCATCTCCGGCTGCATGTCCCTGATGTTCCCCACTATTTACGGCATCGCCCTGCGCGGACTGGGGTCTGAAGTGAAACTGGGAGCGGCGGGCCTTATCATGGCCATTCTGGGCGGTGCAGTCATTACCCCGTACATGGGGTCCTGGATAGACAACACCACAGTAAAAAACCAGGTGGCCTATTTTGAATCCATCAACCGGCCCCTGATCGCGCAGGCGGAAGCGGCAGACGCCCGCAAATCCTTATCCGGAGCCATGCTGGCGCTGTACAGGATGTCTGAAGCCAACCCTGCGGACGGAGAAGAACAGGCGAGGGCCGCCGGCAAATTCCAGAAAAACCTGGCAACTTTCCTTTCCCTTCCCTCCCTGGAAGGGGCAGCTTTTGAGCAGGCGGCCCAATCCCTGCCCGGCTGTTCCTCCCTCAAGCCCGAGGAACTGGCCGTTTTCAAAGCCAATCTGGAACGCCTCCCCGCTCCTGCCGGAAGAGAACAGCAAATTCAGCAATTCTCCCTGATCCCCGCTCTCTCCACGCTCTCCGGGAACCAGGCGGAAGTGCTGGACAACCTCATCGCCAGCCCCCTGGATATGAAGCAATTCCAGACGGCCCAGGAAAACTTTGTGGAAAAAGCGGTACGGTCATCCTTCTTTATTCCCATCATCTGCTTTGCCGTGGTACTAATCTACGGCTTCTTCTTCCGCAACACTCATCTGAAAAAAGAAGAAGAGCCTGCCCGGGCATGACCACTTCACATCACCTACGCAAAATATGAAAACAGCATTACCAACCATCGGAATCCGCCCCACGATTGACGGTCGCCGCCTCGGCGTTCGGGAATCCCTGGAAGATCAAACCATGAACATGGCCAGGGCGGCGGCGGCCCTCATTGAGGCCAACATCCGTCACGCCTCCGGAGAACCCGTTAAATGCGTAATCGCGGACACCTGTATCGGCGGCCCGGCGGAAGCCGCCGCCTGCGCGGACAAGTTCAAGGCCAACAACGTCGGCGTCTCCCTGGCCGTCACGCCCTGCTGGTGCTACGGCAGTGAAACATTTGACATGGATCCGTTCACTCCCAAGGCCATCTGGGGCTTCAACGGCACGGAACGGCCCGGCGCCGTGTACCTGGCCGCCGCTCTGGCCGGACTGAACCAGAAAGGGTTCCCGGCTTTCTCCATCTATGGAAAAGACGTGCAGGACGCCACGGACACTTCCATTCCGGAAGACGTAGCTGAAAAAATCCTGCGCTTCTGCCGCGCCGGCCTCGCCGTAGCCACCCTCCGCGGAAAAGGCTATCTCTCCATCGGCGGCTGCTCCATGGGCATTGCCGGTTCCATCGTGGACCAGTCTTTCTGGGAAAATTACCTGGGCATCCGCGTACAGGCCGTGGACATGACGGAAGTGCGCCGCCGCATGGACCAGAAAATTTATGACGAAGCGGAATTCGACCTCGCCATGCAATGGGCGGACTCCGTCTTTAAATTCGCCGAGGACAAAAACCGCCCGGACCTGAAGCTGGACGAAGCCGGACGCCGCAAAACCTTCAGGGAAAGCGTGCTGATGGCCATGATCTTCCGCGATATGATGCAGGGCAATCCCAAACTCAAGAAAATCGACCGCGAAGAAGAATCCCTGGGTTACCAGGCCATTGCCGGCGGTTTCCAGGGCCAGCGCCACTGGACGGACTTTTACCCGAACGGAGACATTGCGGAAACCCTGCTTAACTCCACCTTTGACTGGAACGGCCCGCGCGCCCCGCTTCCCTTCGCCACGGAAAATGACTCTCTCAACGGCGCCTGCCTCCTCTTCGGCTATCTGCTGACCGGACAAGCCAACGTCTTCGCGGACGTTCGCACCTACTGGAGCCCGGAAGCCGTGAAGCGCGTCACGGGTTATACGCTGGAAGGCCATGCCAAGGACGGCATCATCCACCTCATCAATTCCGGCTCCGCCGCCCTGGACGGCTGCATGGCCTGCACGGACAAGGACGGACAGCCCGTCATGAAAAAACACTGGGACGTCACCCCGGACGATGCGAAAACCATGATGGAGCAAGCCGTCTGGTGCCCGGCCAACCGGGAATACTTCCGCGGCGGCGGCTACTCCGTCCATTACGTCACCAGGGGCGGCGCCCCCGTCACCATGATGCGCCTGAACATCGTCAAGGGGCTCGGCCCCGTTCTGATCGTGGCGGAAGGCTGGTCCGTGGAGCTGCCTGCCGAGGTGCACAAAACCCTGGACGAACGCACCGATCCGGGCTGGCCGACCACCTGGTTCGCCCCGCGCCTGACCGGCAAGGGAGCCTTTACGGACGTGTACAGCGTCATGGCCAACATGGGAGCCAACCACGGAGCCTTTACTTACGGCCACATCGGCGCGGACATCCTGACGATGGCCTCCATGCTGCGCATTCCCGTATATGCCCATAACATTCCGGATGACCAAATCTACCGCCCCTCCGCCTGGGGTCTCCACGGCACTGCGGATCCGGAAGGGGCTGATTTCCGCGCCTGCGCCAACTACGGCCCGCTGTACGGGAAATACTGAAAACGAAAGGCAACAGTTAATAGGTAATAGTTAACAGCTTCGGATAAAACATGGCAGAAAGTCTCGTTTCCTCTAAAAGCTTTTCTTTCTCGGGCCGCATCATTCAATGATGCAGGCGCTTGAAAAAGCAGGAGGCAAGCGGGAATTGCCCATCCGGCTCATACGTTCCGGTACGGGCATTGCCGCCAATTTATCCGAAGCTGTCTATGGAAGCAGCAGAAGGGATTTCTTTCCCAAAACCCGCATATCCTGAAGGAATGTTCCGAGACGCATACATGGCTTAAACTGCCGCATGCCGCCGGAAGCCTGACGAAAGAGGAAGTATTCTTTATCGACCAGGACTGCACAGAAATCCTTAACATGCTCATTTCTATTAACAAAACAGCTCAACCGGATTCCTATTAACTTTTCACAATTAACTCTTAACTCATGTACTCCCTTTGCTTGGACTGCGGCGCGACTAACGTGCGCGCCATGGTTGTGAATGAACAAGGCGTCATTGTGGGGAAAGCCGCACAGCCGAACGCCACGCTGCCCGGTGAGGAAAATCCCGAATTTCATATCTGGGACGCCGACCGGATTTTCAAACAGCTCTCCGAATGTGCCGTGAAAGCCCTGGAAGGCCTGGATGTCAAACAGGTGGTGGCCGCCACGGTTACCACCTTTGGCGTGGACGGGGCGCTTGTGGATGACGCCGGCAATCTGCTCTATCCAGTCATCTCCTGGAAATGCCCCCGCACAGCGGAGGTCATGAAAAACATCGGCAAATATATCCCGCAAGAGGAACTTAACCGTATCTCCGGCGTGGGGGCCTTTGCCTTCAATACCATTTACAAACTCATCTGGCTCAAGGAAAACCGCCCGGAACTTCTGAAAAAAGCCCATGCGTGGCTCTTCATCTCCAATCTGCTGGCGTACAGGCTCACCGGCATCATGGCGACAGACCGGACCATGGCAGGGACCTCCCAGCTCACGGATCTGGAAACGGGAGATTTTTCCGAACTTATTTTGAACCGCCTCGGCCTGAGACGCAGCCTCTTTCCTGCCATCGTGAATGCAGGGGAAACTATCGGCCACCTTACGCCGGAAGCGGCAGACGCGATGAATCTCCCGGCCCTGGAGGGCATTCCCGTCATTTCCGCCGGGCATGACACCCAGTTCGCCATTTTCGGATCCGGCGCGGCAAAGGACCAGCCCGTCCTTTCCTCCGGCACATGGGAAATCCTGATGGCGCGCTCCGCGCAGGCCACGCTGACCCGGGAAGATTATGAGGACGGCGCCACAGCGGAATTCGACGCGGAATCCGGCCTGCTCAACCCCGGGCTTCAATGGCTGGGTTCCGGCATCATCGAATGGGTGAAAGCAGCCTGCTTTCACGGGGAATCCTATGACGCCATGGACGCGGAAGCGGCCGCCGTCCCTCCCGGCTGCGACGGCGTAACCATGATTCCGGACTTCCTGGCCTCCGGAGACCGGAAAGGCTCCATCAACGGCCTGGTGCTGGGAAGAACACGCGGCCATATCTACCGCGCCGCCATGGAAGCGCTCACCTGGCGGCTGAAATCCCGTCTGCGCCGTTTGGAATCCGTGGGCGGGTTCAAAAGCGAATTCCTTATCCTGGTGGGCGGAGGCGCCAGAAACAGCGTCTGGACCCAGATGAGGGCGGACATTCTCCGGATTCCCGTAAAAGTCTCTGAAGTTTCAGAAAGTACGGTATTGGGAGCATCCATGTTTGCCTTTGCGGGCGCCGGGGTGTACTCTACGCCGGAGCAGGCCCGGGACGCCTTCGGCATTACCTACCGGACATACATGCCGGGTTCCCAGGAAGCCGCCTACGAAAATCTCAATCAATAACACGCTATTACATCTCAATATGTCAGAAGACTGGTCAATCTCCCCCCCCCTTCCGGACAAAGTGTTCCCATGGGAAAAATACAATCCCGTCACGCGGGAGGAAGTGAATGAATTCTTCCATTCCCCGGAAATTCTGGTTATCAAGAAACGCATGTGCGACATAGGGCGCCGCCTGTGGAACCGGGAATATGTGGACGGCAACGGGGGCAATATCTCCGTGCGCGTGGCCCAGAATCTGCTGCTCTGCTCCCCTACCCTGTGTTCCAAAGGCTTCATGACTGTGGAAGACATCTGCATGGTGGACATGGACGCGCGCCAGAAGGCGGGCATACGCCCCTCCACCAGCGAGGTGAAAACGCACATTGCCATGATGAAATCCGTGGGAGTCAATGCCTGCATTCATGCCCACCCCCCGCACTGCAATGCTTTCCTGTTTGCCGGACAGGTTCCTCCCTCCGGAATTAATCCGGAAGCGGATATCTTCCTGGGACATATCCCGCTGGCCCCTTACGGAACGCCCGGTTCTCTGGAAACGGCCCGGGCTGTGGCGGAAGCTGCCAAACAGTCCACCGTCGTTTTCATGGAAAACCACGGAGTCATTACCGGAGCACGTGACGTGGAAGAAGCGGAATGGTTCATGGAAAATGCGGACGCCTACTGCCGCATGGTGCTGATGGCCGGCCTGCACAAAGCGCCTTTGAACCAGGTGGGGCCGGAAGGCGTGGCGGACTTCCTCGCTATTCGCAAATCCATCGGCTACGCTGTGCCGGACAATCAGCCCCTGTACAATACGGAAACCTACGCCGGGTACAGGCTGGGCAAATCCGGCAAATAACGCATTCACCGTTTTTCAAAGGGGTGCCGACATCTGCACTGCAAGGCACCCCTTTTCCCCCAGCTTTCTCCCTGCCCCGTTCTTTCCCGCGGCCCGCGCACACGGATAAAATCCGGCTCCCGGCCTTTTTGATGGGCGTTTATCCGTCTTCCTTACCACCTGCGTTACAGAAGGGTTCTTCATGCCCGCATCCATTGATTTCCATGATCTCCGGTGAAAAGGGAAATACAAAATTTCAACAAAAATTCATTCTCCGAATTTCCCCGGAAGGGAACGTACCCCCAAGTTGCCCGGAAACAACATTGGAATGCAATATTCTTCCATAAAAAGAATAAATAATTAAGGATAAAACGGTTCCAGATAATCTTCAAAGGTTTTCATGGCGCCGGGGAAAAGGGCTGCTGACAGCGGATTTTTAATCCGCTGTCAATCCTATTAATTTGATAGGAATTAATTTTTTCATATCGTTTTGGAAGATGTTTCGGGAAAAATGATAATAATATACTGATCATGAATATATAACAACGCAACTTCAACCAAGGGGTAAAACAGAAGGCTGCGCTTTTCCGGGTCACAAGACGCCGGCATTCTCCAGAAAAGCATATTCCAGAGAAATTAGAATATTTTCTAATATACTCATTGTTAAAACGTTATTTTAACAGCGGATTAAAAATCCTCCTATGATGCGGCGTCCTCATATTAATGATAATTATTATGAAAATTACTATTCCATTAACATTACGCCGTTTTGTCCTGACACACTTCCTTGTTGCCGTAACACTGGCTTCCGCCGCTACCGCGGCGGAATTCGTGGTGGATGCCTCCCAGACAACCAACAAGGACCGGAACGTATACGCCACGCTTCAGGAACTGGCCGTTTCCGGGACTCTGTCTTCCGGAGACACCGTTATTCTGCACAATGACGATGCTACTCTGGAAACCAGCCTGCCGGCCGCCGTCAATTTCCGTTCCAATGATTCGGGAACTTTCCGCACCATCAACCTGTCCGGGCTGGGTCTTGACAAGCAACTGTATGCTCCCGCAAAACAGCAAGGCAACGTGATTCTGGAAATGGATTCCATCATCTGGAGCAATTTCAGCCGGCCCCTCATTACTGATGAGTTAGAGGCTTCTTCCATAAAAATAACGGGCCGGGTCCAGTTTACCCAGTGCGATGATGGATACTACGTAGTGGAAGTTAGCACTCCCACAACGTTTGGAGACGGTGTCGTTTTCCACAACAATACTCGTGTTTCAGACGTTGCTGGGAAATCTGCCGGGAACGGTGGATTGATTATGAATATCGACAATCACCTGACCATGGGGAACGGAGCAATCTTCTCCGGCAATGTGATTATATCCACTTCGGAATACGACCTGTATGCTGGTGTGCTTTATAACAGCGGGGGGAGCGTGACCATAGGGGACAACGCTACCTTTTTCGATAATTCGTCCAGAATCGCCAGCTATCGTGGAAGCCATATCTATGGCGGGTCCATTTACAGCTACGGCGGAACAGTCACTCTTGGAAGCAACGCTGTTTTCGCCAGAAATCAAGTTATTAATTCATCACAGGACGCTTTTGGAGGAGCAATTACTTCCGCCGGCTCCGATCTTATCTTCCAAGACGGGGCAACATTCATGAACAACTATGCCACAACATCTGGAGGAGCTATTCACCTTTCCTCAAGAGCAGCCCTTTCCC
>NZ_DKYW01000007.1:0-54145 GCF_002493465.1 Akkermansia sp. UBA7090
GCAAGGAGTGCGTGGATTGAAACGTAGAGTGGCGTATCTTTTCAAGGGGGGGGGGGAGTCGCACTCCGCAAGGAGTGCGTGGATTGAAACAATGTAGGCAAACCGTTTCGCCCCTTCATAATAGGTCGCACTCCGCAAGGAGTGCGTGGATTGAAACCGCATGTTGGCGGCGGGCGAAGGCGCGGAAATCTGTCGCACTCCGCAAGGAGTGCGTGGATTGAAACCAGTTGAACGCGGAATCCGTAGTCGTTCGGCTCCGTCGCACTCCGCAAGGAGTGCGTGGATTGAAACTTCGGCGCTTGGCATCCTATTAACTATTCGCTTTTGTCGCACTCCGCAAGGAGTGCGTGGATTGAAACCGGCCCCTGGTGCCAGGCGAGAACGACCTGGCAAAGTCGCACTCCGCAAGGAGTGCGTGGATTGAAACCGGCATCCACCGGAGCGTGGCAATCATCCAGCACGTCGCACTCCGCAAGGAGTGCGTGGATTGAAACCAAAGTAGCCGAAGCTTTTAACGCCGCCATCAGCGTCGCACTCCGCAAGGAGTGCGTGGATTGAAACTCTACGTGCTGTGCCGGGAAGTCACGATCCCGCCGTCGCACTCCGCAAGGAGTGCGTGGATTGAAACATGATTTCTTGTTGATTAGTATGATATTAAGATAGTCGCACTCCGCAAGGAGTGCGTGGATTGAAACCGCAAAGCATGCGGTCCCTGGCATGGCCGCTGATGTCGCACTCCGCAAGGAGTGCGTGGATTGAAACCTTACGACGGCACGATTTCCTTTGTCGCGCTGGGGTCGCACTCCGCAAGGAGTGCGTGGATTGAAACTTTTGTAGCACGGATGCGCGCCCCTTTCAAGAAGTCGCACTCCGCAAGGAGTGCGTGGATTGAAACAGTCTCCATGAACCATTAAACTACAGCCGCAGGAAGTCGCACTCCGCAAGGAGTGCGTGGATTGAAACCGGGTCCAGCCGGAGGCCGATTTTTCCGGGATAGGGTCGCACTCCGCAAGGAGTGCGTGGATTGAAACACCGACGTTACAGCTAAAATAACACCCTTAACAGGTCGCACTCCGCAAGGAGTGCGTGGATTGAAACTTGTTGAACGGATATGAGCTTAGCAGGGGAAATAGTCGCACTCCGCAAGGAGTGCGTGGATTGAAACATTCTTTACGTCCTGAAAAGAATTCTTGCCGTTGGTCGCACTCCGCAAGGAGTGCGTGGATTGAAACATCACCCGTGCGGTTCTGAAAAATCCCGCTCTCAAGTCGCACTCCGCAAGGAGTGCGTGGATTGAAACATGGTTATTTTATTCATAGATTTCTTTGTCCCAGGGTCGCACTCCGCAAGGAGTGCGTGGATTGAAACCACCAGGTCAGCACGCCTGACGGGAGATTGCCTAAGTCGCACTCCGCAAGGAGTGCGTGGATTGAAACTTGGGATTGGAGCGGCGTTTCTCACGTCCCGTTCTGTCGCACTCCGCAAGGAGTGCGTGGATTGAAACCATCCCATCCGCGGCTATCGACCAGATATGGAACAGTCGCACTCCGCAAGGAGTGCGTGGATTGAAACCGAAACGCTTTGCGCGTCAATGGAAGTCTGCCCAGTCGCACTCCGCAAGGAGTGCGTGGATTGAAACTGGCTGTTCAGCACGCCGCCCGCGGACGATACGGTCGCACTCCGCAAGGAGTGCGTGGATTGAAACGGCGTGGCGGACAACCTGGAAGATGACCAGGAAGGTCGCACTCCGTAAGGAGTGCGTGGATTGAAACCGGGGAGAGGGGAAGCAGCTCCAGCGTGACCCGTGTCGCACTCTGCAAGGAATGCGTGGATTGAAACCTGAATGGTGATTGTTATTTGCGGTTTTCCGCCCGTCGCACTCCTTGCGGAGTGTATAAAGAGGACGACGATGCGGTAGGCTGGGGCGGCCTGTTGTCCTCTTGCAAGGGGATGGCAACAATGTTGCAGACATAGCACAGGGGTGGTGGTTAAGGGCGTTTTCCTGTAATGCTTGATAATTTTTCTATAAAGTATTGGTACGTTCCGACTCTTTAAAGAACTCCATTTTTCAAAAAATTTTTCAGGATTGTTGGAGCTGGAAGGCTTGTCAGTTGATTCCTCTATTTATTTTTCAGAAAGAGGGTGCTGATGCAGGTTGAGCTCCGCAGGAGGAATGGCCTGGAGCAGGGCCAGGACGGGGTCCTGCTCCGCGCCTCCCGTTTCCCGCTGGCGGTTGAATTCCTCCTCTTCCTGCTGAAGGGCCGCCAGTTTGGTGTCTTCCACCAGCGCCTTGAATTTGTCCGCCTGGGAGTATTCTCCGTCCTCGTCCCGGAAAACGCGGGCCAGCCAGCGGCGTTTTTCTTCCGTACTGAGCAGGGGATTGTTCATTTGCCGGGGAATGTGTTTTTGTCCAGCAAGTTTCCGGCAAGCTGCTCTCCATCTGCAGTGGGCCGGTAAACATAAGGGCGGCCTTCTCCAATACGGTTGACGTATCCCTGCGCAATGAGATCCTGCAGGATATTGGTAACGGTATTAGGGTGCAGGCGTGTGGCTTCCGTAATAGTGCTGTGGCGCCTGTACCCGGCAATGACGGCCAGGATGACCTGGGCACTGCTGAGGCGGAAGTCCAACCTGCGGACGTTGGCGGCAAATATCTGTATGAAATCCAGGGCTTTCATGAGCATGTATTCACAACTTATTGTTATGTTGTTTGCTTATTATTCTCATGTTATTCACATTCTTCCGGACAAGAGGGAGATTTGATTTTTCTCAGCAGATCCAGCAGCGGGTGGGAATCATTGGAAAAGCACTGCACCGCATTGACGGTTGCCGCCTGCGGAAGAATGATTTTATGGAATTCCTGGTTAAGATTCTGGCGCAGGCTTTGGTTGCCCGTCAGGGGCATGGCCAGTTTTTCCGCCAGCCGGGTAGCCAGCGCGTCCATGAAGAGGGGATCGAATTGATCGGCGTCTTCAATATCGGCAATGTAGCTTAGGGGCAGCGGGGCGCAGGAAGCGTGAATGCGGCGTCCCTGCATTTTCCATTCCGAGCATTCCACATCCAGCACGCGCAGGCAGTCTGCCGGCAGGGTGAATTGATAGGGAGTCAGGGAATTGGGCGCCTGTGCGGAAACGGAGTCCAGCGTGGTTTGCGTAGCGGCGAAGGTCCAGCGCGCCATGCAGAGAGTTTCCCTGCGGGCCGGATGGTAATGAAGAACGCAAAGGCGGGATGCCGTGGATTCATTGGCAATCAGCGCGTCCAGAGGTGCCTCCCCTATTTTTGAGAGGGCCGCGTTGCAGATGTCCAGCGCGGATGGAGTATCCGGCTGAAGTAAGGATTCATTGATCATAGCGCCCTATGTTTTGGAGGAAACGGATGCGGAATGCATCACGTTTGGTGGCGCCCTCTTTAATGCCACCAGTGGCATGTATGCGTCCGGTTTTTCCTCAGGTGCATTTTTTGCCGATTCGTTTATTTGATAAATGCAAGCACCTGCCCGGATTGCCTGGGCAGGTGGGGTAAGCGCCCTTTCCTTCCATGGGAAAAGAACGCTCCCGCCGCATGGATTGTCTGTGAGGCGGGCGTCCGTCATCCTCTGGAGCCTTTATCCGGCAGACGGGAAGGGGAATCAGTATCAACCATGAATAGAAAGCAAAAGAAATTATGGGATTCATGAAACCGTCCACTCCTTCCGCTTCTGCTCCGGAGCAGACCATCCCGGTCAAGGCGGAGAGCGTGGAACAAGAAGTAGGGGAAGATTATCAGGCCCGGGAACGGCAGAGGCAGGGAATGATTTCCACCATTCTCGCGCGCCGTCATTCTTCCGCCGGGCAGGGGGAGGTCAATCCGCGGACTCTGCTTAGGAAAACTCTGGGATAGGCGCTGCCATGGAAGAAAGAGTTGCGGAGTTGAATTCCGTGTACAAGTCCCTGGCCGCCCAGCGCGCGCCATGGGAGATGTGGTGGGACCGTCTGAGGGATTACGTGCTGCCTCGCCGCCTGAACCGGGAAGGGGAGGTTTCCCTGCCCAACAGGGACGCCATGGACCGCATGACGGATACTACTGCCGTGGAGGCGTGCCAGAAGCTGGCCAGCGGCCATATGTCCTATATTACGCCCAGCCATGACGTATGGTTCAAGTGGTCGGCTCCGGACGACCGGGGAGGCGACGAGGCGGAGGCCTGGTATAACCAGTGTTCGGAAATTGCCCTGAAAGAATTGTCCGTTTCCAATTTTTACACGGAGATCCATGAGTGTTTTCTGGACCGGGTGGCTTTGGGGACCGGAAGCCTGTTTACAGGCACTTCCTCAGACGGAAGGCTGTTGTTCACCAATATTCCGTGCGGCCAGTTCGCCTGTGCGGAGAATGCGGAAGGCCGGGTGGATACCTACGTCAGGGAGTTTGCCTACACGGCCCATCAGGCGCGCTCCATGTTCGGGGTGAAAGCTCTGGGGCCCAGGGCCCGGGAAGTTCTGGAACGCGGAGGCAATCCGTATGCCACGACTTTGAGGTTTCTGCATGTGGTGCGCCCGCGCACCCGGCGCAGCCGCCGCAGGGAGCAGGCTTCCCACATGCCGTTTGAAAGCGTTTACCTGTCTCTGGATGACCAGATGATCGTGGAGGAGGGGGGATACATGGAGTTCCCTTATCTGGTAACCCGCTTTTTGAAGTGGGGCAGCGGCCCGTACGGCCTGGCTCCCGGCAGGCTGGTGTTTCCCGCTATTCAGCAGGTGCAGTTCCTGAACCGTATTCTGGACACTCTTGGCGAGGTGGCCGCCTTTCCCCGTATTCTGGAGCTTGCCAACCAGATTGGGGAGGTGGATTTGCGGGCCGGCGGCAGGACCGTCATTACCCCGGAGGCCGCTTCCCTTCATCTTCCCCGGGAGTGGGCTACGCAGGGCAGGTATGATGTCGGGATGGACCGTCTGGCGCAAAAGCAGGATGCGATACGACGCGCCTATTATCTGCCCATGCTGGAGCTATGGAGCGGGCGCCACGGCAATATGACTGCCACGGAGGTCATGGCGCGGGAGAATGAGCGCGTCTTGATGTTTTCTCCTTCCTTCACGCTGTTTGTGAGTGATTTGTATTCCACAATGACACGCATTTTTTCACTGCTGTTCCGTATGGGCAAGTTTCCCAGGCCCCCCCGTGCGGTATTGAGGGAGGGGAGGGACGGCTCCGTTGCCGTGGGAGAACCCAGGGTTGTCTATCAGTCAAAGATTGCCCTGGTGCTCAGGCGTTTGCAGAGCGAAGGGATGGACCGCAGCCTTCAGCGGCTGAACATGATGATGCAGGCTGCCCCGGATTTGGCGGATCATGTGGACTGGGACCACTGTTTCCGCCTGTCCGCCCGGGTGGACGGAGCCCCGGAGAGCATGCTGAGGCCCTGGGCCGATGTCCGCGCCATGCGGAAGGAACGGGCGGACCTCCGGCAGGGAACCTCCCCGGCTCCGGCGGAAGAGGATCCTTACGCTTCCCTCAATCCTTTGCTTGACCAGTTAACCGCGATTCAAAAATGAACCAGGATACAACATTGCAGCAGGAGGCCTCCGTCCGGGAGGCCCGTCTCAAAAGGCGCCAGCTTCTCCGGGTGTTTGACACCCCGGACGGGCGTGAGGCGCTTTCCTTTCTGGAAGCCCGCTTCCAGACTGATTTGCCCGTTTTTCAAGGCAGTCCGGGGAATTACGACCCTCTGGACGCCATGAGGAGGGATGCCTACAGGGAGATATTTCTGTACATCCGCCGCCAGCTTCAATTAGCCATTAAAGAAACTACAGAAGAAGAAAAAAATGATTGATTCCACTAATAACAGCATGGCCGCTCCTTTCAGGGATGCGGAGGGTTCCGGGGCCGTTTCCCCGGAGACGGAAGCGTTGGCCGGAGCCGCGGTTCCAACTGAACCTTTTCCTCCCCTTCTGGGGGAGGACGGAGGTTTTGCTCCGGATTGGTACGCCCGGTTTGATGAGCTGAAAGGGATGGAGAAATCCCTTTCCAAGTTTAAGACGCCGGAGGCTCTGGCGAAGAGTTACGCGGAGCTGGAACGCCTGCGACGTTATCCCGGCGTGGAGAATGAAGAACAGATGGCGCGGTTCCGCCGGCTGGCCGGATTGCCGGAGTCGGAGGAAGAATACCGCTTGGAACGTCCAGAATCCACGCCGGAAAGCGAATGGAATGCCGACCTGGCAGAACGCATGGCCCGCACGGCCTATCGTTACGGAGTGCCGCCGGAGGCAATGAACGCTCTTCAGGAGACGATGGCGCAGGCATATGATGAGGCCCGCGAGCACATGGAAGATGCCCGGATGGAGATGGAAATGCAGGCGGAACAGTCCCTTCAGCAGGAATGGGGTTCCAATTATGAACGCAACATGGGCAGGGCTGCCGCCGTTCTCCGGCGGCTTGCTTCTGAAACAGGGGTGGATGCGGACGCTTTGCTGGATAATCCGGGACTCGGTTCCAATCCGGATGCAATCCGCCTGTTGTACCAGGCATCACGCCTGCTTGATGAAGCTCCTCTCCATCATACAGGAAATGCGGCACCTTCCCCCGCTCAGGAAGCCATGCGGATGGAATCGGATCCATCCCATCCTCTTTATGAGGCGTATATGAATGTGAATCATCCCAATCATAAATATGCCAATGAGTTATATGACCGTTTGACCACACGTTAATTTCCCGGACGCTTTAACCAGCGGAGTTTCATAATAAGAAGCAAGCCCGGCGGAGTATCTTCCGCCGGGCTTTTAATGGTCATTGTTTCATCAGGGAAGGAGGGGTAAGGGCTGGGGCCTTAGACTGCCTTCCTATCATTAGCGTCCCGGGAAGGGGCTTGTGTTCAAAAAAAGTTGGAAAAACATTTTCCCCGCATGGGAAACGCATGAGATGAAATATTCATCATATCGTTCACCGTAAGTGAGTAAAAATGTAGATATCTCCCGTATTTTCTCTTATTCTCGCAAATTGATCTTTTGCATTGAGCGTTTTTAGAAAGGAATGGGGGGGTTAAGGAGAATAATATTCGGTATATTGTACGTTGTTATTTATCATAAATGAATTACGATTTATCTGCACAATTTTTTACACAAAACGTCAACGCATTTTAGCGTTCCCCTAGTAAACGGACGGAATTCGCGGACAGGTAAAAACGCTGTAATCCTTTTGATATTCAATAGGTAGAATAAAAAAGACTGCCTCGCCGGAGGCAGTCTTTTTGTTGAAGGTGGTACGCGGTATAGGATTTGAACCTACGACCTCCACCATGTCAAGGTGTTGCTCTACCACTGAGCTAACCGCGCGTTTGTAAGTGCGGGCGGATTATTACCCGATTAAGGAGGAAAGAGCAATACTTTTTTTGAGGGCGCTTCGTTTTGTGAAGGGTGACGGAAGCGTTTCTTCGGTAAGAAGACGCTGATTTCTCTTCCTATACAAAGTATTTTTGCTAATCTGAAAAAAACGTTTTACCGAGTATGATGAACAGACATTTTATTTTCGCGTTGTGTACGGTGTTGGGATTCAGCGTTTCCGGCGTTTCCATGGCTCAAGGCGTTCCCGTGGACAAGGAAGCCGCCGCCAAGGCCGCCAAGGCGGCGAAAGTGAAATTCCGCTGGGGCAAGAGCCTGAAGAGCGCTCAGAAGCAGGCGGCGGAAACCGGCCTTCCTATTGTTCTTCTTTTCACGGGAACGTCCTGGTGCGGCTTTTGTATTAAGCTGGAGAAGGAAATACTTTCCAAAAAGGACTTCAAGCAAGGCATGGACGGCGTGGCTATCGGCGTCAAATTTGAATTCGGCAGTTCGGATTTCAGCAAATCCAAGGAAGCCAAGACGTATAAAATTACCGGCGTGCCGGTCATGGTGGTAGTGGATGCGGAAGGCAAGGAGCTGGGCCGCACAGGTTATGTTCCCGGCCGTACTCCCGCCCAGTACGTTGAATTCTTCAAGAAATACGCGCCCAAGGCTGCGGAAGCCAAGTAAGGCTGTTGTTCCGGAAAAATTTGATTAACAGGAGCGCCGGAAGAAAACCCGGCGCTCCTTTCTTGTGCCGGCAAAAGATACTGGCCATTTATTCGCTGTACTGTTTTCAAGGCTGCAGTCGTATAAAAGTTATGACAAAGCATATTGAATGAAGGCTTTCTGTATCAGGTCTCATCTGCATGCCTGAATTTACAAATGCATTTAGCGGATTAAAGGAAAACCGGAAACTCACTCATGGCGAATTGGTGAGGGCCATCCGGTTCATGATCGCAGCGGAATATGAAGCCATCCAGCTTTATACCCAGCTTGCAGAATCCATAGACCATAAACTGGCCCAGGAAGTCCTGCTGGATATTTCCAATGAGGAAAAGGAACACGCGGGCGAATTTCTCCGCCTCCTCCAGGTGCTGGCCCCGGACGAACAGGGCTTTTATGACGAGGGGATGGGTGAAACCAATGAAAAGATTGACAAGTTGAAGGCGTCCTGTCCGGACGGCGCATGCAACAGTTCCGCCGCCCATTGACGGCGCCTTCCGTCTGTAGTTAAAGCGCCCGGTTTCCCTGTAAAGGGGGCCGGGCGTTTTCATGACGCCGGGCTTTTGCTTCCAGCTCGGCCGCGTGGCGGGCGCAGAAGGCAATGCAGCGTTCACAGGGGCGGGAGGCGTAATAAGCTGCCGTTCTTTCTCCGGGGCGCGCCGTTTCCGCAGCCAGGCGCTCCGGGGACAGCCCCAGCAGTTCCCGGCAGTAAAGCGTGCCGAATTCCTGTTTAAAGGAGGCGGCCAGGGATTGAACCAGAGAAAAGATTTTCTCCTTTTCTCCGGTTTCTGGGGAACTGTTTCCGTACAGGCTCCCTGCCAGCATGCTCAGTCCGCAAAAAGCGCCGCATACTTCCCGCATGCGTCCAATGCCTGCCCCCAGGGGGGAGGACAATTTCAGGGCCGTTTCTTCCGTCAGTCCGCAGACATCTGCAAAAGCGGCAAAGACAGATTGGGAACAATTATATCCCTGGTGGAAATAATCCAGAGCCCGGGCAGTCCGGTCTTCCTTGGAAGGGAGCATAGGAAAAAGGGGGGGGTTTACTGCTCTTTTTCTGCGGGCGTGTCCGCTGCGGCTTTTTCCAGCTTGTTGCGGTCCGTCAGACGAAGCATGAGTATGTAGCAGACGGCCAGCACCAGCACGGCCAGAATAAGGGGAAGGCTTTCGCTCTTGACGGTGCGGATCAGCTCCTCCGGAGATTTGAGCAGTTCCGGATGCCGTTCCCCGATGCGGTGCCCGTACCAGGCGAGCACCGTGCACCAGGCAACCGAGCCGAGCACGGTGACCAGGGAGAAAATGCCGAAGCCCATGCGGACAATGCCGGCGGGAATGGAAATGAGATGGCGGATGACGGGCAGAAGGCGGGCGAAGAAGACGCCGGAAACTTCGTACCGCTGAAGGAAGATTTCCGCCTTTTCTACCTTGTGGGGCGGCATGAAAAAGAATTTGCCCCAGCGCATGACGACCGGGCGGCCCACGGTCCGGGCCACGGCGTAGGTAATGGCGGAACCCAGCCAGGAGCCGAACGTTCCGGCGGCCACTACCCCCCAGAAGCTCATGGATGCTCCTGCCTGGGCGGACAGGATGGCCGCGGGCGGGATGACCACTTCGCTGGGGACGGGGAAGATGGAACTTTCCATGGCCATCAGGACAATGACGCCCGCATATCCCCAGTCCTGCACCCAGGACATCCAAAGTGAGATCAACTCATGCATAACGGCGCGTATCTTGCATCAAAATCCTTGAAAGGAAAGTCTTTTATTGCGTCCCGGGAACGGGGCTGGTAGGATAAGAAAGCATCCGGCGCGCGCCGTTGCAGAAAATGATGAAGCTTTATATCATAGCAGGCGAAAAGAGCGGGGACATTCATGGTTCCCTGTTGTTGAAAAATCTGTTGCGCCTGATGCCCGGCATGGAGGTCGCGGGGCTGGGAGGCCATGGCATGCACGCGTTATGCCCCGGCGTGGAGGACTGGGCGGATGAAGCCGCCGTTATCGGCGTGGTGGAGGTGCTCAAAAAATACGGATGGTTCAGAAGGCGTTTTCTCTCCATTCTGGAGAGGATACGGCAGGACCAGCCGGATTGCCTGGTTTTGATTGATTATCCGGGGTTTAACCTGCGGCTGGCGGAGAGGGTCCGCAAGTGCTGCCCCCGCACCAAAATCGTTTATTTTATTTCCCCGCAGGTTTGGGCATGGCACCGTGGGCGCATTCCCAAGATGGTGCGCATGCTGGACTTGATGATGTGCATCTTCCCCTTTGAGGCCCCCTTGTTTCAGGAAGCCGGCCTGAGAACGGAGTTTGTGGGGCATCCCCTGGTGGATGAAATTGCCTCCATCCGTAAGGAGGGCGTCCGGGAGCCGTCACTGGTCGGTCTGTTTCCCGGCAGCCGGAACCGTGAAATTGACAGGCATTTCCCGGTATTTATAGAGGTAGTGAGCCGTCTTTCCCGGGAACGGCCGGAACTGTCCTTTGAAACCGCCGCTTCCACGGAGGCTCTGGCGGAAAGAATGCGCGGCATGGCGCGGAAGGCCGGCATGCCGCCGGAGCTGTTCCACATTACGGTGGGGGGATATCATGAGCTGATGGACCGCGCCGCCGTGGGGGTGGTGGCTTCCGGCACCGCCACCATGGAGGCCGCCTTGCACCGCCTGCCGTACACGCTGGTGTACAAGGTTCCCCTGCTGACGTACTGGATGGCCCGCATGCTCATCCAGATACGCTTCATCGGCATGGTGAATATCCTGGCGCAGAAACCCGTGGTGAAGGAGCTGGTTCAGTTTGATTTTACGCCGGACAAGGTGATTGATGAAATAGAACGCCTGCTGGTTCCGGAAAACAGGGACGCCCTGCTGGAGGAAATGAAACAGGCCTCCGACAAACTGGGGCAGGGAGGGGCGGCGGAACATGCGGCCCAGGCCGTCTGCCGCCTGTTGAAGGAATAATTCAGGAGCTCCAATGATGCATTGGGGCCGGGAAAGCGCCGTTCCGGCCCTTGATGCGGAAAAATGGGGCAGGGGAAGAGAATTGGCCCTCCAATTTCGGAAACAGGTCATGTAACGCATTTTTGTCCGGCCGCCCCAGCCCTGAATTGTAGATATCCCGGCGCTGCCGTGATGCAGCAGGTAACGTCCCGGCAGCCGGGAAAAACTCTTGAGGGTGGTTGTTCCCCATGCCGGGAGGCCTTTGAAGTTCTTCCGCCGTCATGTTTGGCCATACGGAAAAAAGGAACTTCCGGCATGGAGACGTTTCCGTAGAAAAGAGAAGCGCCGGGCGAACCCGGCGCTTCTGGTGTGTTTTACATTGGCAGCAAGTATGTCGGCCAGGGATCAGACTACCCCCTGGTCGATCATGGAATCCGCCACTTTCACGAAGCCGGCGATGTTGGCGCCGGTGACGTAGTTGGTGAAGGATTTGTCGGAGGAGTATTCCTGGGCGTGGGCCACGGCATTTGCGTGGATGTTGGCCATGATGGTCTTCAATTTGTGGTCCACTTCCTCACGCGTCCAGGAGAGACGCTGGCTGTTCTGGGACATTTCCAGCCCGGAGGTGGCCACCCCGCCGGCGTTGGCGGCCTTGGCCGGCCCGTACAGGATCTTGGCGGCCAGGTAGGTTTCAATGCCTTCCAGATCCGTAGGCATGTTGGCGCCTTCCGCCACCAGGGTGCAGCCGTTCTTGATGAGGGTGCGGGCGTCTTCCCCGTTGATTTCATTCTGCGTGGCGGAGGGGAAGGCGCAGTCGCACGGAACGCTCCAGGGGCGCTGGCCTTCAAAGTACTGGGCCTTCGGGAACTGCTTCACGTATTCCGCGATGCGTCCGCGGCGCTTGTTCTTGAGTTCCATGACCCAGGCCAGTTTTTCCGGAGAGATGCCGTCCGGATCGTAAACATAGCCGTTGGAGTCGGACATCGTGACCGCCTTCGCGCCCAGTTCGTTAAGTTTTTCCACCGTGTACTGGGCTACATTGCCGGAACCGGATACCAGGCAGACCTTGCCCTGCAAGTCGTCGTTGCGGGTGGCAAGCATGTTCTGGGCGAAGTACACGCAGCCGTAGCCGGTGGCTTCCGGACGGATGAGGGAACCGCCCCAGTTCAGGCTCTTGCCGGTGAGAACGCCGGTGAATTCGTTGCGGATTCTCTTGTACTGTCCGAACAGGTAGCCGATTTCGCGGCCGCCCACGCCGATGTCCCCCGCGGGAACGTCCGTATCCGCGCCGATGTGGCGCTGAAGCTCCGTCATGAAGCTCTGGCAGAAGCGCATCACTTCATTATCGCTCTTGCCCTTGGGGTCGAAGTCGGAACCGCCCTTGCCGCCGCCCATGGGGAGGGTGGTGAGGGAGTTTTTGAAAACCTGTTCAAAACCCAGGAACTTCAGGATGCCGAGATTGACGCTGGGGTGGAAGCGGAGACCGCCCTTGTACGGCCCGATGGCGCTGTTGAATTCCACACGGTACCCGCGGTTCACCTGAACCTTGCCCTGGTCATCGATCCACGGCACGCGGAACAGGATGGTTCTTTCCGGTTCCACGATCCGTTCCAGAATCGCGTGGTCTTCATACTTGGAATTCGCGGCCAAAACCGGTTCAATCGTGCTGAGCACTTCCTGAACGGCCTGGATGAATTCTTTTTCGTGGCTATGCTTGGCCTTGACCAAGTCGAGCACGCGCTGGGAATATGTCTGTGCCATCTTTTCTGTTGTTGTATTTGGGTTGACGCTTCACGCGCAGTGTTGCGCATGCGCTTTCCGTTTATCATTCCGTAGAGCGGGCTGGCAATTATTTTTTTTCTGACGGTCTTTAGGGGTCAGCAGGAAAATAGAAAATATGTTCATATGTTGTGATTTGTAAACTGACCCCATTTCCGCCGACTGACGCCTTTCCGCATTACGTGTTCCGGATGCTGAAACACGGAGTTTGTCCTCGGTTATTCGGGTTCCTGTTTCCGCGGGGCGGATTTTGAATATGGTTTGGATAAAGAACGAATGAAAAAGAAGAAGTAGTCAAAAACCGCCAAGGCGACAGATATGGAATTTTGCCTACAACAGGCTAACCCTGGTCAAGTGGACGGGGAAGGCCACGGCGGAGGTTCTTGTTTCCCTCATTGGGAGGGGGGGGGAAGCCGGGATTGCCGCCATGGCGTTTTCCGTAGTTTCGGGACCGGCTGCGGCATCCTAGGAATTGCTTGGGCTGGCCTGCATGATGATGTGCCGGAGAAGGGGGCGCGCCTTGATTGCTTCCCGCTGTTTCTTCCTGCCGCGGATCAACGGTTTCATGCCAGCCGGGTTCTTGTGGCAGGAGGAAGTTTTTTCCAGGTTTATTCCGTGGGAGAAATGGCGGTCAGGAGCTCAGGCGCTCGATCCATGCCCGCGTTTTCAAATCCGTTTCCGCCATTTTTTTTGCCCGGTGGAGCAAAGTTCCCATGGATTTGGGAATGCCCATGTGCAGCCGGTTGCTGATCCATGCATACGGTACCAGCGTGCTTTGCCTGACGGCCAGGGCGATGATGAGTTTGGACGGGTGGCTGTAGGGCGTGGCCAGCAGCTCCTCCTCCGACAGGCCGAATGCTTTCAGCCCGTTTTTGACGATGATTTCCGCCTGGTACTCCCCGATTTCCGACGCGCGCATCCCTGTCGTGACGGGCTTTCTGCGCGCCAGCCGGGGAAGTTCCCCCACCAGCCTGGCACGGAAGGCGCTGGAGCCGTAGCACCAGCCCCGTTGGACGGTGCCGGGGCCTACATGGCCGGCGGGCAGCAGGGAGCGTTCATCCATGCGTTCCGCTTCAAAACGGCCCATCAGATGGTTGAGGTACTTCTGGCGGCCGTCTTCCGTGTCGTCGCAGCCGAAGCAGACGAGGCCGCGTTCCGGATGAATCCATTTGGGCCTTTTGGCGGGAGAGTCCAGCCATGCGGGCAGGCTCGTCCATTTGCAGCCGGAAAGGAACGTGTGGCGGCGCGCCAGGCCGGACCGGGCCGGGTTCAGGTGGATGTAGTCAATGATGGTTGAAAAATAGTGGGCGTTATCCGCTTCCACCACCATGGCGTGGTATCTGCCCGCGAACAGATGCCCACGCATTCGGTGGCGCGCGTTAAAACGCTGGGTATAAGCGGTCTGGAGCCATTTCATGCCATCCACCAGATTGGCGCGCGCGGTTTGGAAAAGAATGTGGTAGTGATTGGCCATCAGGGCGTAGGCGTACACGGTCCATCCGCTTCTGCGGGACGCCTCCTGAAAAGTCCGCAGAAAAATTTCCCTGTCTTCGTCATCCAGGTAAATGGCGTCTCCGCGGTTGCCCTCGCTCTGCACGTGATAGACTGCTCCGGGGTATTCTATTCTCAGGGTGCGGCTCATGCCGGAAGCGTACCGGAAAAGGTCTGAAATGCAAGTTTGTTGTTATTTTTAACCTGACCCCTATTGTAAAAAAAGAGGAGGAAAAAAATGCGTTTTCCGGCTCGTCCGCGTTTTCCGGAGGAAGCAAATTTTGCCGGAGGGGCTCCGGGCAGAGGCCCTCGGAAGAAGCCGGATTCACTTTCCGCAATGGCGGCAGGGCGCTTGTGCCGGGGAAATCATGCCTTTGCCCCGTGTTTTTCATGAAGGGAACCCCAAATACGCCGTTCCCCGGATGCCATGCCCGGATAAGGCGTGAAAGGAAAGCGGGACGCCGCCGGAGTTGGAGAAAGGGGAAATATCTTTTGACCGGGCAGGGGGGGCTTGAACAGGCATTTCCCGTAATTTGAGGGAAGGAACGGCGTTTTTTCCGGTATTTCAACGGATATAATGTAGAAAGGCCGCCCCCCTTATTGCAGCTTTTCCCTGCGCATGATCTCGGAGAGCACCAGGTAGAGGTCCGTCTTGTTGACCACGCCCAGCAGAAGGTCGTTGTTCGGGTTCACGAGGGCCAGGGATTCCGCGCAGTGGGGGCGGGAGAAAATGCCCAGCGCTTCCGGAAGGTGCATGTCCGCAGGAAGCGTAGGCATGTCGCTGCGCAGCACATCCATGGCCAGTACGGCCTGGGCCAGCTCCTTGTTGCGGGCAAAGGCCGCCACGTCTTCCGCCACCACGCTGCCCAGGTATTTGCCGGCCGGGGATGTGACGAAGATGGGCTGGGCCGGATTTTTGATGAGCATGGCGGCAATGGTGCCGAATTTGTCCAGGGGATGCACCACGGGCGGGTTCTTGCGCGCTACATCCTGAAGCTGCACCTGGGCCAGGGGTTTGTCAAAGGTGCTTCTGGGGCCGAAGGCCAGGGAATCATGGTACATGGACTGGGCTCTGGTGAGCCTGGCCATTCCGTAGGAAACCAGCACGCCGATAATGAGGGGGAACATCATCTGCCCGGCCATGGTGAATTCCACCACCAGCACCAGAGAGGTGATCGGGGCATTGGCGGCTGTCGTGAAAAAGGCGGCCATGCCCACCAGGGAATAGGCGATGGCATGGTCACCGGGCACGCCCAGCTGGGTAAGAGCCGCGCTGAACAGGAAGCCGCAGACGCTCCCGATAGTCAGGCTGGGCGTCAGGGCGCCCCCCACGGTTCCCACGCCGAAGACGATGGCGACGGTGAATATTTTCAGGAACAGCAGGACAGCGGCTCTCGCGGCGTCAAATTCGTAATTAATGAGGGAAGTGATGATATTTTTGCCGTTCCCTACGATTTCCGGGTAAAAGATGGCGATGACGCCCACCAGCACGCCCGCCGCCGTCAGGCGCACGGGCAGCCACTGGCGCTTGCCGTTCAGGTATTGGCGCGATTTTTTGAGGATGAGGAGCCAGAAACTGGCGACCAGCGAGGCCAGGGCTCCCAGCAGCACGCACCAGAGCACATGCTGGTTGCCCGCCAGGGAGACTTCCTGCTGGAGCTGGTAGATGGGGGCGGGTTCATGGAACAGGCCCATGGTGAAATAGCCCGCGCAGCTGGCCACGAGCAGGGGAGCCAGAAAATCAATGGTCAGCGCGCCCAGAACGATTTCACTTACGAACAGGCCGCCCGCCAGGGGCGTATGAAAGGCGGAGGACATGCCGGAGGCGGCGGCGCAGGCCACCACCAGGCGCAGGCGGGGCGCTGAGAGGTGAAAGAAACGCCCCAGGGCGGAACCCGCTACGGCGGCTGCCTGCACCAGCGGGCCTTCACGGCCGATGGAGGCGCCGGAACCTACGGAGAAAACAGCGGACAGGGAACGCAGAAGGCTGGGCTTGGGAGGCACGTATCCGTTGCCCAGCGCCACGGCTTCCATGTATTCCGTTGCCTTGGCCGGCACAAAACGATGGGTGAAAAGGAGCGTAAGACCCGCTAAAAGGCCGCCCGCCGCCGGGACGAAGATGCACCAGGCCGGGTCCTGGCCGGCCATTTCCTGAAAGACCTGAATTTGCCTGTAGCTGGTCCGCCCCGTCAGGACGTCCTGCACCAGTTCCACGCCCATTTCAAAGACAAGGGCCATCAGGGCGCCCAGCGCGCCGACGACGACCGCCCAGATGAAGATGACCTGCTTGTCTCCCAGCTTGACTTTTTCACGCAGGCTCAGCGCCATGCGCAGCCATGACCAGGAAAGATGCGTCTTCTCCGCAGGCTGGTTTTTCTTGTCCGTCATTGCAGGGCTTGTTGAAGGGACGCCAGGAGGCCGGCTTCATCTCCCGTCCATTCCCCGTTGGGGCCCAGGGGGGCGTTTTTATGCCACCGCAGCAATTTCTGCATGGTGGTCAGGTAGCCGGTCACCATGGAGGCGGGAACGCCCAGCATCACAATGAGGTGCGCGCTGCGGGAATCGTCCGGCCAGAGGACGCCCTCAGGGCTGATGCCTACGGTGACCTGCATGGAATCCAGCGCGCTGGTGCGTCCGTGGGGGACGGCCAGACCGTGATCCAGATAAGTGGTCTGCGTTTCCTCGCGCAGAAGAACCGCATTCCTGATGTGCCTTAGCTGTCGGTCGTCAAGGACTTCCGACATGGAATCCGTCAGGGCTTCCAGAGCCTGTGCCTGAGTGGTTGAGGGCTGGAACGTGCGTACGTGAATTTGAAGATTGTCTGCCACCGGGTCTTCAGAAAGCTTTTGGTTTCTCATTCTATGAAGGGAACTATGATTATCAAGGAAATTCTGGCCTGCATGCGGGGAAGGAGGCTTTCCCCCGTGAACGGAGGCGGGAAAAAGGGGCCGGAAACCTTTCCGGAGGGGCTTTTTTGACACAATAGCGGCGGAAGAACCCTCTTTTAGGCTTTTTCTCCGGCGGGAATGAAGCTACCCTGCCGCCATGATGCAGGATTCAGAGGTCATCAAACTCGTCAAGCCCGTACCTTCCGACCGCCTGGCAACACAGGTGCTGGTGGCATGGTACCATGCGGTGCGTCCCAGGTGGAAGAAGCCGCTGGATCTGGCCATTACGGCCTTTTTTGTGTTGATGACGCTGTATTCCTTTTCCCTGCGGCCTCTTCCCTTATTCGCCTGGCTGTCCCTGGCCGGGGCGCTGATGGCGATTATCCTGTCCTGGTTTTACGTTCCCTTCCTGGCAAAGGCCGCTCTGGCCGCCAACAAAAAAGTGCCCATGTACCATCAGGAAAAGGATTACGTTTTCCATGAGGACTACCTGACGTTCTCCAGCAAGGGCGTAGATCCCATGAATATTCCCTACGACCGTTTTTCCACGTTGTGCAGGACGCGCCACGCGCTGCTGTTCCTGTTCGGCAAGAAGCTGGTGCTGTGGCTGCCGCTCCATCTTATGAATGCGGAACAGCTGGAAAGCATCATGCGCAGGTTCCGGAACCATGGCGTGGAAGTGCGGGATATTTCCTGATGCGGAGGGGCGGCCTGCGCGTTCCTGGAAGGAAGGGGCGAATTTGCCGTTTCAGCGCCTTTTTTGTTGAGCGCGGGAGGAAAACGGGTAGGGTGTCTCCATGTCACGTTACCATGGAGAACAGGTTCTGGTGGTTCCCCGCGCCGCCTTTGAGGAGGCGGGCTATTTCCAGGGACACCGGAAAGGCGGGGATCATTATCTGAATGCGTTCATGAAGCCGGGCGTCGCCTCTTTCATGGACCGGGAGGCCGCGGAAAACGATCCTTCCCACAAGCAGATCATCGCCTATGCCATTTTCTGCCACAGGGGCCGCATTCTGCATTACACGCGCGGAGGTTCCGGCGGCGAGGCCCGCCTGCATGACAAGGGGTCCATCGGCATCGGAGGCCATATCAATCCGGTGGACCGCCAATCCGGCCATGACGACGTTTCCACCTATCTGGCCGGAGTGGAGCGCGAAATCCGCGAGGAACTGGTTATTGACGGGAGCTGCACCCAGCGGGTGCTCGGCGTGATTAATGATGATACCAATGAGGTGGGGGCCGTGCATCTGGGCATTGTCCACCTGTTTGAGCTGGATACGGACCGTGTACGCGCGAATGAAGCGGCCCTGGCCAATCTCCGTTTCGTGTCTCCGGAGGAACTGTCCGGGGAAATGTTTGAGAAACTGGAGACCTGGTCCCAGCTTGCGTTGGAATTGTTTAAAAGAAGGGAAGACTGAAAAAACGCTCCTTGAGCGGCGTTACCGTTTTTTCTTTAATAGAAAAGCCCCCGCAGGCGTTATGCCGCGGGGGCTTCTTTGTTCCATCAGGGCCTGAAGAAAACGAAGGGCCGTTGATGAAATATTTTTTCCGTGCCGCTGCTGAATGCATCCAGACAGGCCGGCTCCGGGGAAAGCGCGTTCTTCGGGAATAAGCGCGCGGCCCGTCTGGCGGGCGGACGAAAGTTTAAGCCCTGCGGCGGCGCATCAGCAGGATGCCCAGGCCCAGCAGACCGAGAGAGGCCGCAGCCGGTTCCGGAACGGCGCTCAGGGCGTATGCCCTCATCTGCTCTTCTGTCAAAACCGCCGTGTACAGATCAAAATTGTTCAGGGTATATTCCCCCGTGATTCCATTCGGGACGGTCCATGTGTTTCCGGTGGCGTCTTTGGCGGAGAAATTGATCTGAGTCATGTTCTGGTCGCTGAAAGCGGCTGAGCTGCTGAGGTCTCCCAGCGTGGTCAGCGTGGACGTGTCGTTCCCCAGCATGGCGGAGATGGAAACATTTCCCCTGTTGAATGTGTAAAACAGGGTCAGGGGGGTGCTGGCGGAATAACCGGAAAACGTTTGCGTTTTCCAGGGGGAGGAGGCAGCTGGATTTCCGCCATAAGCAAAACCTCCGGCGCAAAGAGTGAGATTGCCGGACTCCGTAAGCTGAAATCCCATACCTTCCAGATTTTTGTAAGAGCCGGTGTTGTAGGTAAACAGCAACCCTACATCTGAACCCGGAGTGGTTCCCAGCTCGGAAATGGTGAATGCCATCGTCCAGCTGTATGCTTTGTTTAAGCTAATAGTTGTGGGGGATGACACGGTCAGCGTATCGCCAGAGGTTCCGTTATAAACGGTGGTTGCTTTTGAATAAGCCGCGTCCAGACCGTCGATGGAAGCCCCGAAGGACAGGCTGCCTCCCATGGCGGCGATCAGGAGAACAAGATATTTAGTCTTCATGTGAGTGATTACAACAGTTGCTAAAAATGTTTCCACGTAAGAAACTTCCGTTTTTTATCGGATTTCTAATCCGCCAACAATTAAAAATATTGACGGTAAATGTGTTGTTTGCCTCAATACATTGATTTTCAGTAGTGTTTCCGGGCTCTGGTCTTTTCCCGGCCCATTTCTTTCGCCATGATTTGCCGAATTTTACTCCTGTTGGGAAGCTCGAATTGCCGCAAACGGATTAGAAATCCGGCGGGAGGCGGCACATCAGCGATGAAAGCGGGAGATGGCTTGTTTTGTTGAAAACGGCGGAATATCGGAATCAACGGCCATGAATTTCTGAAAACGCGATGGAATTGTCCTGCGGCCCGTTGATCGTGAATGAACGGGAATTGGGCAATGCCGACATGGCCCCCGTTTCCGCGGGGAAAAAGGAGAAGGAGCGGTTGAGGGCCTTGCGCTTTCCGGATAGGGTCGGAACAGGAAAAGAGCCCCTCCGTTGGGAATTCCCGTCCCGTGGTTCCTGCAGCCGGGACGGAGAAGGCGGTTGGAGAGCCGCCGTTGTTCTCGGGCCGGAAAACAAACCCTCCGGCAAGCTGTGCTTGCCGGAGGGAGAAAAAACAGTCAGGTATATTGCCTGTTGTCAGGGGAAGCGCCTTTATCGCCCGGAAGGGCCATCCATGATAGCCTTGTGGCTCATGTTCCAGCCGCCGCCCAGGGCCGTGTACAGGGAAACCAGCGTGCTGGCGTGCTGGTAATAGTACTGGGAAAGCTGAATCTGCGCGGGGTAGAGGTTCTGCTGGGCGTACAGGACTTCAATGTAGTTGGAAAGGCCTGTGCGGTAGCGCTCAAAGGAGAGTTTTACCGCCGTGTGGTAGGCTTCCACGGCCTCGGACTGGGTGGCGGTGATGCTCCGCAGCTTGTCCCTCTGGATGAGCGTGCTGGAGACTTCCGCCAGGGCGTTGAGAACCGTTTGCTCATAGTCGTTGCTGGCCGCCAGGAATTCCGCCTTGGCCGCTTTTTCGGAGGCCGTCAGCTTGCCCGCCTGGAAGAGGGGGCCGGTCAGATTGGTTCCCAGGCCCCAGCCGCCGCGGCGTCCCTGCACGTGGCGCAGGTCTGCGGAGGCGAGACCGCCCGCCGCCGTCAGGGAGATGGTCGGGAAGTAGTTGGCAATGGCTACGCCCACCTCGGCATTGGCGGCGCGCAGCTTGTATTCGCTCTGGCGGACGTCGGGCCTTCTGGAAAGGATGTAGGCCGGAATGCCGGCGGGAACCTTAACGTTATAGGCGATGTCCCGGGTGCTGCCGGAACGGCGGATATGGCCGGGAGCGCGTCCGGCCAGGACGGAGACCGCGTTTTCCAGATTGGCGATTTGCACCTGAATGGCGGGAATCTGGGCCTGGGAGGAAGCCAGGGCCGCCTTGGCGGAAGCCACCTGGAGCCTGTCGCCCACCTGGCCTTCGAGCTGTTCGTCAAACAGGCGCAGGCTTTCGGAATAGGATTCCACGGATTTCTGCACGATGGCAAGCTGTTCGTCCAGCTGGAGGAGCTGGAGGTAGGAGTCCGCCACCTGGCGGAGCAGGGAAAGCATAAGCGCGCGCTGTCCTTCTTCGGAAGCCAGGTAGTCTGCGCGGGCAGCTTCCGTCATCCGGCGCGTCTTGCCCCAGATATCCAGTTCCCAGGAAATGCCGGCGTCAATCGCCCCTGGCGTCAGTGTGTTTCCGGTAGTCTGGACGATGCCGCCTCCGGTATAGTTGGAGCCTTTGCTGACGGAGCCGGAATAATCCGCCCACGGGAAGAGCGGGGCCTCCGTGATGGTGATGTACTGGCGTGCCTTTTCCACGCGCGCCATGGCGGCTTTCAAGTCGCGGTTATTGTTGTAGGTGTCCGTCAGGAGGTTCTGAAGGTCCTTGTTTTTGAAGACTTTCCACCAGGGCAGGTCCGCAATGGATTCCGTCGCCGCGGGGGCTCCCCTGAATGCCGCGGGCATGGGCATGTCCACCGGTTTGAAGTCGGGGCCCATCATGCAGGAGGAGGCGGCAAAAGCCGTTCCCAGAAGGATGGCGCGTGTGATGTATGGGTTTCTTCGCATATGCGTTGAGTCTGTTTTCAGATGGTTGCAAAGGGGGTTACCCTTTTAATGATTCATGGGCTTCGTGGAACAGATGCTTGCGGGCGATGATTTCATCCGGGTCTTCCGTTTCCACCGTCTTACGGGCGACGCGGACGCGGAAGAGTTTCATGATGAAATAGAAGGAGCACGGAATCAGGAAAATGCCCACGACCGTCGCCATCGTCATCCCGGCAATGACCACGATTCCGATGATATTGCGGGAATAAGCGCCGGAACCGGAGGCCAGCGCCAGCGGAACGCAGCCCAGAATGAAAGCGAAGGAAGTCATCAGGATGGGGCGCAGGCGGATTCTGGCGGCGGAAAGCGTGGCTTCCATCAGCGTTTTGCCGCGTTCCATTTCAATGACGGCGAATTCCACGATCAAAATGGCATTCTTGGCCGCCAGGCCGATGAGCATCACCAGGCCGATTTGCGCGTACAGGTTCAATTCATAACCGAACCAGTACAGGCCCAGGAACGCGCCAAGGGCCGCGATGGGCACCGTCATGAAAATGCTGAGGGGCAGGGACCACCGTTCATACAGGGCCGCCAGGATCAGGAAAACGAAGACGGAGGAGAGCAGGAAAATCTGCACGATGCCGATGCCGTTCTGGATTTTTTCTTCCTGATAGCTCATGTCCGCGTAGCTGTAACCCATGTCGGAAGGCATGCTGGCTTCAAAGGTTTTTTCCAGCGCTTCCATGGCCTGGGAATTGGAGTAGCCCCGGGCGGGCGTGACCATGAGTTTGGAGGAATTATACAGGTTCTGGCGCAGCAGGAATTCCGGCCCCGTGATATCCGTGATTTTCACGAGGGTGGAGAGGGGGACGGAACTGCCCGTGTTATTCTTCACGTAGAAGTTCTTGAGCATGTCCGTTCCCGTGCGGTCGCTGCCCTGAGCCTGGATGTACACCTGCCACTGCTGGCCGTAAAGGGTAATGTAGTTGATGAACAGGGACCCCATGTAGGCCTGGAGCAGACTGTTGGCTTCACTGATGCTGACGCCCAGCGTGGCGCATTTTTCTTCATCCAGCCGCACATCCTTCTGTTCCACGGCGAAGGACATCACGCTGCGCACGCCGCCGTTGTTGTTCGGGTCGAATATCGGAAGCTTGTTCGCTTCCTTCACAAAGATGTCCGTCTGTTCCGCCAGGTATTCCGTGCCCTTGCCGTCGCGGTCTTCCAGCATGAAGGTGACGCCGTTGGCGGAACCTACCCCCGCAATGGCCGGAGGCTGGAAGCACATGGTGACCCCTTCGGAAATTTTCGTGGTCAGCAGGGCGTTCAGCTGGGCGGTGACCGCCAGGGCGCTCTGGTCCGGATTGGGGCGTTCCTCCCAGGGCTTGAGCATGACGAAGAAGAAAGCGTTGTTCGTGCTCTGCACGCCCGTCAGCAGGCTGAAGCCGGAAATGGCGATCACGTCTTTCACGTTCGGATTCTGGCGGATGAGTTCGGAGACCTTGTCCGCGGCGGCCGTGGTCAGCTGGAGGGAGCGGGCCTCCGGCATAATCAGGGCCGCGAACAGGTAGCCCTGGTCTTCATCCGGCAGGAAGCCATTGGGGATTTTCTTGGCTACGGGGACAATCGCGTAGGCGATCAGGGCCAGCAGCGGAATGGAGATGATGAGCTTGCGGGTCAGGAAGTGGCACACTTTGGTGTAGCCGCTGGCCGTGGCGTCATAACCGCGGTTGAAAATGCGGTAGAAGAATTTCAGCGGGCCTCCCTTGGACGGGTCCTTGGGTTTGAGCAGAATGGCGGACAGAGCCGGGGAGAGCGTCAGCGCGTTGAACGCGGAAATGAGCATGGAAATGGCGATGGTCACGGCAAACTGCTGGAACAGCGTGCCCGTAATGCCCGGCAGCAGCAGGGAGGGCAGGAACACCGCCGCCAGCACCAGGGCGATGGCGATGACGGGCCCGGATACTTCCTCCATGGCGGCGAAGGCCGCCTGGCGGGGCGTAAGGCCGCGCTCCATGTGGGATTCCACGGCTTCCACCACCACGATGGCGTCATCCACCACCAGGCCGATGGCCAGCACCATGCCCATGAGGCAGATGGTGTTCAACGTGAAGCCCAGGAGAGGGAACAGCGCGAAGGTGGCGATGATGGAAACCGGAACGGCGATGGCCGGAATCAGCGTGGCGCGCCAGCCTTGCAGGAAGACGAACACCACCAGAACCACCAGCAGGAGGGCTTCCACCAGCGTGTGCTCGATTTCCTCAATGGAGGCGCGCACGGCCAGCGTGGTGTCCAGCGTCAGGTTGTACTCCATTCCGGCGGGGAAGCTGCGGGAGCGGTCCTCAAAAAGCTTGACCAGAGCGTCCACCGTGTTGATGGCGTTGGAGCCGGGAGCGGCATACACGGCGATGGCGCCGGAATCCCTGCCGTTGTATTTGCTGGATACGTTGTAAGTCTGGGAGCCCAGCTCCACCTTGGCGATGTCTTTCAGGTAAAGGAGCTTGTTCCCCTCCGCACGGATGATGATGTTGCCGAATTCCTCAGCCGTCTGAAGGCGCCCCTTGGTCTGGATGCTGTAGGTGAATTCCGTTCCGGGAGGGGCCGGCTCCGCGCCGATCTGGCCGCCGGGAATCACGGTGTTCTGCGCCTGGATGGCGGACTGGACTTCTCCCACGGAGATGTTCTGGGCAGCCATTTTGGTGGTGTCCAGCCAGATGCGCATGGCGTAGCGGCCCGCGCCGAACACCTGCACGTCACCCACGCCGGGAACGCGTTTCACGGGGTCCACCAGGCTCACGTAGGCGTAGTTGCTCAGGAAGATGGCGTTCAGGCTGTCGTCCGGAGAATACAGGTTGACCACGGCCAGCGGGCTGCCCGTGGACTGCGTGATGGTGATGCCCATCTGGGAGACTTCCGCGGGAATCTGGGCGGTGGCCTGCCCGTAGCGCATGTAGGCCAGCGTCTGGTCCATGTTGGGGTCCGTGCCGACTTCAAAGACGATGCTCAGGGAGCAGATGCCGTTGTTGGCGTTGGTGGAAGTCATGTAATCCATCCCCACGACGCCGGAAATGGACTGCTCAATGGGGGAGGCTACGGAATTGGCCACCGTCTCCGCATTCGCGCCCGGGTAGGTCGCCTGCATCTTGATGGTGGGCGGGACGATGTTGGGATACTGCTCAATGGGGAGCCCCATCAGGGACAGGCCGCCGAGCAGGATCATCACGATCGAGATGACGATGGCGATGGTCGGGTGTTTGATGAAGAAGCTGGACATGGCGTTAAATCATGAAAATGCGCGGGAAAAAAGGGAAGATGCCGGGTCTCCGGAGAAGGGAGGTTATTTGGCGGACGGCTGGGCTTCTCCATCCTTCATTCCTTCCGGCGTTTTGGCCTTTTCAAAGGACTGGGCCCCTATGGAGGGCATGACGGGCTGGGAAACTACGGGCTTGTAGGGAAGCGGCTTGACGGGGGCGTGCCCCTGAACCTTGGCCGCCTGCATGATTCCCTCCACCACGATGGGGCTGTCCTTCGTGAAAGTGGAATGCGGCATGGGAATGACGTTGATTACCTGCATGCCGTCAACGACGGGGCCGAGGTTGACGACCTGCATGTGGGGAATGTTCTTGTCATCCAGGTAAATGATGAATTTGGCGCTCTGGGCGGACAGAATGGCGCGCGGAGGCACCAGCGCGGCGTTTTCCAGCGTTTTCACCGTGGCGCGGACGCGGACGAACATGCCGGGCCGCAACGTCAGGTTCGGATTGGGAATGTGCCCGACGATGTTGATGGTGCCGGTCTGGGCATCCACATTCCTGTCAATGGCTACGGGTTCGCCCTGCATGGGGTATTCCGTGCCGTTGGCCAGAATCACGTCAAACTTGATGTGCTTCTGACTGGCCAGATTATTGTCCATGGAGTTCAGGAAGTCCCGTTCGCTCACGGAGAAATCCACCCGGATGGGGTCAATGGAGGAAATGGTGGTCAGCGGCGTGGGGCTGGAGGGCGTCAGCAGGTTGCCGATGGAAGGGGTGGCCAGGCCGGCCAGGCCGGAAATGGGGGCTGTAATGGTGGTGAATTTAAGATTGATCCTGGCTTCGTCCACCTGGGCCTTTGCCGTGGCGATGGCGGCTTCCGTCTCCTGGACCTGCTGCAGGGCGTCGTCCAGCTGTTTGCGGCTGACGGAGCCGGTCTTCACCAGCGGGGTGTAGCGTTCCACGTCCAGTTTGTATTTTTTCAGCGTGGCTTCATATTGTTCCAATCTTCCCTGGGCCTGGTCCAGCGTTGCCTGGAACGGGCGGGGATCAATCTGGAAAAGCACCTGGCCCTTCTTGACATAAGCTCCGTCCCGGTAATCCTTGGAAAGAAGGTATCCCGTCACCTGGGAGCGGATTTCGGCATCTTCCGTGCCGCGCAGGGTGCCCACCCATTCCTGCCTGATGGGAACATCCTTCGTGACCAGTTTGGTCACCTGCACTTCGGGAACGAGCGCCGGCGCCTGGGCGGCGGAATCCTTTTCCCCGTCACAGGAAGTTAGCATGATCACCGGGGAGCAAAGGAGCAGGGTTGTTGCGGCAAACGTCAAAGGCTTGTTGTACATAAATGAATGCGGTTGGTTGCGGCTGGTGCCGGAAGGTGCGGCAAAGCGGAAGAATTTTCTCTTCTTTTTCTTACAAAGTCAACGCAAAGATGTGTTCTGAATTCTGCAAAATGTCTGTAACCTTTGCATAATGAAAGGATAATTTAATTAAACAAATGTATAATATGTGACTTGCGCCTGTGCTGTCCGGAAGCGGCGGCCTGAGGCTTTTTGATTTCAGGATGCCAGCCGCCTCTTGCGGAGCATGGCGTCCATGCGCGGTTTTCTGCCCATGAAATCCATGAACTGCCGCATGGGAGGGACCGCGTATCCTTTTTCCAGAATGGTTTCCCGGAATTTTCCTGCCGTTTCCCTGTCCGGTCCTCCGGCCCGTTCAAAGGCTTCGAAAATATCCTTGTCCAGAACTTCAGCCCATTGGTAGGAGAAGTAAAAGGAGGCATAACCCGAAGGGGAGGAAAACAAATGGCGCGCCGTGCGCAGCTTGCCGGCTCTTTTGAAATTTTTGAAATAGTCCATGTCTCCCGCTACGGCGGAATCCACATCATCTAGAGAACCGGAGGAGAAACGTTCCGGTGCCGCATGGACGGCCAGGTCCATCTTGGCGTACAGGAGCTGCCCGGCCAGCGCGAGGGCTGGCGTATTGCCTCGGGAGGCGTCCAGAGAGAGCAGCATCTCCTCCGGAATGGGGAGGCCCGTTTGTTCATGCCGGGCGAAGCTTTTCAGCACGTCCGGACGCCAGCACCAGTTTTCCATGAACTGGGAGGGAACTTCCACAAAATCCCGCGGCACGCTGGTTCCCGCCAGGGAGGAGATGGCAACCCTGGTAAACATCAGGTGCAGCAAATGGCCGAATTCATGGAATAAAGTCCTGACTTCCCGGTGGGTCAGCGTCACCGCGTGTCCTGCCGCGGGCGGGTGAATATTAAGACAGACCATGCCCAGGCGCGGCTTTCCCGGGGTCTCCGGCGTGGACGGGCTGCCCGTGTCCAGGGTATTCATCCACGCTCCGGCCCGTTTATTGTTACGGGAGAAAAGATCCAGATAAAAGGAGCCCAGGCGGTTGCCGTTGCCGTCGTCAATCGTGAAAAAGCGCACGTCCGGATGCCAGACCTCTACGGCTCCGGCGGATTTGTCTGCCGGGATGCCGGATAAGGCCTGCCGTGCCGGAACTTCCGCTACGCGGATGCCGTACAACCGTTCCGCCAGAGAAAACAGGCCGTCCAGAACGCGGGGAAGGGGAAAGTAGCGGCGCAGCTCCTCCTGGTCCAGCCGGAAACGTTCCTCCGCCTGGAGATTGGCGTAATAGGCCACGTCCCAGGGATTCAGGCGGGCTTTTTCCTGCCCCGTGCGACGGGCCTTTAGGCGGCGGAGAGTTTCCATTTCACGGAAAAAGGAGGGCCTGATCTTGTCCAGCAGCTCATTGACGAACTTCATGGCGTGTTCCCCGTTTCCCGCCATGCTCTCGCGCAGGGCGTAATCCGGGTACGCCTTATATCCGCATAAATGCGCCTTTTCACGGCGCAGGGAAAGGATTTCCCTGATGACGGGTTCCGTGTCGCATGTTCCCGTGGCCAGAGACTGGTGGTGTTCCCATAAATCCTTCCGGCATTCTTCCCGCCGGGCTTTTTCCATGACCCGGGCGGAAGCCGCGGAGTCCAGCGTAAACGTCCAGCCCGGATCGGACTGGCCGGGATGACGCCTCAGGAACTCCTCACGCGCCTGTTGCAGGGCGCCTCCGTCTATTCCTTCCAGAAGGGCGGCGTTCCGCACCGTCCAGGTCCAGGATTTCCTGGCGTCCATGTACAAATTGTTGAAACGCTGGGAGGCGAGCGTCAGTTCCCTGTCAATGGCCTCAAGCCGTGCGCGCTTGTCCGGCGGCAGATCCGCTCCGTTGTCCCGGAAGCTCTGCATGCTTAGTTCCATATACCGTTTCTGTTCGGGGCTCAGATGAGTCTGCCGCAGGCGTTCCTCCGCGGTTTTCAGGACTTTCCACAGGGCCTGGTCTTTCGTGACGGAGGAAAGGAAGGCGGACACGCGGGGAGCCACGGAATCCATGGCCTTGCGCAGTTCCGCGCTGTCGCACAGGCTTTTCAGGACATAGGCCTTGCACATGCCTTCCGTAAGGAGGTCATTGCTTTTCTCCAGCGCTCCGAACGTATTTTCATACGTCATTTCCTCCGGACGGAGGCGGCTGATTTCCTCTACGGAGGCCCGGGTGCGGCGCATGGCTTCCTGAATATCCGGTTCCAGCTTGTCCGGAGTCAGCCGGCTCCAGCGGATGGGACGCCCTTTGTCCAGGAAAGGGTGGGCGGAAGAGGCCGCCGGGGAGGGGAGGGCCATGGAGAAAAAGAGGAAAAGGAGGTAGAAACACTGCCTGGGTAAACGCATGGCGGCCATCCTACCGAAAGCCGTTTTTCTCTTCAAGCCTTGCGCTTTTCGTGTCTGCATCCGCGGAAAAGCCGGGCCCCGGTCTTGAACGGTTCCCGGTTTGCATGTATGAACCAGAGGAATGTCCACCAAAATCTTTCTCTATGATACCACGCTGCGGGACGGCGCGCAGAGTGAAGACGTCAACCTGAGCGCGACGGACAAGGTCCGCATCGCCCGCCAGCTGGATTATCTGGGCATGGACTACATTGAGGGCGGCTGGCCCGGCGCCAATCCGGTGGAAACGGAATTTTTCAACGCCATGAGAGGCGTCGAACTAAGGAATGCAAAACTGGCCGCCTTTGGAAGCACGCACCATCCTTCCCATACCCCGGAGACGGATCCTACGCTGAATGCCCTGGTATCCAGCGGCGCGCGGGTAGCCGCGGTCTTTGGGAAATCCTGCCCCCGCCATGTGGAAGTGGCCCTGGGCATTTCCCGGGAACGCAATCTGGAAATCATCGGCAATTCCATCTCCTTCCTTAAAAAAAATATGGAAGAAGCCTTTTTTGACGCGGAACACTTTTTTGACGGCTTCAAGCGGGATCCGGAATACGCCCTGGCTGTGCTCCGTACGGCCCGGGAACATGGCGCGGACTGCCTGGTGCTGTGCGATACCAACGGAGGCACCATGCCGGAGGAAATCAGCTCCATTATCCGGACGGTCAGGGAACGCCTGCCTTTCGCCCCCCTGGGCATTCACGCCCACAATGACTGCGAACTGGCCGTCGCCAACAGCCTGGCCGCGGTAAACAGCGGAGCCATCCAGGTGCAGGGGACCGTCAACGGCATCGGGGAGCGTTGCGGAAACGCCAATCTTTGTTCCGTCATTCCCAACCTCCAGGTGAAGATGAAAGGCTTTTCCTGCCTCAGCGGAGCCTCCCTGACGCGGCTCAAATCCACCGCCGCCTTTGTCTCGGAGGTATCCAACCTGGCGCCCTTCCGGCGGCAGCCTTTCGTGGGGAACGCCGCGTTCGCCCACAAGGGCGGAGTGCATGTCAGCGCGATCATGAAGGAGTCCGCTCTGTATGAGCACATCGACCCCTCCCTGGTGGGAAACGCCCAGCGCGTGCTGATGACGGAGCAGGGCGGCAGAAGCAACATTCTTTCCCTGTCCCGCACCCTGGGCTTTGAACTGGAAAAGGGAGACCCCCTTCTGGACGTGCTTTCCGCCGCCGTGAAGAAGAATGCCGCGCTGGGGTATGACTACGTGGCCGCCCCGGCCAGCGCGGAGCTTCTCTTCCTGCGGCACATGCCGGACAGTGCCCTGAAACCGTATTTCAACATCCTGCGCACCGTGGTGCTGACCTCCCGCCATGAAATGGACCCGGACATGATGGTGGAAGCCTCCCTCAAGCTGGACGTCCACGGCAAGGTGGAGCACACCGCCGCCGGGGGCTTTGGCCCCGTGCATGCGCTGGACAGGGCCCTGCGCCGCGCCCTGACGCGCTGGTATCCGGAATTGGAGCAGATGCACCTCATCGACTACAAGGTGCGCGTGCTTTCCCCTACCCGGACGAACATCCCGGATGCGGAGGATGAAAACGGCACCGGCTCCAATGTCCGCGTGCTTATTGAGTCCTCGGACGGCGTCGCCACCTGGACGACTGTGGGCGTTTCCTACAACATTATTGAGGCCAGCCTGGAAGCCCTGGCGGATGCCGTCACGTATAAGCTCTACAAGACGGAGCAGGCCAGATGGCGTGCGGAATGCTGACGGGCGGCGCTCCTTTCCGGGGGGCATGGGCGGCCCTCATGGCTTTTCCTTTTCTTCCCGTTCCTCTGCGTGGGAGGGCGACAGCTGAAGAGCTGAAAATCCCCCCTGCCGGTTGGCTGGTCCAGGATGGGAAGGGAAATGATCAACGAGTGCTGTGAACAGGCCCGGACGGCGGCTGTTTTTTTTGAGCCGGGTTATGTTTTCCTGTACCTCATTCTTTTTGGCCGGTCACGTTGCCGCGGTTAACGCGCGGAGCGCCGGTTTTCAACCAAGTTTGCCCGGAAAACGGATGCGGAAACCCTGCCGGGCAAATAACGGTTTTTCCACGGCTTTTGCCTCACGTCCGCATCTGCCGGGGGTGGGGCAAATAAAATATTGACCCGCCAGCGGGGAAGATTTATCCTGAAAGCCTCATTCAACCAGAGGTAGATTACAGCCGTGGAGGACGATATTATTTGCACAGAAAAAATCATTGCGGAACGCAAGACGTTCTTTCTTGATCTCAAACAGAATGCGCGCGGCAAAGTGGTGCGTATTACGGAAAAGGTGAGTTCCAACCGGGACCGGATTATGGTGCCCGCGGAAATTCTGGACGATTTCATCGCCGCTCTCCAGGATATCCGGGAGACGCTGAAGCAGCAGGGGGAATAAGTTCCCCCTCCCTCCCGTTTTTCTTGAAGACCGATAGCGGGGCTACGGCCGTCCCGCCGTTTCTTGGTGTCCGGGTCATTGAAATCCGGCGGTCAAAAAGTCGTTTTGTCTGAATTAGGCGTTGTCAAAAATAAAAAAGGGAGTATCTTTGCTTCCCGGTTTTGACGTCCCCTTTTTCCTATTCCGGAGTATTCCGCATTCCGGAGGCGCGGGGCCGCAATGTTGATGCAACCACGAATATTTCAGAGATATGACGACACAACAGGAATTGACTCCGGAGTTGATACGGGCTGCGCTGACCACGGTTAAATTTCCGGGGTTCAGCCGGGACATCGTATCTTTCGGGCTGGTGAAAAAGATCGACATTGACGCTGAAAACAACGTCACGATTGATTTGGTGATTGAGAGCAAGAATGCGGATATTCCCCGTTACATTTTTGAAGGCGTTCACGGCGTGATGAAGCATTTGCCCGGCGTGAAACACTGCGACGTCAATATTGAGCATAAGGCTCCGGAAGCCAAAAAGGGAATTAATGACGACCCCTCTACCTGGAAATCCTCCGTTCCCGGCGCCAAACATGTCATTGCCGTGGCTTCCGGCAAGGGCGGCGTGGGCAAATCCACCGTTTCCGCGAACCTGGCGGTGGCCCTGAGCAAGCTGGGCTATTCCGTCGGCCTGGTGGACCTGGACATCTACGGCCCGTCCATGTCCCTGATGTTCGGCACCAAGGAACGCCCCGGAGCCAATGAGAATGACGAATTTCTCCCGGTGACGGCTCATGGCGTGAAGCTCCTTTCCATGGGGCTGCTGATTAACGAGTCCGATCCTGTAGCGGTGCGCGGCCCTCTGGCGACACGCTACGTCCAGCAGTTCCTGCGCAACGTGGCGTGGGGGGATGTTGATTTCCTGATTCTGGACCTGCCTCCCGGCACCGGAGACATTCAGCTGACCATTGTTCAGACGGCGGAACTGGACGGCGTAGTGGTGGTGACCACGCCGCAGGAAGTGGCGCTGATTGACGCGCGCAAGGCAATCGGCCTTTTTGAACGGGTGAAGACCCCCATTCTGGGCGTGATTGAAAACATGAGTTATTTCCAGTGCCCCTCCGACGGAAAGATTTACCATATCTTTGGCGAAGGCGGCGGCGAACGGGAAGCGGCCAAGCTGGGAGTGCCCCTGCTCGGCAAGATTCCGCTGGATATTTCCACCCGCTCCGGCGGGGACGAAGGCCGCCCCGTGGCTTTGGAAGATCCCGGGCAGAACCCGGTTTCCGCCGCGTTCCGCCAGGTGGCGGAACAGTGCGCCCGCGTGGTGCTTAACCGTTGAATGACCGACGGGGCAGGATGCCCCGGCACGGTGGACAACCCTTAACTTTAAAGCCGGATTGGAGCTTGCCGCTCCGGTCCGGCTTGTTTGCCGGGAATGGTTCCGGCTCTTGGAATGAGGAAAGGCATGGAAGGAAATAAGAAAATGAATAAGACGTGGAATTTGAAGGAGATGAAAAAGCTGATACCGCTGGCTTTCCCGGTGCTGGTGGTCAACCTCTCCATTGTGGGCATGGGTGCGGTGGACGCGATTGTGGCCGGGAGCGCCGGCGTGACGGACATGGCCGCCGTGGCCCTGGGGTCTTCCGTGTACCTGCCCGTGGCTCTGTTCGCCTGCGGCGTGCTGATGATCATCGGCCCCGTGATTGCCAATATGAGGGGGAAAAGCCATGAAAGCCGCGTGGGCTACATGACCAACCACGGCCTGTGGCTGGCGTTGATGCTCAGTCTGGTTTCCATGCCGGTCATTGATGCGCTGAGAAACGTGTTCGGCTGGATTTCCGATGACGCCGCCATGTGTCAAATGGCTTCCGCCTACATGTCCGCCATTATGTGGGGGCTTCCCGCCAACCTGGGATTCGTGGCCCTGAAGAGCCTGAACGAAGGCTCCAACATGACGCGGCCCGCCATGTACGTGGGATTGTGCGGCCTGCTGCTCAACATTCCCCTGAACTACATGTTCGTCTTCGGCATGTACGGTTTTCCCCGCATGGGCGGAGCAGGGTGCGGCGCGGCCACGGCAGTCATTTTCTACATTGAATTCCTGCTGATGTTCCTGCTGGTTTACTTTAATCCCAAGCACAGGCCGTACCGCAGGCACATCATTTCCTGGCGGCGGCCCACGCCATCCGTCATCACGCATCTTGTGCGGCTGGGCGTGCCGATAGGCGTTTCCCAGCTGTGCGAGGTGATGCTCTTCTGCGCGGCGGCGCTGGTGCTGGCGCCTCTGGGAGAGACGCAGGTGGCGAGCCACCAGATTGCCGGGAATGTGGGCGCCCTGGTGTTCATGCTCCCGCTCTCCGTAGGGCTGGCGGCTTCCATCCGCGTGGCGTACCATCACGGCCGGAATGATCTGGCAGGCGCCAGATCCGCCATTCTGTCTTCCTACGTGCTGGTGCTCACCATCTGCCTGTGCACCTTTGGAGGCATCACCCTGTTCCGCGAGCAGATTGTGCTCCTGTACAATGACTCGGAGCTGATTGTCAGCACGGCTTCCGTCCTGCTGATTCTGGCGGCGGCCTACCAGCTTCCGGACTGTTTGCAGGTGCTCTCCGCCGGGGTTCTGAGAGGATTCCGGGACACGGCGTCCATTACCTTCATTACGTTCTTCTCTTATTGGATAGTAGGATTTCCGGCGTGCTACATCCTCGCCCGCACGGACTGGATTGTCCCGGCCATGGGCGCGCGCGGCATCTGGACGGGATTCATCATCGGCCTGTCCGTAGCGGCCGTGCTGCTGCTCTGGCGCGTAAGGCGCACCGCCAGGCGGGAATTCGCCCTGATGAGACAGGCGGGATTAAGGGAAAGTTGAGTTTCCGGAACACTTTCTTTCCGCGGGATAAATGCGGCGTTTCAGAAGGTGAACATGGCAGGAAGCATGGCGGAACGTGCGTCCACTGTGCTTTCACGATGTAATGACGGCGTGCGGGAAATGAATCCCCACGCCATCATTATTGAATTATGTCTATTACAGTTACCAATCCGGAAGGCCGGAACGTTGAATTCAAGGACCAGAAGGGGCCGACCTGCGGTCTTTACTCCTTGTCTTTTGTTCTGGATTATCTCTACAATATTAAAATTCCTGCCACATCGGACGGAGACAAGAAGGGAGTATCCCTGAGGAGAAAATTCAAAAGAGACGAGAAAACCATTATTGGAGAATTATATGACTCCACTCCCGTCATGGCGGATTATATCAGGAGTCTGGAATCTTCCAAAATCAAGTGTCAGTCTGCCGCCTGTGAAGTTTCCTCCATTGTGGGCATTCTGGATGCCGGAGGCCTTTGCATGGTTCCCTTCTGCGTAGATGCCGGGGGAAATCCTGATACTTCAGGTATTCGTGCCCACTGGTGCGTCATACAGAAGAATGTGGACTGCGCGTCCCGAAAATTGGCGGACGCTTACCACTGGGGCAGAAAATTTGTGTTTGACCTGAATATTTTGCGGGACAGCAATCAATCCATTCAGGATGTAGCCGCGTCCTGGTGGGGAAAGGATAGTACGGGGGGGAATTATTATTCCTGCGACTCGGAAGAGAGCACGACGGCCGTTGACGCCTGGGGGGGAACCCACCAGCTCAAGCCTGGTTCCGTCAAACAGATTCCCGCGGCGCTTCTCAGCCAGACACTGGCCGGGAAAATGCTGATCTTTACCAAATGATCGTTCCCTGTGACGGAACTGCCGTTTCTCAGGGAAGCAATGAACGCCAAAGCGGGCGGTCCCTCTCATGGAGGGAACCGCCCGCAAACGGTTTAAGTCGGCGCACCGGAGATTTTAGCCGATGCGTTCCACTTTCACGGAGTGGGATTGGCCGTTGATGACGATGGTCAGGTCACGGGAACCGGAGGGGCCGCTTACCCGGGCGGTGATGCCGTTGTCAATGACGGTCATGGACGGCGCGGCCGCCGGAGCCGCGGCGGGAGCGGTGTTCACCTGCACGGGGGCTTCTTCCTTAGGTTCCGGTTTTTTGTAGAAGTCTTCCACCTGCTGCGGGAACATGGCGTAGATGACGCAGTGTTCGTCGTCCGTGGGGAGCCCCTTTTCCGCAAGCTTCCTGCGCAGGTCTTCCATGCCGGGCTTGATCAGGTCCGCCGGGCGGCAGGTGATCGGTTCCTTGCCCATCTTTTCCGCGCAGAGTTTCTGCACTTCCGGGTCCACGGGGGCTGAGGTGCGGCCGTAGTAGCCCAGGGCAATATCCGCCGCCTGGGGGGTGATGTTCTTCCAGCGGCCGAACTTGACGTTCAGCATCGCCTGCACGCCTACGATCTGGGAGGTGGGGGTCACCAGCGGAATCCAGCCCAGGGCCTTGCGGACTACCGGAATTTCCGCGAATACTTCCTCAAACTTGTCTTCCATGCCCTGTTCCTTGAGCTGGGTGCGGAAGTTGGAAAGCATGCCGCCGGGCACCTGGTAACGGAGCGTGTCGGAGTCCACCACTTCATTGCGGTGGGAGGCGAATTTGCCCAGGCTGTCATAGACGGGTTTGAGCATTTCGGAAACTTCAATGAGCTTGTCCGCGTCGTAATCCGGCTTGCGGGGATTGCCGTTCAGCAGGGCAAGCATGCGCAGGCAGTCCGGCTGGCCCGTGCCGTTGGCGAAGGGGGAGATGGAGACATCGCACGCGTCCACTCCGGCATCAATGGCGCTGAGGTAGGTGGAGGCGCCGAGGCCGGCGGTGTCATGCGTGTGGATCCAGACGGGGATGTTCAGGTCCTTTTTCAGGGCGCTGACGAGTTCCTGGGTGACATACGGAGGAATGAGGCCGGCCATATCCTTGATGACGATGGCGTCCGCCCCCATGTCCGCGAGTTCCCGCCCCATGTCCACAAACGTCTGCGTGGTGTGCACGGGAGAAGTCGTGTAGCAGATGGTGCCGTGGGCCTGCGCTCCGGCTTTCTTGGCGGCGCGGATGGAGGTTTCCATGTTGCGCGGGTCGTTCACGCAGTCGAAAATGCGGAAGATGTTCATGCCGTGCTTGGCGCTCATGGCGACAAAGGCTTCCACCACGTCGTCCGCATAGTTGGTGTAGCCCACGATATTCTGGCCGCGCAGCAGCATCATGTGCGGCGTTTTGGGGGCTGCTTTTTTCAGGGCGTCCAGCCGGTCGAAAGGCCATTCTTTCAAGAAGCGCAGCCCGGCGTCGATGGTGGCGCCGCCCCAGGTTTCCAGGGCGCTGAAGCCCATGGAGTCCAGAATGGGGGCAATGGGCAGCATGTCTGCCGTCTTCATGCGGGTTGCCGCCAGGGATTGATGCCCGTCGCGCAGAACGGTGCAGTTGAATGTAACAGGATTCATTATTTAGTTAACTGTTGTTAAAAATTGAAGAGGTGGCTTCTGGAGAATGATTTTCTCACAGCCTCCCTTGCAGGTCAAGCATACAAGAGCGGATTCCCCGGAAGAACTACTGGACGGGGGCCGTCAGGCGCGCCAGGTTGCAGAGCATTTTGAAGCCCAGGGATTTGTTGTTGTAATCCGCCAGGGATTCCCTTTTGGATGAGGAAAAATCCCGCTCCAGCATGGCTTTCACCTCCGCGCAGACGGAGGGGGAATGGATAACGGCGGTGATTTCAAAGTTCAGGGCCAGGGAACGGTTGTCCAGATTGGCGGTTCCCACGGTGGCTATGTCATCGTCCATCAGAACCACTTTCTGGTGCAGGAACCCCTTTTGATAGGCCCAGAGCTGGATGCCGTATGTGTCCAGGTCCCGAAGGAAAGTAAAGGAGGACAGTTTCACCAGAATATGGTCCGCCCGCTCCGGGCGCAGGATGCGCACGTCCACATTCCGCAGGGCCGCCGCCTGCAGGGCGGCCATGACCCCCTCGTCCGGGACGAAGTAGGGCGTGGCGATCCAGAGCCGGCGGGTGGCGCTGTTCGCCAGGGCGATGAGCGCGGTTTTCCAGGCGGGAATGACGTCTGCGGGACCGGAGGGCAGGATGAGCAGGGTTTCATTCTCCGGCTGGGGCGTGATTTCCCAGCGGAGGCGGGGAAGGGAAGAGGGGCCGCATTTCAGCATGGCCCAGTTCCAGTCCTCCAGAAAGCTGATTTGCGTTTGCTGGACGGAAGGCCCCTCAAGCTGAACAAACGTGTCGCGCCAGTAGCCCAGAGCGCCTTTGCCCAGGTATTCCCTTCCTATATTCATGCCTCCGATAAAGGCGGTGGAGCCGTCCACCACCACCAGTTTCCGGTGGTTGCGGAAGTTCAGCCGCAGGATGTTGCTCAGGAAATGGCGTTTCCCGTTGAAAGGCTCAATGTTCACTCCTGCCTTCCGCAGGGCGGAAATGTAACCGGGCGGGAGCTTGTGGGAGCCGATTTCATCATACAGCATGTAGATGCGGATGCCGGCCCTGGCCCGTTCAATCAGCAGGTCCTTCAGGTTCTGCCCCACGGAATCGTTTTTGATGATGAAGAATTCAATCAGGATGTAATGCTCTGCGTTCTTGATGGCGTCGTAAATGCGCGGGAAAGCATTGGCCGCGTCAATAAGCAGGCGGCAGGAATTGCCGCGGCAGACGGGCAGCCGCACGATGTTGGAAAGCGTGCGCATGATTTTTCCCGCCGTGTCGGATGACTGTATGGCATACGGAACCATGCAGTCTGTGATTTTATCCGTCAGTTCCCCCCATGCGGATTCGGGGTCCGTCTGACGGCGGCGCGTTTCCACATATCCGCTGAATCTCCGGCGTCCCAGGATCAGGTAAAAGGGGACGGCAATATATGGAAACGCCAGCAGGGAAATGAGCCACGCGATTGTTCCCTGAGGCGTGCGCGTGTGGAGCAGGGCCGGAATCAGGCAGAAGGCGCCTGCAATGTGGCAAAAGGCGGCAAATCCCAAATATGGCTCTTCAGGAATGATCATGGAACGGAAAACCGGAAAAGATGCGGGGAGAAGTGAAAAGGCTGGCTTTTGAAGCAGGAGATGATACTAAGGTGGCGCATGCTCGTATTATCACGGGTTCAGGGATTAGAAAAGCGTAATTTAAGGGAATGAAGCAGTATTTGGCACTTTTGGAGGATGTTCTGACTAATGGGGCGGGGCGGGAGGACCGTACCGGAACGGGCACCATCGGCGTGTTCGGACGGCAGAGCAGGTATGACCTGCGCGACGGTTTTCCGTGCCTGACGACCAAGAAGCTTCATTTGCGCTCCATCATTTATGAACTGCTCTGGTTCCTGAAAGGGGATACCAATATCAGGTTTTTGAAAGACAACGGCGTCAGCATCTGGGATGAATGGGCCGACGAAAACGGGGATCTGGGGCCCGTGTACGGAGCGCAGTGGCGCTGCTGGCCGGGAAACGACGGAAAACCCATTGACCAGATTGCCAGACTGATTGACGGCCTGAAACATAATCCCTGGTCCCGGAGGCACATCGTCAGCGCGTGGAATGTGGCCCTGGTGGACGATATGGCCCTCCCTCCGTGCCATTCCCTGTTCCAGTTTTGCGTGATTCCCGCCCAGCCGGGAGAAGAAAAACACGGCCTTTCCCTCCAGCTTTACCAGCGCAGCGCGGATCTTTTTCTGGGGGTTCCCTTCAATATAGCTTCCTATGCGCTGCTGCTGCTTATGACCGCCCAGGTATGCGGGTATGAAGCCCGGGAATTCATCCATACGTTCGGGGATCTGCACCTGTACCGGAACCATCTGGACCAGGCGAGGGAACAGCTTTCCCGCACGCCCCGTCCTCTGCCGGTCATGAAGCTCAACCCGGAGGTGAACACCATTGACGGGTTCCATTATGAAGACTTTGAGCTCGTGGGGTATGATCCCCTGCCGCACATCAAGGCTCCCATCTCCGTTTAGCGCATTCATCCCTTAACCCATCATGTCACAGCCCGTTACTTATACAGGAGTGGTCGCCATGGCTCCCGACCGCGGCATTGGTTACCGGGGAGCGCTCCCCTGGCATCTGCCGGACGACCTCAAAACGTTCAAGCGCATTACGACGGGGCACCCCGTGCTGATGGGCCGGAAAACGTATGAGAGCATAGGCAGGCCCCTTCCCGGCAGGCAGAATATCGTGCTGACCCGCGATCCGGCGTGGACGGCGGAAGGCGTTCAGGTGATTCATTCCGCAGGGGAGTTGGAACGTCTGGAATTGATGGACCCGGAAATCATGGTTATTGGGGGGGCGGAGATTTTTTCCCTGATGATGCCGGCCATGTCCCGCATGTGGGTTTCCAAAGTAAAGGGGGAATATCCGGCGGACACTTTTCTTCCTCCGTTTGAGGACCGGCTGGCGCATGCCGTCCTGAAGGAACGGTTTGAAAATTTTGACCTGTATTTGTACGAGCAGGTCAAATAGCCGCTCTTGTCCGTAACTCTGCGGTCAGGCGCTGAAGGCATAAAAAAGACGGAGCGGCAGGGCCGCCCCGTCTGGCATGGAGCAGTTTTTCTTTACATCTATTCCGCTTTTCCGGCAAACAGACCTTTCACCCATTCGCGGTAACGCTGGAACATGGCGTACAGGGCCGGAATGAACAGGATGCCCACCAAAGTAGCGAGGATCATGCCGTAGAAGGTAGAGATGCCAATGGCTTTGCGGCTTGCCGCGCCCGCTCCGGAGGCGATGACCATGGGGAATACCCCGATGATGAAGGATATGGCCGTCATCATCACGGCGCGGAAGCGCTGCCGGGCCCCTTCCAGGGCGGCTTCCTGGATAGGAACGCCGCGCTCCCGCTCCATCTTGGAGAATTCCACCATCAGAATGGCGTTTTTCCCGGCCAGGCCTACCAGCATCACCAGACCGAGCTGAGCGTAAATGCTCAGAGGCGTGTTGCAGATAATCAGGCCGAGCAAAGCGCCCAGCAGGGCCACGGAGACGGAAACAATGACGGAAATGGGGACCGTCCAGCTTTCATATTGCGCCACCAGGAACAGGTAGCCGAAGAGCAGGGCCATCCCCATCAGCAGGACGATTTTTCCGTCGTTCTGCCGTTCCTGATAGCTCATGTCCGTCCAGGTGATGGAGTAGTTTTCCGGCAGCGGAATAGCCTCAATCTGGTTCATCAGCTCGCCGCTGCTGACGCCGGGTTTTGCCTGGGCGGTCACTTCCGCGGACATGAGCTGGTTGAAGCGGGATATCTGCCGCGGCCCTACCATGTAGGACAGGGTGGCTACGGAGCTGAGCGGAACCATCTGGCCCTGATCGTTCTGAATGTAGGTGTTCATGATGTCATTGATGGTGGTGCGGTTTTCTGCCGCAGACTGCATCTTCACCTTGAACGTGTAGCCGATCAGGTTGAAATCATTGATGTACATGGAGGCCAGCTTGCTTTGAAGCGTCGTGAAGATGCGGCTGACGGGCACGTGCATGCTCTGCGCCTTTTCACGGTCGATGTTCAGGAAAAGCTGGGGGGTGTTCGCCTCATACGCGCTGCGGGCATACATGGTTCCCGGCAGTTTGTTGATTTTGTCCAGAAGGTCGTTCGTCACGCGTTCCAGGTCCTTGGGCGTTTCCTCCCCGCTGGCCTGGAGCATGAAGGAGACGCCGCCCGTCAGGCCCAGCCCCATGATGGCGGGCGGGCTGAACACGGTGGCCTTGGCCGCCGGAATTTCATCACACAGGGTGGAAGCTTTCTGCATGATGGAATCCAGGGAGAGCTCCGGCGTCTTGCGCTTGTCCCAGGGATCAAGCTGGGCGATGCACATGCCCAGGTTTTCCCCGTTGCCGCCCATGAAGCTGAATCCGGAGGTGGAGGAGACCTGGCGCACGCCTGGGATGCTCATCAGCTTCTGTTCCGCACTGCGCATGGCCTGTTCCGTCCGGCCCAGCGTGGCGCCCGGGGCCAGCTGGATATCGCAGAAAACGGTGCCCTTGTCTTCCGGGGGAAGGAAGGACTTGGGAACGGTCTCAAACAGTTTCCAGTTGCCGGCCAGGACGGCGGCCAGCAGAATCAGCGTCAGCCACGCGCGGCGCACCATGATGCCGGCGCATTTGATATAGCTTTTGCGCGCCCATTCCAGAGAGACGTTGAAGGGGCGGAAGAGGCTGAACCTGCTCTGTTTCCTTTGCTTCCTTTTCAGCAGCAGCACGCACAGGGCGGGGCTGAGCGTCAGGGAATTGACGGCGGAAAGGCAGAGGGCCACGCACATGGTTACGGAGAATTGCATATAAATGTTCCCCACCATTCCTCCGAAGAAGGCGATGGGCACGTAAATGGCTACCGTTACCAGCGTGGTGGCGATGATGGCGCCTGTAATCTGGTGCATGCTCTTCCTGGTGGCTTCTTCCGGAGAGAGATTCTCCGTCTCCAGAATGCGCATCGTATTCTCTACTACGATGATGCCGTCGTCCACCAGGGAGCCGATTACCAGAATAAGGCCGAACATGGTCAGCACATTGATGGAAAAGCCCAGGGGCAGCAGGATGGCGAAGGTGCCTATCAGGGAGACGGGAATGGCGAGCGCCGGAATGAGCGTGGCGCGCCAGTTCTGCAGGAACAGGTACGTGATGCCCACCACCAGAATCAGGGCGATGACAAGAGTTTCCACGATTTCCGCCATGGTGGCGGAAATGTATTGCGTGGGGTCGTAGCTCACGACGTAGCTCACGCCTTCCGGAAAACGTTTTGCCAGTTCCTCCAGCGTGTTTTTCACGCCGTTCATGGCTTCCAGGGCGTTGGCGTCGTCCAGGCGGTACACGGCCATGTTCACGGAGTCTTCCCCGTTGTTGCGGCTGCTGCCCGTGTAGGTTTCCGCGCCCAGCTCAATGCGGGCAATGTCATCCAGCCGGGTAACGTGGCCGTCCTGGCCCGTGCGGACGATGATCTTGCTGAATTCCTCCACGGTTTGCAGCCGTCCGGTGACGTTCACCTTGTATTGGATGAAGTTGTTTTCCCCTTCCGAGCCGATGGAGCCGGCCGCGGCCTGGACGTTCTGCGCCTTGATGGCGTTGGAAACGTCCTCCGGCGTGATATTCAGGGCGGACATACGCAGGGCGTCCAGCCAGATGCGCATGCTGTAATTTTTTTCCGGCATCAGGTTGACGGCGGAGATGCCCGGTACGCGGGCGACCTCATCCTTCACCCTGGTCTTGACGAAGTTGTTCAGCTCCAGGGAACTCATGCTGGTGGACCGGAAGGCGAAGAATCCCAGGATGTCGGAGGAGCGTTTCTTGATCTTGATGCCCTGGTCCGTCACCTCCCTGGGAAGTTTGTATTCCACCCGTTTCAAGGCGTTCTGAACGTTCACCATGTTGATGTCCGAATCCGTGCCGCTCTTGAACGTCAGGGACAGGGAATAGCCGCCGGTGTTATCCGACTTGGAGGAGAAATAGAGCAGGTTTTCCAGCCCGTTGAGTTCTTCCTCAATGGGGGAGGCCAGCGTCTCCATCACCACCTGGGCGCTGGCGCCCGTATAGGTGGCCTGCACATTGATGCTGGTGGGGGCGATTTCCGGATACTCCGCAATGGGGAGCTGGTTCAGGCAGATGCCGCCCGCCAGCATCATCAGGATGGCGATGACGATGGCGAATTTGGGGCGTTTGATAAACAGGTCCGCAATCATGGGTAGCTCAGTTTTGGACGGAATAGACCGGATTCACTTTGGCGCCGGGACGCACCTTGTGCATGCCGTCGATGATGACGACTTCCCCTTCCTTGACGCCGGAACTGAAACACTGTTCGTTATTGACCGTGTTGCCCAGCGTAACGTCCCGGCGTTCCACGACGCCCTGGTCATTGACGATGTAAACGTAGCTCTTGTACGCATCATGCATCACGGAGGAGATGTTGGCCGCCGGGAAGCGGTCCACGTTTTTCTTGGAAAGATTAACCGTGACTACGCCGCCGGGCGTCAGCTCATCTTCCGGATTGGGGAATTTGGCCCAGACATTCAGGGTGTCCGTGGTCGTCTGGACGGTATTGTCCGTCATGAAAATTCTGCCCGGCTGGTCGTATGCCTTGCCGTTGGCGAGGTTGACGGACACCAGGGCGTCTTTCTTCATCTGTTCCTGGGTGCCGAACAGGGAAAGGAAGTCGCGTTCGCTGATGGGGAACTTCACATATACCTCATCAATGCCCGTAATGGTCACCAGGGAACCGGAGGTGGGGGTGATGTAATTGCCCGTGGAAAAAGTGACGCGGCCCGTGCGGCCCGTGATGGGGGCTGTGAGCCTGGTGTAATTAAGATTATCCTTCGCTACCGTAATGGCGGCGTTTGCGGACTGGATTTCCGCTTCCAGGGCATGCATGGTGCTCTTGGCGTTTTCCACCGTGTCCATGGAGACGGATTTGGAGGCCAACAGCCTGTTGTAGCGTTCAAAACTATTCTTGGCGTAAAGAAGTTTGGCTTCAAGCTGGGCCTTTTTGGCTACCGCTTCCTCCACAGCCGCCCTGTAACGCGTGTCCTCAATCTCAAACAGGAGATCCCCCTTCTTCACGACCTTTCCTTCCTGGAAGCGGGTGGCTACGATGTTGCCGGAGACGCGGGGCTGCACAGCCACCCGGTCAATGGCTTCCACCTGGCCGATGTACTTTTTGTTCACCGCGCTGTCAATAGCGGCGGCTTTCTGGACGAGTACGGTGCTGGGCTTGGCCGCAGCCCTTCCCGGCGCTCCCTGGGAATAACCCGGAACAAACAGAGAAAAAAGCAGGCCGGAGCCGGCCAGCAGGCGGAGGGGCGCCTTCCGATGATGCGTGTGTTTTTTCATGTGGTATTATTTATTGTAAACGTGGTTGTAGAGGGTATCCACAATGCGGCAGAAATTTTCCTTGTCCTCTTGCGACAGAATGCTGAACAGGGTGTCCAGTTTTTCCTTCATGCCGTTGAAAAGCATCTGGAACCTGGATTCGCCTTCCTCGGAAAGGCGGATGCACAGGGAACGCCTGTCGCGGGGATTCTCCTTGCGGTCGAACAGACCTTTCTTCACCATGCTGTCCACCAGCAGGGAGGTGGAGGGAATGCTCATGCGGAGATAATGGGCGAGCGTTTTCAGGGGAATGCCTTCCTGGCGGTTGGTCATCAGGCGGTTCAGGGCGCCCAGGGCGTTCATCTGCCGGACGGAAAGCCCCATGATTTTCTGGTAATGGTTCTGGTCCACCTCATTCAGGTTATCTCTTTTGAATTGATAAAGAATCGTCTCAAATTGGTGAACGGAGGCAGTGATATCCGCGGCAGTCTGAAGCATGGGGGTGTTATGTCAAAACCGGTTAATTGTTGTCAAACTAAAACAAATAAGGTTGAGAATTTGTTGTTGTATTGAAATAAATCAGGAAATTGAAAAGTTACGGTTTCTTCACCGTACAAACCGCCGGCGGTTGCAGAAGTTGCAAAAAAAGTCTTTTTTTCTTGTCACCGGGGTATGAAGGCGTGTATAAGCCTCCACGTCCCCGCCGCCAAGCAGGGACGACATCCAAGGTTATGGAGCGGTAGCTCAGTTCGGTTAGAGCGCCAGCCTGTCACGCTGGAGGTCGCGGGTTCGAGCCCCGTCCGCTTCGCCACCTTGTTCAGAAGAAACAGCCGCCTCCGGGCGGCTTTTTTGTGCCCGGATTGTTGCTGTTCCCGTATTCCGCTTGCCGTTTCAGGAAAATCGTCCGGGATGGCCCCCGGATTCTGAGGCATGGAGCGGAATTTGACTTCATCTCAACAGCGCGAAGCGTACCGCGTCCCTTCCGGTTTGCGGGGAAATGCCCGTTTTTCTCCCCCCGTTGGAGAATTGCTTTCCTGCGGGGCGGGGGAGCGTGCTTGATTTAGGCGCAATTTTCCCTCATGATATCGGCATGATTCTGGAACTGCACTCCCCGCTGGACATGCATCTTCACCTGAGGGACGGCGATATGCTGAAGCTGGTCGCCCCGTTAAGTTCCGCCTCCTTTGCCGGAGCGGTCATCATGCCCAACCTGGTGCCTCCGGTGGCTGATGCGGATGCGGTGCAGGCTTACCGGCAGCGGGTGCTGGACGCTTGCGGAGGCGATGTGTTCCAGCCGTACATGACGGCATTTTTCCGTTCCTATTCCGAGAAGGAATTGTCCCGGCTCAAGGAACTGGTGTTCGGCATCAAGCTGTACCCGGCAGGGGCTACGACGAACAGCGAAGGCGGCGTGAAAGCCATGAAGGATGCGGAAGCCACCCTGTCCATCATGCAGGAAATGGATATTCCCCTGCTGGTGCATGGAGAAAGCCACGGCTTCGTGATGGACCGGGAGGCCGAATTCCTGAATGTTTACCGTGATTTGGCCACGCGCTTCCCCCGGCTGACTATCTGCATGGAACACATTACCACGGCCGCCGCCGTGCGGTTGCTGGATGAATTTGAAAACCTGGCCGCCACGGTAACCCTCCAGCACCTTCTGATTACTTTGGACGATGTGGCCGGAGGCATGCTGAGGCCGCATCTGTTCTGCAAGCCGATCGCCAAAAGGCCGGAAGACCGGGAAGCCCTGCTGCAGGCTGCCCTTTCCGGGCATCCCCGCCTCATGTTCGGCAGCGACTCCGCCCCTCATCCCATCCATGCCAAGGAAGCGTGCGGATGCGCCGCCGGCGTATTCACGGCCCCCATCGCCCTTCCGCGTCTGGCGGCCCTGTTTGACGAACACGGAGCCCTGGACCGGCTGCAGGGCTTTGTTTCCGGCCATGCCTGCGCTCTGTACGGTCTGAACCCGCCTGCCAGGACGGTCCGTTTGCAGCGGCGTGAAATGCCGGTGCCGGACGTTTACGAAGGGCATGGACAGAAAGTGGTGCCGATGGATGCCGGACGCACCATTCCCTGGAGACTGATGTGAGGGGCTTTTCCAGGGGAAGATGACAGAAAGCGATTTAAGGGAATCGTCTTTATACTGGATATTCCGGGCGATCTCACTACAATCCCTGTCCATGGATCGGATTCGCGTTTATACGGGTGGAGTGGCTTCCTGTAATGGTTACCTCTTCAAAACGAGGGATAACACTTACGTGGCTGTGGATGCTCCGTCCGGTTTCGCGGACTGGATCTATTCCAAAAAGCCCGATATCATCATCACGGACCTTCTCATTACCCACCAGCATTTTGACCATGTGGAGGACGCCTGCCGCATGCGCCAGATTTTCGACTGCCGCATTCATGCCGGGCAGCCCTACAATGAAAGCCTGACGCTGGAAAAAATGGCCCGCGACGCCTGGGGGCTTCCCCTCAACGTCCAGCCGTTTGTGGTGGATGAAGTACTCACTCCGGACATTCACACGGCGAACTGGGGCGGCCTGTTGTGGCATCTCCACCAGGTGCCCGGCCATTCTCCGGACAGCATTGTTTACGATTTGCCGGATGAAGGAATCATGTTCACTGGTGACGTCATTTTTGCCGGCTCCATCGGGCGGACGGACCTTCCGGGAGGAAACCTGCGCCTGCTGAAACAGGGCATTGAAAAGAAAGTGCTCAACCAGCCCGCCACGACTATGATTTTCCCGGGACACGGGCCTTATACCACCGTAAAGAACGAACTGCTGACCAATCCGTTCATCTCCTGACCGCGGTTCCTGCGCCTCTGTGCGGAATCGTGTTCTACTCTTTAGCAAGCATACAAGATCAATGTTATTTTCAGAATTAGGTTTATCGGAACCCGTCTTGAAGGCGGTGGAGAAATGCGGTTATGAACATCCCACCCCCATTCAGGAGCAGGCCATTCCCATCATTCTGGAAGGCAGGGACCTCATTGGGGCCTCCCAGACGGGAACGGGGAAAACCGCCGCTTTTGCCCTCCCTCTGCTGACGAAGCTTCAACCCATCGGCAAACCTCAGATACTGGTGCTGGAACCCACCCGTGAACTGGCCGACCAGGTAGCGGAAGCCTTTGCCGAATACGGTGAATTCACCGGATTGAAAGTAGCGTTGCTGTACGGCGGAGTGGGATACGGAAAGCAGACGGAAGACCTGAAAAAAGGAGCGGACATCGTCGTGGCCACCCCCGGCCGTCTGGTAGACCACTTCTACCGCTGCACCATGCGCTTCGGTGAAGTCAAGGCCCTGGTTCTGGATGAAGTGGACCGAATGCTGGACATGGGGTTCCTGCCCATTGTCCGTAAAATCGTCAACCTCTGCCCGTGGGAAGGAAGGCAAACCCTCTTCTTCTCCGCTACCATGCCTCCGGTCATCGCGGGATTTGCCAAATGGTGCCTGACGGACCCCGCGGAAGTCACCATCGCCCGGCGTGAAGTGGCCGCCACCATCAGCCACGCCTTTTATCCGGTGGCTCTGGATCAGCGGGATGAGCTGCTGCTGGCCCTGCTCAAGGGAACGGATTTCCGTTCCGTCATGATCTTTACCCGCACCCGCAAGGAGGCGGACGCGGTATGCGGCATGCTCAAGCATCATGGTTACCGCGGGGAAGTGGCCGTCATGCACTCCGACATTCCCCAGAAAGAGCGCATGGAGGCGCTTAAGGGATTCAAGAGCGGAAAATACGATATTCTGGTGGCTACGGATGTGGCGGCTCGCGGCATTGACATCAGCGGCGTGACCCACGTCATCAACTACCGCGTTCCGGAAAATGCGGAAGACTATGTGCACCGCATCGGCCGTACCGGCCGCGCGGAAGCTTCAGGGGATGCGTTCACGATCATGACGGCGGATGAACTGGACTTTGCCGCGGCTGTGGAAAATTTCATCGGGAAACCCATTGAGCGCAAAAAACTGGACGGGTTCAATTACACGTACACCGCCCTGTTGGAAGACAAGCCCGTCAAATCCGTCCGCAAGCCCAAACCCGCGGGCCCCAAGCGCCGCAGGCGCTAAGGAGGGGGAAACATGATGTTTCTCTCTGATGGAATGAAGATCATCCCATGCGCATTCTTGCCATAGACCCGGCCATCCGCAACACGGGTTATGCCGTGGTGGAGGGCGACTACCGACGGGCGCGCGCGCTGGACTATGGAACGCTCTCCATTCCCCGGAGCGTGTCCCAGTCCGGCTGTCTGCTAGCCATCAAGCAGCATTTGGGCAACCTTATTGACAAATGGAACCCGGATGAAATGGCGGTGGAGCGCATCATCTATGTCCAGTCTCATCAGACGGCCATCACGATGGGAGCGGCCAAGGCGGCCGTGGTCATTGCCGCGGCGGAAGCCGGGCTGCGTATCATGGAGTACTCCCCCAAAAGCGTGAAACTCTCCGTCGTGGGGCGCGGGGCTGCTCAAAAAACGCAAGTCGCCTTTATGGTGCGGGCTCTTTTGGAACTCCGGGAAACGCCGGAATCCGATGCCGCCGACGCTCTGGCGATCGGCCTTACCCACCTCTATTCTGCGGATCCTCTGAAGGCCCACATGATGGAGAGGAAATATATTTAGCAGTGAGGAAAGATGATTAAAAAATCCGTACTTGCCGCGGATTGGAATCAGACCGTGCTTAGCTACGCTTTAATCACTGATTCAGGCCTTCAGGGTTTGAACGTCCTCCCTTTCCCGTCCTGCCACGCCTTGAGCAGAGAGGCATACATTTTATTGAGCTGTTCCAGGGTAGCTACACGGAATTCCACGGTATTCGTATTCGGGTAAATCTTTGCGACGGTTGTATCCGGGTCAATGCTTCCTCCCGTCGCCCGGTTGACGGCGCCGGCCCCTAGTTCCTTCGCCCGGTCAGTCACATTCTTGATGGCGTTGATGCCGGAATGTTGCCCCAGCGTTTCCAGATAATAAAACTTGGTGGGCGTATTCCCCAGAGTAATCAGCGTCACTTCATACACCATGCAGGCATTGTCCAGAATATACTTATGCTGCGCCACCGCTACAATCCGGCTGAGATGCACCACATACTGCCCCTCCGGAAAATTGCCTATCCAGAACTGGCTCTGGTTGTAGTCGTCCGTGGAAGGGGTGGCGGCTCCTTTCCTGGCCTGGGCGGAAAGAGGTGCGGCTGCACAAACAAGTAGCGCTAAAACAGGAAGGAAAAAACGTTTCATGATTTCCATTTAATATTAGCCCTTACCCTATGGGAAGAAAAATCGTTGGATGTTGCGGGGAGAGAATATGTTTAGCCCTTGAGAAATAGCCATTCCTCGTTTCAATTGCTTTCCTGCGCCGGAAGACATGGCCGTTTGAACAATATTTGCTGATACGGTTAATGATGTTGAGAAAAATAATGCCGGTACTCTTCAAGAGGTAATGAGCTCAGGGAACTATGATATGGAAGTTCCCATGGAATTTATCCATGCATCCGAGCAGTTCCCTGAATTTATCCGTATTGCCTTCAATTTTGATCATGCCTTTGTCCAGCGCCGTCTTTAAGGGCATTGCGCGCGTGGCAACCAGGGCAAAGTGGAGTTTGTCTCCGGTAATGACTGCGTCGGGGTGTTTGACCGGTTTTCCTTCGCGGTACATCAGTACTTCGTTTTCAATCCAGAAACCGTATGGTTTTCCATTTTGGGCAATCCAGTTGAAAGCCAGCTTTTTCCCTTTGGTCTTTTCGCTATTCAGGCTGACGCCCAGGTAGTCGAACAGCAGTTCAGGAGTCAGGGCAGATAACGTGTCCGTCAAGACGAGTTCGCGGGAATTTTTAAGCAGACCGCTTCCCGGTTCCCCGGCATTGACGAGAAGTTCATTGTTTCGGAATAAGGACTCCGTTTGATAACCGAATTGTTTCAACATATTTCCTGCAAGATTCCTTATGTTGCCGCTTTTTAGATTGGCAAACATAACGTGCCTTAATGCCCCGGCGTCTTGACGATAGTCCTTTTGCCCGGTGATTTCCGGAGAGCTAATCTTGATTCTGCCGTCTTCCGGCATCGGATTGATTTTTTCCGCAATCTCTGCGGGAGAATACCCTTTGCTGACCAGATTCAATATCCGGTCATGCATGTATTTGCAGCTGCGGCATTCCCTGGCCAGGAACCGTTTAATATTTTCTTTTCCCATTCTGGGCCGATGATGTTGCGCGAATAAAATTTCTATTTTGTCTTCATAACGCTGAATGGCTTGATCAAGAGCTTTCCAGCGGTTTTTTGCTTCCCTTATGTTGGATACTCCCAGAGTGCAGATATCATGCATGGCCCTTGCCGTGTCTTCTCCATAAAAAAGCGCCTTGAATTGGGGAAAATACATTAGTGCGGCAGGAGAGGCTCCCATTCCGGGAACCGTCATGAATTCCACTTCTATGCCGTCTATCCTTACTGTTCCACCTGTCTTGGCGGTAGTCCCGGCAGGCGGGAACGCTGTGATGATTTTACCGGAATCAGCGGCGCCCCTGCCGGAATGCAGGGCGCTTTTTACCGTTTTATCAAAAGGAGCGGCCTCCATGCGGGCAGAATCTTTTTTCATGGTATTGCCCGCATGAGCCTTTTCCGGGATGGCTTTTTGCGGAGAGTTTCCCTGTATCGGTATCTGCGTTCCTTTGGAATTGATGTGCTGCCCGGATGTCACTCTTCTGGCATGGGCAAAATGGTCGATATGGGGGTGTGTATGGACGATGGCTTTGACAAGCCGTTTTCCCGCTTTCCGGTAGTAAAGGTCAAGACTTTCGGTCATGATTTCTTCCGGGACGAAAGGGGTAATGATCATGATGCCTTCCTGTCCCTCCATAATAGTTATGTTCGGAAAACCGTTCCCGTGAATCTGGTAAATTCCTTTCGTGACTTCAAACAGCGCTCTTCTGGCATTGGAACGGGAAATGCTCCGCGCATCCGGTTTGTCTTTGGGGCCTTGTTCCGCATCTTGCATGCTGTGAAGGTCATTTTTGTTTGCTCCGTACACTCCGCCTCCCCATACGGACATTGCCAGAAGCGCGGTGGCCAAACAGTTTATTTTTATGATCATATCGGAGCTTTATTAATGGAATGCGCGAAAAATAAAAGGGAGGCCTGCTTCCCGGAGTTTACTATGTGAAAACAATAGACTTGCCAATAAAGAACAATGTTCGAAAAAAGGGAGGATGTTAATATCTGATTACTAAAATTTTTAGCTGATTGGACGGCTTTCCCGCTGCAAACGGAACATTTTCCGTCTTTATTTTTCTGATGGAAGGTGGATGATGTCCGGGCCGCCTGGAAGGAGGGGGAAAAAATCTGTAAAAGGATTTTTTGCCCGTTTTCAACAGGCTTATGGAAGAACATGGCTGGAAATGCGGAAAAGGTTATGTTAATGAACAAGGCATGGAAAGATTGTATCGTCCGAATGTTGCGGGGATGATGGTCCGGCAGGACGGGAAATTATTGATTTGCGAGCGTTCCGGGCAGAAAGGGGCCTGGCAGTTTCCCCAGGGCGGAATTGACCCGGGGGAAACGGCTTTGGATGCCGTGCGGCGCGAGATTAGAGAGGAAGTGGGTTTTTTACCGACCCAGTATGATATTGTGGAATCCCGGAAAGGGTATCGTTACGATTATCCGCCGGAGGTGCTGGAGTATGTCCGTGAAAAGCGGCGGCAGCCTTTTGTGGGGCAGGAGCAGGAATATTTCCTGTGCCGGCTGCATGCGGACGCTCCGGCCCCCGACCTGGACAATCGGGAGTTTTGCGCCTATCAATGGATAACCCCGGCCGAATTTAAGCTGGAGTGGCTGCCGGAGTTTAAAAAGGAAGTTTACGCCAGGGTGCTTGAAGATTTCTTTAATGTCCGGGCGCTGGATAAGTGAAGTGGCTCAGCAGGTCGTGTGCGGCGGAAACGGGGTCCATCTTGTCCCCCGCCACCATGTTTTCCAGAATGGGCATGCGGGACGCTACGGCGGGGTGCTGTTCAAAGGCGGTGAGCAGGGCTTCGTGCACCAGGGCCTGCACCCATGAGAGGGACTGGCTCCGGCGGCGGTTGTACCAGAATCCGGATTCCTTCATGCTGTCCCGGAAGCGGAAGAGCGTTTCTTCAATGGTGTCCAGACCGCGTCCCTCCAGGGAGGAACAGGTGAGGACGGAGGGCGTCCAGCCGGGAGTGGGGCTTTGCAGGTAGTGAAGCACCATTTTCAGTTCCTGGCAGTGGGCTGCGGCGCGTTGGCGGTTGTCGCCGTCATCCTTGGTAACTACCAGGATATCCGCGAGTTCCATAATGCCCCGCTTGATTCCCTGGAGATCGTCTCCGGCTCCGGTGATGAGCAGGAGCATGAATATGTCCACCATGGAGCGCACCGTAGTTTCCGACTGGCCGACCCCCACGGTTTCAATGAGAATAATGTCAAAGCCCGCGGCTTCGCATGCAATCATGGTTTCACGCGTTTTCCGGGCTACGCCGCCCAAAGAGCCTCCGGAAGGGGAAGGGCGGATGAAGGCGTTTTCCTCTCCGGAAAGTTCCTCCATGCGTGTTTTGTCTCCCATAATGGAACCGCGGGAGACTGAAGAAGACGGGTCAATAGCCAGCACGGCCACCTTGAAACCTTTTTTGCAAAGGTAGGTGCCGAAGGCTTCAATGAAGGAGGATTTTCCGGCGCCCGGAACGCCCGTGATGCCGATGCGGACGGCGTTGCCCGAATGGGGCAGGAGCCTGGAGATGAGGGCGCGGGAAGATTCCTGATCCCGGACGGCATTGCTTTCTATCAGTGTAATGGCCCTTCCCAGCAGGGCGCGGTTTCCGGCCAGTACTCCCTGGGCCAGTTCTTCTACGGAGGGGCGGTGCGGACGTGCAAATTTCATGTTGCTCATGGAAAAAGAATGCGGATTATTTGAAAGGCGGTTCGTTTTCTTTGGTGCGCTCCATATCATAATTGAAGCGTTTGAGGATGAATTGACGGTGGTCGGCCAGCTTGCGCCGGAAGTTCTCCCAGGAACGCGCGTTCATCGGGGACCAGCCGGCTTCCGCAATGGCGCAGGCGCGCGGATAGGCGCGGTAGAGAATGTGATCCAGGGCAGGGAGATGTTCTCCCCACACGGTGCCCTGAACGCCGATGATATGGTTCGCTTCTTTTTCCGGTTTGCCGTAGGCGGGATCCAGCTTATAGCTTTGTTCCAGCGTGGTGGTGGGCATCCATCCCCGGTTGTTTTGCCCTGGAATTTGCGGATAGTCCAGGTAGCAGTGTTCTCCGGCAGCAATGATCAGGGAGAGTCCCTGTTTTTTTGTTTCTGTGATGGTGGACGGAGTCTGGCCCATGCGCCAGGTGAAGACGGCGTCTCCTTTGCTGTAAATGTTGGCTTTGGCCCACGGCTTTTCATACCATAGCTGGATGCGCTTGCCGTGAACAGCCAGCATGGAGGACATTTTTTTGATGAATTCCTTCAATTCCTCATGGACGTCCTTCATGCCTTTTTGCTCCCGGTACCGGATGCTGAGGGGACATTGGGCCCAGGTTTTTTCCAGGGGGGCTTCATCCCCGCCCAGATGGACGATGCCGGACGGGAAGATGTCTTTGAGTTCCTTGAAAACAGCGGCATAAAATTCCCATACTTCCGGCTTGTGCGGGCAGATGAGGTGGAGAGTGACGCCTTCATCGGTCTTTACTTTCGTATCCGGGTTCGGGAAGCAGAAGAATTCGGGATAGGCTGCCGCCAGGGCCTGATTGTGGCCCGGCACGTCTATTTCAGGGATGACCTCAATGCCGCGCGCCGCGCAGTACGCCACCAGCTCCTTCAGTTCCTGTTTGGTGTACATCCCCTCATGAGGAGTTCCGTTGCGCATGCTTTCTTTCCGTTTGGAAGAGATGCTTTTGAGTTTGGGGTAGCCGGGCACCGGAAGACGCCACCCCTGGTCGTCCGTCAAGTGGATCTGGAGCTTGTTGAATTTGTAGTAGGCCATAAGGTCCACGAATTTTTCCAGGTCCTTGACGGGGATGAAATGCCGCGCGGGGTCCACCATGAGGCCGCGCCAGGGGTAGCGCGGCTCGTCCGTAATGACGCCGCAGGGGATGCCCTCCGGCTGCTCCGCCAACTGGTCCCGGAGCTGGCGGAGGGTTGCCAGCCCGTAAATTCTGCCCTCCCTTCCTCCGGAAGCGATGTGCGCCCCCTGAGGAGTGACTGAGAGCCGGTAGGCGTCCGTTCCCAGGGACGGGGTTTCCCGGTCGGAAAGAAGTTTCAGGGTTCTGGTACTGTTTTGCTGCAGCTTCGTTTTTCCCGGCTCCGGGATAACGCTGTATTTTTCCGCTGCGGCGGCACATGCCGTGTGTGCGGAAAAAATGGCGCAGGCCAGGATGGAGGGCAGTTTGAACATCACGGTAAGTTGTTTCGGAAAAGACTCTATCATGGTGAAGGAGGCGTGATAAGGAAAAACGGCGGGAATTACTTTTTGTTTTTCCACGGGAAGGCGGGTTCATTCTCCCTGGTGCGCTCCATATCATAATTGA
>NZ_DKYW01000007.1:54360-128365 GCF_002493465.1 Akkermansia sp. UBA7090
TGGTGCGCTCCATATCATAATTGAAGCGTTTGAGGATGAATTGACGGTGGTCGGCCAGCTTGCGCCGGAAGTTTTCCCAGGAGCGCGTGTTCATCGGGGACCAGCCGGCTTCCGCAATGGCGCAGGCGCGCGGATAGGCGCGGTAAAGCAAGTGGTCCAGGTCCGGCAGGCGTTCCGCCCATATGGGGGCATGAACGCCCCGGATATGGCCTGCCTCGTTCTCCGGTTTTCCAAAAGCGGGATCCAGTTCATAACATTTTTGCAGGGTGGTGGTTTTCATCCATCCCCAGTTGTGCTGCCCCTGAATCTGGGGAAAATCCAGGTAACAGTATTCGTTGGATGCCATAATCAGGTCCAATCCCGCCTTTCTGGCCTTCTCTATAGACTGGCATGCCTGGTTTTGCCGCCAGGCGTAAACCGTTTCCCCCGGATGGTAAATGCCGGCATTCCCCTCATACCAGAATTGCGGTTTTTGTCCGTTTTTGGCAAGCAGGGCTGTCGTTTTCGCAAAAAAGGCTCTCATTTGTTCCTGTTCGTCTTTCATGCCTGCTTTAGTCCGGGCTTCCCGGCACAGAGGGCATTTTCCCCAGAGTTCCGTAGGGGCCTCATCCCCGCCCAGATGAACCGTGCCGGACGGGAAAATATCTTTGAGTTCCTTGAAAACGGCGGCATAAAATTCCCAGACTTCCGGCTTTTGGGGGCAGACCAGTTCCCTGCTGTTTCCCGCTGTCGTCCTCACGTTCATGTCCGGTTTGGGGAAGCAGAAAAATTCCGGGTAGGCGGCATGGAGCGCCTGGTTGTGGCCCGGCATGTCTATTTCAGGGATGACTTCAATCCCCCGCTTGGCGCAGTACTCCACCAGGCCTTTCAATTCCTGTTTGGTGTACATCCCCTCGTGGGGGATTCCGTCTCCGAAGCTTTCCGCCCGCCTGGAGGCGACGCTTTTCAATTTGGGGTAACCGGGCACGGGCAGCCTCCAGCCCTGGTTGTCCGTCAGATGCAGGTGCAGCTTGTTGAATTTGTAGTAGGCCATGAGGTCCACGAATTTTTCCAGGTCCTTGACGGGGATGAAATGCCGCGCGGGGTCCACCATGAGGCCGCGCCAGGGGTAGCGCGGCTCGTCCGTAATGACGCCGCAGGGGATGCCCTCCGGCTGCTCCGCCAACTGGTCCCAGAGCTGGCGGAGGGTTGCCAGCCCGTAAATTCTGCCCTCCTTGCCTCCGGAAGCGAGGTGCGCTCCCTGCGGTGTGACCGTGAGCCGGTAAGCGTCCGTTCCCAGGGACGGAGCTTCCCGGTCGGAAAGAAGCTGTAAAGTTGTTGCTGTTTCTTGCTTGAGTTCCGTTCTGGACGGCTCAGGGATAATGCTGTATTGGGCTGCCGCTTCTGCCGGAGGGGAGAAGGAGAACAGAATGCCGCCGAGAAGGAATAAAAGACGTGCCATATTTCCAATATAAACGGGGAGGAAACAGGTTCTGTCAAAGAATCATCTTTTGCTTCCAGATTTTTTACCGTCTCCTTGTTGTCCGGTTTGTGGGAAGGGGCGGTGGAAGCGGGAATAAAAAGAAAATAAAAGAGCCGTCTCCGGAGAAACGGCTCTTTTATTAGAAGTGGTAGCCCTATGAGGACTCGAACCCCAAAATACGGAACCAGAATCCGCTGTGTTACCGATTACACTATAGGGCTATGTAACGGACGCTTTGAAAGCGCGGGCGCATTAAAGCGGAACCGGCCGTTTTTTGCAAGTTTTTTTTTACTCAAAGATATGTTTTGATTGGAAAAAGGCTGTGCAGGGAAGCGGCAGGCTGTTTTTTCCGGAATTATCCGGCCAGGCTTTGAAAGTACGCCTGCACATGTTCCTCTGTGATTTGCTGGCGGTGCGCCTGTTCGTGCCTGCCCTGGGCCTGCCGCCATGGGGAGGAAGGGGCGGTGTTGATGCGTCCGAGCTGCTGGGCCGTATATTTGCCATAGAAGTTCCAGATATGTTCCAGAAAGGGAATGATGTCCGTTTCCTCCTCCAAAGGGGGCTGGCGGCGGCTGGGATGTTCTATGGAAGAGTAGGGCGGCTGATCCTTGTATTCATGATAAATGGAAGGGAGTACCGGACCGGAAGGCCATGCTTCCACCCGTTCATTGATCAGAAAACCGCCTGTCCGGTGCAGATGCCACCAGTCCGCCAGAATGACCAGATGGTTCAGTTTGACGGGCGTCAGGACGTGCCCCCTGGCGTTCGACTGCTGAATGAACCAGTTGCAGAGTTTTTGCGTGGTAGTGGAGTTTGCCATGCTGAAATGGATTGCTTTTTATTATAGGGAGCCGCAAGTATTTCTCAACACTAAATCCGCTTGCAGTCCCAGCGCTCGGCGGTCGGGATAGGCAAACGGCTGTGGCGGGATCCGGCAGGTCCCCGGGATGCTGTTTCCTGCTCCGTGGGCGTAACGCCTGAAAGCATGGCGCAGGTTTTCCAGCGAGGCGGGCCCCGGAGCTTTCTTTCTCCCGGATAGCCTCAGCTGAGGCGCCTGCCTCCTCCGGAGCCGGCAGGATCAGGCCGTATGAATGCGGCGTAACCTTCCAGGGGGGAGGGAGACGGTTAAAGGGAAAGAAAGCGCGCTCTACGGACAACGTCTTCCGGAGAAAGGGAGTAAAGGCTGTCCAGCAATGATACGGCAAAGGAACCGGGGGCGGGGCTCTGTTCAAAGGCCATTTCTCCGGCAATGCCCATGAGTACGGCTGTGGAAACGGCCGCCTGCAGGGGAGTGGGGGAAACGGCGGCGCAGGCGGCGGATAATGCCCCCATGGAACAGCCCACGCCCGTGACGCGGGACATCATGGCGTGTCCGTTTTCCGTGGCGATTACCTGGCGGCCGTCCGTGGAATAGTCCGTACGCCCCGTAACAAGCACGGCCGCCCCCGTGTGCAGGGCCAGTTCCCTGGCCGCATGCAGGGCGTCTGCGCTGGAACTGGTGCTTTCCGGCCCTTTCATGACGGAGGAATAGCCGGCCAGGGCCATGATTTCAGAAGCGTTTCCGCGGATGATGCGGGGAGACTGTTCCTTTAATTGCCTCGCCAGCCGCGTGCGTAGGGAGAGCGCCCCTACGGCCACAGGATCCATCACCCAGGGGATATTCAGCCGGTTGGCTTCCCGCACCGCTGTTTGCATGGCGGCCCCCTGTTCGCGCGTCACGGTGCCCAGGTTGACCAGCAGGGCGCCTGTTCCGTTGCGGAGCATGTCCGCCGCTTCTTCCGCGTCGTTGAGCATGGCGGGCACAGCGCCTATGGCCAGCAGAAGATTAGCCGTCAGCGGCTGGACGACGGAATTGGTCAGGGAAAGAACCAGCGGGGCCGTTTCCCGGATTTTTTCCAGATCGGCGGCAACGGCTTGAACAAGGTCTGTTGATGAAAGCATGGCGTTAAAAAATGATGGTGTCCGGCATTTCCCACGGTCCGCCCGTCAGGCCAGAGCCCGTGCGGCGGCTTCCGGGTTCTCCGCTCCGCAAATGGCGGAGACAACGGCAATTCCGGAGGCTGTTCCCGTGGCGCGCACCTGCCGGGCCCGTTCCGCGTCCAGACCGCCGATGGCGACAACGGGCAGCGGTGACTGTGAAGCCAGAGCGGAGAAGCCTTCCACGCCCAGCACGGGCGGGGCGTTCAGCTTGGAAATGGTGGGAAAGACGGGGCCCATGCCCAGGTAGTCCACCAGGGCGGCATCCACGGCGCGGAGCTGGTTCTCATTGGAGACGGACAGCCCCAGGATTTTATCCGGGCCGATCATGGCTCTGACGGATGGAACCGGAAGATCCCTCTGGCCGATGTGGACGCCGTCTGCTTCCAGCGCCAGGGCCAGGTCAATGCGGTTATTGACAATGAAGGGGATACCGCGGGAGGCCAGGAAATCCCGTATGGGCAGGGCTTCCCGGTAACAGGTTCCCGCATCCGGGTTGGTGGAGCGGTACTGCACGATGGTAACTCCCCCGTCCGCCGCTTTCCGGACGGTTTCCAGAAGGCTGTAGCGGCATTTGGACGGTTCATCCGTAACCAGGTAGAGATGGAGGTTGAATTTTTTCATGACAAAGGAATGGAAAGAATCAGTCCGTAAACAGAGGGGTGGAAAGATAGCGGTCCCCCGTGTCCGGCAGCAGGACGACGATGGTCTTGCCTTCATTCTCCGGCTGCCGCGCCACCTGTGTGGCGGCCCATAGAGCGGCGCCGGAGGAAATGCCCGCCAGCACGCCGTCCGTGCGCGCCAGCTCTTTCCCTGTAGCGAAAGCGTCTTCATTGGTGACGGTGATGACTTCATCGTACACGGAGGTGTCCAGCGTTTCCGGAACGAATCCCGCGCCAATGCCCTGAATCTTGTGGGGGCCGGCCGTGCCCTGGGTCAGCACGGGGGAGGAGAACGGCTCCACAGCCACGACCCGGATGTCCGGATTACGGGATTTAAGGTATTTGCCCACGCCTGTGATCGTTCCTCCGGTACCCACGCCCGCCACAAAAATATCCGCTTTGCCTTCTGTATCATTCCAGATTTCCGGGCCTGTGGTGCGGAAATGAGCTTCCGGGTTGGCCGGGTTGGCGAACTGGCCGGGGATAAAGCTGTTGGGCAGTCCCGCGGCCAGTTCCTCCGCCTTGGCGATGGCTCCTTTCATGCCCAGCGCGCCGTCCGTCAGCACCAGTTCCGCGCCGTAGGCTTTCAGGAGGTTGCGGCGTTCCACGCTCATCGTCTCCGGCATGGTCAGTATAATCCGGTACCCGCGTGAAGCGGCCACCGCCGCCAGGCCGATGCCCGTGTTTCCGCTGGTGGGCTCAATGATGACGGAATCCGGCTTCAGCTCTCCGGCGGCTTCCGCCGCGTCAATCATGGCCTGGGCAATGCGGTCTTTCACGCTGCCGGCGGGGTTCAGGTATTCCAGCTTGGCCAGGATGGTGGCGTTCAGGCCGTTCCTGCGTTCGTAATTGGTCAGTTCCAGCAACGGGGTGCCGCCGATCAGTTCCGTAATGTTTTTGTAAATTTTCATGGCTTGTAGGGAAAGAGCGTTGCTGCCGTCAAATCGTTAGAGAATGGCGCGGAAGCCCTGTTCCAGATCTTCCAGAATATCGTCGATATGTTCCGTCCCGATGGAGAGCCGCACAGTGGATGGCGTAATGCCCCCCGCCTTCAGTTCTTCCTCCGTCATCTGGGAGTGGGTGGTGGAGGCAGGGTGAATCACCAGGGACTTGACGTCCGCCACGTTCGCGAGCAGGGAGAATAGTTCCAGGCTTTCGCAGAACTTGCGAGCTTTTTCCGCGCCACCCTTGATTTCAAAGGTGAAAATGGAGCCGCCCCCGTTCGGGTAGTATCTCTTGTAAAGGTCGTGGTCCGGATGGTCCGGCAGGGAGGGATGGTTCACTTTTTCCACCTGGGGATGGGCGGCCAGATAGTCCGCTACGCGCAGAGCGTTCTGCACATGGCGTTCCACCCGCAGGGAAAGTGTTTCCAGCCCCTGGAGAAGCAGGAAGGAATTGAACGGGCTGATGGTGGCTCCCGTGTCCCGCAGCAGGGTGGCCCGGATTTTGACGATATAGGCCAGATTGCCGCATACCTCCGCGAACACGGCTCCGTGGTAATTGGGGTTGGGCTTGCTGATGCCTGGGAACTTGTCGTTCTGCGTCCAGTCGAATTTGCCGCCGTCCACAATCACGCCGCCCATCACCGTGCCGTGGCCGCCGATGAATTTGGTAGCGGAATGCACCACGATGTCAGCTCCGTGTTCCAAGGGGCGGAACAGGAAGGGCGTGGCGAACGTGCTGTCCACAATGAGCGGGATGCCGTGGGCGTGCGCCACTTCCGCCAGCGCTTTCATATCCACAATGTCGCAATTCGGGTTGCCCAGGCTTTCCACGTACAGGGCCTTGGTATTGTTCCGGATGGCCCTGGAAAAATTCTGAACGTCCCTCGCGTCCACGAAAGTGGTTTCTATGCCGGCATCCGCCAGCGTATTGGCGAAAAGATTGTACGTTCCGCCATATACGGTGGAGGAAGAAACAATGTGGTCCCCGGCCCGGGCGATGTTCTGGATGGCATACGTAACTGCGGCGGCCCCGGTGGATACGGCCAGCGCGGCCGCCCCTCCTTCCAGGGAGGCGATGCGTTGTTCAAAAACATCTGCGGTTGGGTTCATCAGGCGGTTATAAATATTGCCCGGCTCCGCCAGGGCAAAACGGGCCGCCGCCTGTTCCGAGTCTTTGAAGACATAGGAAGTGGTGGCGTAAATAGGTACGGCGCGCGCATCGGTAGTCGGGTCCGGACTTTCCTGACCCACGTGGATCTGGCGTGTTTCAAATCGATGGTTCTTGCTCATGTTTTTATATTCCTATCGGAAAACTAGGAAATAGATAACGAAAAGAAAAGCCCATGTCAAGCTCCGGGTAAAAAAAACGGGACATGGGCCGGAATGGGAAAAGGTGGAGAAATGTTCAGGCCCGCGGCCGCTGCTTAAATGCCGGCTCCGTAGTCGCAGCCGATTTCCTTCTGCTGTTCGGCCAGATCTTCCAGCGTTACGCGGCGCAAATAATTCTCAATGACTTGCTGGAGCCCGCGCCAGAAAGGCAGCGTGGCGCATCCTGCCGCCCGCGGGCACGGATTTTCGTGGGGAGCCGTGCAGGAAATAGGCAGAAGGGAGCCTTCCGTCAGTTTCAGGATTTCTTCCGTGGTGTATTCGCGCGGATGTCTGGAAAGGCGGTATCCTCCCGCCTTTCCCCGGAAGCTCTGGACAAATCCCGCTTTCAGGAGGATGGCGATAATCTGTTCCAGATAACGTACGGTAATGTCCTGCCTGGCGGAAATCTCCTTCAGGGAAACGTAGCCTTCGTTGCGGTGGTGGGCGAGATCAATCATCAGGCGCAATGCGTAACGTCCTCTGGTAGAAACCTTCATCATATCGGTTAAATAAACGATATTTCCGGATGCCCGTCAATAGGGAATGAAGGTTCCACGCGGAATGGCGGACTTCTTCCCCGGTTGAAAGTCTAATAATTGTAATGGCGGGGAACCCGGGGGCCTATTCCGGTAAAAATTTCCCAGGAAATGGTGCCGGCCTTTTCAGCCAGTTCCGTCACGGGGATATGCGGCCCCATGATTTCTGCGGTCATGCCCGGTTCCGCGTGCGGCGCCCGGCTGACGTCCACGATGATCTGGTCCATCGTCACGCGCCCGAGAAGGGGGCAGGAAACCCCGTCCACCATGACGCGGGCGCCCTTATGGGCCAGGGAACGCAGGTAGCCGTCCGCATAGCCTATGCCCACGGTCGCCACCCTGGTGGGATGGTCCGTCACATAAGTGCCCCCGTAGGAAATGCCGTGGCCTTCCGGCAGCGTGCGCACCACCGTCAGGCGGGAAAAAAGAGCCATGGCCGGCCTTAATTGAGAGGCCCATGGGGAGTCAATGGGGGAAAACCCGTACAGCACCAGCCCGGGGCGGCACATGTTGTTGGAGGGAATTTCATAATCCAGGGAGGCGGCGCTGTTGGCCAGGTGGCAATACTTCAAGGGCAGTTTCTCCCGGATGCGGGCGGCCATCCGTTCAAAGAGGGCGATTTGCCTGAGCGTGATTTCCCGGTCCTCGTCCGCGCAGGGCAGGTGTGCTCCCAGGCCTTCCGGATACAGGCTGTCCAGTTCTCCCAGGCGGGAAAGCAGTTCTTCAAGCTGGTCCGGCAGGAATCCGCCGCGGCCCATTCCCGTATCCACGGAAAGGTGGATGGGCAGCGTCTTTCCGTACAGCCGCGCCAGGGAATTGTAATGCTCTGCCTCCTCCATGGTGGAAATGAAGGAGCGCCAGCCGTTCAGCACGATTTCCTCCCGTTCCTCCGGGAACGCGGGGCCCAGGATGTAAGGGCGGGTACGGCAGCCCGCCTGGCTGATGCGCCGGGCTTCCCCTACATTGGCCACCCCGAAGAAAGCGATGCCTTCCGAATCCAGCGTGCGGCAAACCTGTTCCAGCCCGTGGCCGTAGGCGCCTGCCTTCACGACGGGCATGTAATATTCCCCTTTGGCCGCCTGCTTGACGACATTCAGGTTATGGCGGATGGCCCCGAGGTCGATTTCGGCCCAGGCGCGGGGAGGGCTGGTTGCTGGCATGGTTGGAAAATGGCGGAAAGGTTGGAAAAAGAGGGGCGCCGGATGCTCCCGGCGCAGGGGATTGTCCGTCTTTGGCCGCGCAATTCCAGACGGATTTTTGTCAGTCTTTCGAACTTTCAGAAGGTATAAAAACTGCCATGTGCTGAAACACATGGCAGTTTGATAAAAATGCTTTTGTTACCGGTGTGACTGGCTGGCAGTCAGGAAAATCGGTTTGCATTTCAAATTTTGTCTTGAATCCGTTGGGAATTAAAGTGATGTTCAGATGTTTTGTCAACTGTTTTTTTCTGAATGGAATAATTTTTAAAATACTTGATGGAATGCAATATTGGCATATAATATGAATTAAAGCAGTTTTTTGTGATGTCGCGTTCTCTCACTTTTTCGTTTGATATTGGTTATGCATCCATTGGATGGGCTGTCATTGCTTCCGCATCCCATGATGATGCGGATCCCTCTGTTTGCGGTTGCGGTACGGTTCTGTTTCCGAAAGATGATTGTCAGGCATTTAAAAGGCGTGAATACAGACGTTTGAGACGCAATATCCGCTCCCGGCGCGTTCGCATCGATCGTATCGGCAGATTGCTGGTTCAGGCGCAAATCATCACGCCGGAAATGAAAGAAACTTCCGGGCACCCCGCTCCCTTTTATTTGGCGTCAAAAGCGTTAAAAGGGCATCGAACTCTCGCCCCGATTGAGCTTTGGCATGTTCTCCGCTGGTATGCTCATAACAGAGGGTACGACAATAATGCCTCATGGTCTAACAGCCTTTCAGAAGATGGCGGGAACGGGGAGGATACCGAGAGAGTGAAGCATGCTCAAGATTTGATGGATAAACATGGGACGGCGACCATGGCGGAAACCATTTGCCGGGAGTTGAAACTGGAAGAAGGCAAAGCGGATGCTCCGATGGAGGTTTCAACGCCGGCTTATAAAAATCTTAATACCGCCTTTCCTCGCTTAATCGTGGAAAAGGAGGTACGGCGCATATTGGAGCTTTCCGCGCCTCTGATTCCTGGGCTGACTGCGGAGATCATAGAGTTGATTGCGCAGCATCATCCTCTGACAACGGAACAGCGCGGCGTGTTGCTTCAGTACGGGATAAAATTGGCTCGGCGTTATCGTGGAAGTCTTTTGTTCGGGCAGTTAATCCCCCGTTTTGATAACCGCATCATCAGCCGCTGCCCTGTCACGTGGGCGCAGGTGTATGAAGCTGAGTTGAAGAAAGGCAATTCTGAGCAAAGCGCCCGTGAACGGGCAGAAAAACTATCCAAGGTGCCCACGGCGAATTGCCCGGAATTTTATGAATACCGCATGGCCCGGATTTTATGCAATATCCGCGCAGACGGAGAACCTCTTTCTGCAGAGATACGCAGAGAATTGATGAATCAGGCCCGACAGGAAGGCAAGTTGACCAAAGCCTCTCTGGAGAAGGCTATTTCTTCCCGTCTGGGAAAGGAGACAGAGACTAATGTAAGCAACTATTTTACTTTGCATCCTGACAGCGAAGAGGCTCTTTACCTGAATCCTGCCGTGGAAGTTCTGAAAAGAAGCGGCATCGGGGAAACTCTTTCTCCATCTGTTTACCGTCTTGCCGCCAATCGTCTGCGTCGCGGGAAGTCCGTTACCCCGAATTATTTGTTGAATTTGCTTAAGTCCCGTGGGGAATCTGGCGAGGCGTTAGAAAAGAAAATAGAGAAAGAACGCCATCAACAGGCCAATCGAAAGAAAGCCAAGAAGACAGATCTGGATTATGCCGCCACGCCGTTAAAACCCAAATATGCGACGGGGCGTGCGCCGTATGCCCGCACCGTCTTGAAAAAAGTGGTGGAAGAAATTCTTGATGGAGAAGATCCGACGCGTCCTGCCCGGGGGGAAGCGCATCCGGATGGGGAACTGAAAGCGCATGACGGTTGCCTGTATTGCCTCCTTGATACGGATTCTTCCGTGAATCAGCACCAGAAAGAACGCCGTCTTGATACGATGACCAACAACCACCTTGTGCGTCACCGTATGTTGATTCTGGATCGCTTGCTGAAGGATCTGATTCAAGATTTCGCTGACGGGCAAAAAGACAGAATCTCCCGCATTTGCGTGGAAGTTGGCAAGGAGCTGACGACGTTTTCCGCCATGACAGCAAAAAAGATTCAGAGAGAACTAACTCTGCGCCAGAAAAGCCATACGGATGCCGTCAATAGATTAAAACGGGATTTGCCGGGGAAAGCGCTTTCTGCCAACCTGATACGCAAGTGCCGCATTGCCATGGACATGAACTGGGCATGCCCGTTCACCGGCGCAACGTATGGCACGCATGAGCTGGAAAATCTGGAACTGGAACATATCGTGCCCCATTCTTTCAGGCAGTCTAACGCACTTTCTTCTCTGGTTCTTACCTGGCCGGGAGTCAACAGGATGAAAGGTCAGCGCACCGGGTACGACTTTGTGGAGCAGGAGCAGGAGAATCCTGTGCCGGATAAACCCAACCTGCATATTTGTTCCCTGAATAATTACAGGGAATTGGTTGAAAAGTTGGATGACAAGAAGGGGCATGAAGATGACCGCAGGCGCAAAAAGAAGCGCAAAGCCTTACTGATGGTGAGGGGATTGTCTCATAAACATCAATCACAAAATCACGAGGCCATGAAGGAAATAGGCATGACGGAAGGCATGATGACGCAGAGTTCCCACCTGATGAAACTGGCATGCAAGTCTATTAAAACCTCTCTGCCGGATGCGCACATCGACATGATTCCCGGCGCTGTTACTGCTGAAGTTCGCAAGGCGTGGGATGTTTTTGGGGTCTTTAAGGAATTATGCCCGGAAGCTGCCGACCCGGACTCCGGCAAGATTCTTAAGGAAAACCTGCGTTCTCTCACTCATTTGCATCATGCCTTGGATGCCTGTGTGCTGGGGCTTATTCCCTATATCATACCCGCTCATCATAATGGTTTGCTGAGACGTGTTCTTGCCATGCGCCGAATTCCGGAAAAACTGATACCTCAAGTCAGGCCTGTTGCGAATCAGCGTCATTATGTCCTGAATGATGATGGACGCATGATGTTGCGTGATCTTTCCGCCTCTCTTAAAGAAAATATTCGTGAACAATTGATGGAGCAGAGGGTCATTCAGCATGTCCCTGCAGACATGGGCGGTGCTTTACTCAAGGAAACCATGCAGAGAGTGCTTTCTGTTGATGGAAGCGGGGAGGATGCCATGGTTTCTCTTTCCAAAAAGAAAGATGGGAAGAAGGAAAAAAATCAGGTAAAAGCAAGCAAATTGGTCGGAGTGTTTCCGGAAGGCCCGTCAAAATTGAAGGCTCTTAAGGCAGCCATAGAAATTGATGGCAATTATGGAGTGGTGTTAGATCCCAAGCCGGTGGTGATCAGACATATTAAGGTGTTTAAGCGAATCATGGCCCTGAAAGAACAGAACGGCGGCAAGCCGGTGCGCATTTTGAAAAAAGGCATGTTGATTCATTTAACCTCGTCCAAAGATCCCAAGCATGCAGGTGTATGGAGAATTGAATCCATACAGGATTCAAAAGGTGGCGTAAAATTAGATCTTCAGAGAGCGCATTGCGCTGTACCTAAAAATAAGACGCATGAATGTAATTGGCGTGAAGTAGATCTCATTTCTTTATTAAAAAAATACCAGATGAAAAGATACCCTACTTCTTATACGGGAACTCCACGATAAGGCATTTTACATGTCATACCATATTCTAAGCATAGATGCCTATACATGCCATCTGAGCTGCGACAAGGGACAACTCAGATGCGCGGATGGAGAGAATCCTCCCCGGACGATTCCGCTGGAGGATGTGGGGGCTGTTGTGCTCAGTTCTTTTAAGGCGACGCTCACGAGCAATTTGCTGATAGAACTGGCCAGGAAGAGAATAGGATTTGTGCTGTGTGAAAGCTACAGGCCTGCCGTGCTGCTCCTGCCAGCGGATCGGTCTACGGATACCGGTCTGCTAAGACATCTGGCGGATATGCCGGCCCGTTTGCGGAACCGCCTTTGGCAAAAGACTTTGGATGCCAAGTGTGGGAATCAGACGGCTCTGGCCCAAGCATGGAATCCGCATCACCCCGCCATTGCGGAGCTGAAAAGAATGGCCGTGACGGAAAAGACGGCGAGGGAAGCGGAGTGCGCCCGCCTGTTCTGGAGCGTATTTGCGGATACATGGGCAAACTCCGATTTCCGCAGGGGACGTCATGAGGAGGGGGTTAATAACCTCTTCAACTATGCGTACGCTGTTCTGTTGTCTTGCATATTGCAATATCTCTTTGCGCTGGGGCTGGATCCCTGCTTCGGCATTTTTCATCAATCCCGGGAACATGCAGCGCCTTTGGCTTATGATCTGATGGAACCCTTCAGGCCTGCCTTTGACGCCAATGTGGCCCGTTGGATTCATTTGTGCCTGCGGGAAGGAAAAACAGAAGAGAGAGCAGGAGAAATCACCCGTGAGTTCAGGCAACATATTACAGCCACCTTGCAGGCTTCTGTCATGTACCGGGATAAACAGCTGCCGTTGAAAGCGGCGGTAGAGGCCGTTTGCCGCAGTTTCCGCAAAGCAGTTCTTGCCGGACAATCCGGACCGTATGAACCATGGCTTATGACAACTATAAAATGGGCTGGCTAGTTGTGTTCTTTGATCTTCCCACAACCACGCCGGAAGATAAAAAAAACTATCAATATTTCCGTAAGGCTCTTTTAGAAGACGGCTATACGATGATTCAGTATAGCGTCTATGCCCGCGCGTGCGTTACTCAGGAAAGAATGGCTACCCACTCCCGCAGAATCCAGAAAATGATACCGCCTGACGGCTCTGTCCGGTGTCTTTTCGTCACGAATATCCAGTGGGATAAGATGTTTGTTTTTCATGGCAGGTCTTGTCCCCGGCAGGATGTTTCCATGCCTCAGCAGATGCTCTTCTGGTAACAATATCGGACGCCTCATTTATTTATAAGTCACTGAACATAAAAATAAGGCACAGTATCTACTGTACTGTGCCTTATTTTGGATTCAAGGCAAAACCCGCGATTGAGACTTCCGGTATGAGTGCCAACTGTACTGTGCCTTATTTTGGATTCAAGGCAAAACAACATGCGACACGGAACCCGTCATCAGGGAACTGTACTGTGCCTTATTTTGGATTCAAGGCAAAACAACGTCCTGAATGTAAGCGTATTATCCTTGACTGTACTGTGCCTTATTTTGGATTCAAGGCAAAACTAGAAGTCAGGGTCAAGCTTTTCGTTGCTGACTGTACTGTGCCTTATTTTGGATTCAAGGCAAAACTATGGACATCGACGCTATCAAAGGAATATCACTGTACTGTGCCTTATTTTGGATTCAAGGCAAAACAGGGTTGCTCTAGTTTTGAAGCGATTAGATACTGTACTGTGCCTTATTTTGGATTCAAGGCAAAACGGTAATCTTGTAATCCTCCATGTTGAGAATACTGTACTGTGCCTTATTTTGGATTCAAGGCAAAACTGTCCATGTCATCCATAGAAGCTACGGCCTACTGTACTGTGCCTTATTTTGGATTCAAGGCAAAACTGCGGAGATTGTGTCCTTCGCTCTGACGGCACTGTACTGTGCCTTATTTTGGATTCAAGGCAAAACGCTGTTTCCAAGGGGGCCGCGGGTTTTTTAACTGTACTGTGCCTTATTTTGGATTCAAGGCAAAACTTCTGTTTTTGGTCAGTCTTCCGGAGCCAGACTGTACTGTGCCTTATTTTGGATTCAAGGCAAAACACTGCGCACCACCCGAAGGACGCAGTGGCCACTGTACTGTGCCTTATTTTGGATTCAAGGCAAAACAGTCTTTTCGTAGTTGAGCGCTACCCATTTACTGTACTGTGCCTTATTTTGGATTCAAGACAAAATAAATACGCCTCCTGTTTGATGACGCAGGGGGATTGTCCGTCTTTGGCCGCGCAATTCCAGACGGATTTTTGTCAGTCTTTCTTTAACGGAGCGGGAGGAATGAAGCTGTGCGTCCAGAACATGGCGCCGGTTGCGGAGGTGATTCCGTCCATGTTAAGATAACGGGCCAAAAGCAGGGAGGGGGAGGAGTGCCCCATCTCCTTCTGAAGAAGGTTTTGATTGCAGAAATGGGCCAGGTGGTAGGAGGCGTAGGTATGCCTCAGCACGTCCTGCACCCATCCGCTTTTTCTCAGGATGCCGGACCGGCGCCTTACTTCCCTCCATTTCTTTTCCCAGTTGGGCGGGCAAACGGGACGGGAGGGGGAACCGGCGGAAGACGTCCGGCTGAGGATGGCGCCCAGCACGGGAAGGATGGAAACATGGCGGCTCCCGCCTGTTTTGGTATGGCTGGGCGCCAGTGAAACCAGGCCGGATTTCAGGTTGATGTGCTTCCAGGTCAGCCTTTTGACTTCGTGGGGGCGTATGCCCGCGTACAGCATCAGGGCGCAGGCCGGCAGGCATGCCCCGTGGAACAACTGTTCCGCGGTGTGGAGAAGCCGTTTTGCCTCGTACAGGGAAAGGGCCCTGATGCGTTTTTCCCTGAGGATGGGGGGAGGAACCAGAAAGGCTGCGTTTCTGCGGCACCACCCGCGCTTCAGGGAAAAATTCAGGATGCCGCTCAGGATCAGCCGCCCCTTGTGCTGCTGGCGGGGAGTGGAAAAGCTTTTGCGGAGATAACGCTCGCAATCTTCCGGCGTGATGGAACGGACTTGTTTTCTTGCCAATTCCGGGCATTTTTTCATCATCCGGGCAGCCATATAGCGGATTTCCTGCAGGGTGCGGGGCCGGCGGTGTTTCCTTGCTTCCAGGCTGGCGCGGACAGCCTGGGAAAACGGCACGCTTGTTTCCCTGTCGGCAAGAGCCTCTCCTCCCAGCCGTATGCAGCGTTTGGCCCGGGTTATCCTGTCGCCTCTTCCGCGGCTGGTGTCCAGGAGGTCCTTTAGAAGAAGGAAAGCGTCCATGGGAGGAATGCCCAGGGAACGGATGAGGAGGATTCCTGTCTGATCCGTGTCGGAGGGGAAAGAGGAAGTCGGTATGTTCATGAAGAACGTTGTAGCAGAGGATTCCCAATCCGTATGCAAGCTTGAAATGTGATGAGGATAAATATGAAAATCAGACAAGAACGAAAATATCTAGGGCAATGATTACAGCAGAGTATAAGGGCGAATATGTTGGATTTTGTTCTAAATCCTTGAAGAAGTGTGTACGGATTGGGAATCCGTTATACCTCTGCCCATGGAACAATATTTCAAAAATTTATTAGGGAAAATGGCGAAAACGGCTCTTCTAAGTGTTTTTCTTCACTTTGGTTTTTTAGGAGGAGTTTGCCGGGCAAGTGAAATTTACATAGAGAAAAGTATCTGGAATGATGATCAGGCTGTTTATGAGGATATTGATGGGACGATAATGAATAATGATTCTGATTGGTATTTGAAAGGATGCAATACTATATATTTGGGGAATCATTATAATGGTACCTCCGGCTATCACCCTCGTTTATCTTTAGTTAATTTAACTTTGCATGCGGAGCTGGGAGAGCGAAATTTGAGTGAAGCTGTTTTATCTTTTAATTTTTTTGGACAGTATACGGTACTTATGGAATGGCAGGAAATTAAATGGGATATAACGGCTTCTGCCGATTTGAAGCCGGGACGTTACCTGCTGTTTACAACTACAAAATCAACAGTTGCGTCAGTGCTTCACGTGGTGAATTGGAAGAATCCACACGTTGAAGCGGAGGAATATGGCAATGGCATGGTTTCCATATATTATAACCATCTTGGTTCCCAGGTGCCTGAGCCTGGCGCGGCGGGGTTATCCCTGCTGGGGATTACGGCGGCGTTGTGGCGACGAAGGAGGGAATAGGGGACTTTTTGTAATTCCGCAGATTTGTTCGCGCCTCTGAGGAAGCCCTGTCGTCAGGTTCTGGAAGAGCCGGGCGGTGATGTTTTCTTTTCTGCTTCAGTAGGGGAATGGGGAGCGTCCCGAAGGGTTTTCAGCAGAGCCGCCATGGTGTCTATGTCCTCATCCGTCATGGAGGAAAGGTCGTCCAGTTTCTTTTTAATGGCTTCAATTTCCTCTTCCCGGTACGGCAGCGCTTCTCCGCCGTGGGGACTCAGAAAGAAGGACGTGATGGTGCTGGTGAGCGTTCCCACGAATCCGATGCCCGTGAGCATCAGGAATACAGCCAGAAATTTGCCTGAAGTGGTGACCGGATAGGTATCCCCGTAGCCTACAGTGGTAGCCGTGACGAAGGACCACCAGATGCCGTTGGGCAGGCTCATGCCTTCCGCCAGATGGATGCCTACGGCCCCCAGCAGGATGATGACCAGGGCGGCGATGCAGATATACTTGAATCCGTTCGTGTTGAAGAAACGCCGGATGCGCGTGGTGAACCTCATGGCATAGGAAAACAGGTCCAGATACCTGGCGAGCCTTAAAATTTCCCCCAGCGAGGCGAACCTGAACAGGCGGAACAGGGCGTCAAAGGGTATAATGGCCAGTAAATCCCAGGGGTGTTCCTTAACGAAGAGCCATTTGGACCGGCTGATGGAGAAGCGGATCACATAATCCAGCACAAAAATCCAGTAGATGACGCGGTCCGCCGTGACTTCCCATTCCGCCGCTTCCGTGGTCAGGTCAATGGCGGTCAGCGTTACGGCGACCAGGGCCAGCAGGCACATGCCCGCTTGATAGGCCAGCCTCAGGAACAGAATGTGGCGGGGCATGCGGCGTAACGCGTTCATGGCGGGAAGAGAAATGAAAAAGCCGCCCCCGGCGGGGTGGGCAGGGAGCGGCTTGGGGAAAGAGGCTGTTTCCTCCGGGCCCCTTACTTCAGCAGGAGCTGTTCCATCAGGGCCTGGGAGGACTGGGCCAGCACGGCGGGATCGTCCAGCATGCCGGCGCGGAGCAGGGCGGTATTCGCGATCTGGTCCGCCACCATTTGCGCCAGTTCCGGGTTTTCCGTCCGCAGGGCGGAAAGCTTTTTCACCAGCGGGTTGGAGGGGTTCAGTTCCAGCTGCGGATGGCTTTCCGGCACTTCCTGCCCCATGGCTTTCATGTACGCCCTCATTTCCGGCCCCATGTCATTGCCGCTTTGCAGGGCTACGGCGGCTCCGCTGACCAGGCGCTTGCCCAGGGTGACTTTGGAGAATTTGTCCGGGTACAGCCCTTTCAGCCATTCTTCCAGGGCCGCGGCTTCCTCCTGGGGCAGGGCGTCCTTCTGTTCCTCTTCCAGGGCGGGGAGTTCCACGTCGGCGCGGTCGATCATCGTGACGGGCTTTCCGTCCACGCTGGACAGGGAGTCCAGCACGAATTCGTCCCCGTGGTCCGTGAAGAAGGCCACTTCATAGCCGCGGGCCTTGAAGGCTTCCAGGTACGGGCTGTTTTCCAGATGGGAGCGGGAGGGGCCGGTAAGCGCGTAAATGGCCGTCTGCCCTTCCTTCATGCGGGTGACGTAGTCTTCAAATGAGGTCGTTTCCCCCGGTTCCGTGGCCGTGGATTCAAAACGGAGCAGCTTGCCCAGGGATTCCTTGTTCGGCCAGGAGGTGACGACGCCTTCTTTCAGGTAGCGGGAGAATTGCGCGTAGAATTCCCTGTAGGTTTCCTGATCGTCCTTCGCCAGTTTTTCCAGATGCTTGATGAAGCGTTTGGTGATGATGTCGCTGATTTTGCGCACCAGGGAGTTGTCCTGAAGCATTTCGCGGGAAATGTTCAGGGGCAGGTCCTCGCTGTCCACCACGCCGTTCAGGAAGCGGAGCCATTCCGGCAGCAGGCCTTCCGGCTTGGCGTCAATCAGCACGCGCTTGCAGTACAGGGCCACGTTGGCGTCCACGCGGCCGAATCCGAACATTTCCGGATTGCGCCTGGGGATGAAAAGCAGGGCATTCAGGGCAATAGGGGCATCCGCGCTGAAGTGCATGTAGGACAGGGGCTTTTCATCCGTGTGGGCAATGAACTGGTAAAATTCATCATATTCCTCCGGTTTCACGTCGGATTTGGACTTGGACCAGATGGCCTGGACGGTATTGACGTGTTCTCCGTTGAAGTTGAGGGGGAACCCCACGAAGTTGGAGTAGCGGCGCAGGAGCTCCTTCACGCGGTATTCCTGGGAGAACTCTTCATATTCGTCTTTCAGGCGGATGACGATGCGGGTGCCCCGGTCCAGCGGTTCCGCCAGCGTTTCGATGCTGTAGCCTTCCCGTCCGTCGGAAGACCAGCGCAGGGAGGCGGCTTCCGGCTCACAGGAATGGGTGAACACTTCCACCCGGTCCGCTACCATAAACGAGCTGTAGAAGCCCACGCCGAACTGGCCAATCAGGTCCGCTCCGCCTTCCTGCTTCTGCTTGAGGGCCTCCATGAATTTTTTGGTGCCGGAGTGGGCGATGGTTCCCAGGTTTTCCACCAGGTCCGCTTCCGTCATCCCGATGCCGGTGTCCGCAATGGTGATGGTTTTGTTTTCCTTATCCGTGGTGACGGTGATTTCCAGGGGCTTGTCCGGCTGGTAAATATTAGAATCCGTCAACTGCTTCAGACGCAGTTTTTCCAGGGCGTCGGAAGCGTTGGAAACAAGCTCGCGGACAAAGATTTCACGGTCGCTGTAAAGGGCGTTGATGACAATGTCCAGCAGCTGCCGGACTTCCGCCTGAAATTGATGTGTTTCTGTATTCATATGGAAAAATGTTTTGCGAGCGTCATTATACGGCCCCCGTCAAGGGGGATGGACAGTTTTTCTCCCTGGGCCCGGGCGTCCCATGTCACACAAAGGGGCTTTTTCCCGGGCATGGAGGCCGGGCGTTTTTCCTTGAAACAATTCCGGAAACCGAACAGTATTATTTAACAAATGATTTTCTCACCATTGTTGAAAAAGGGGATTCTTTTACTGGCCCTCTGCGGCGTGTTGGGCGGCGGCGTTCTTTCCGCCCAGGAAACAGGAGGCCCGCCGATTACGGAGGAGGGGTTGAAGGCATTGGATTCCAATGTGTTCGCCAATGAATACATGCTTGCGTTGAAGCCCAATGTCACGCGCGACCGCATCGCCAGAATCAAGGATCCCTTTGTGCGTGGGCTCGCCGAGCAGATGGCGGAGAAGAAATTTGACCGCAAGGCCCGCGCCCTGACGGCGGAGCCGTATGAACCGGTCAAGGATCTGGCGGAACGCCTGCGCACCAGCCAGTACAGCAAATTTGAAAATCCCACCGGCATCTTTTTTGAAGAGGGTGAGGACGTATTGCTGGTCATGGGGGATCCCAAAGGTGAAAAACTGAATCTGGTTATCCACAATTTCGGGCGGGACGGAGGCCACAGCTCCTATCCGCTGAAAGAGGGGGTCAACATCATCAGGGCGAAGAACAAGGGGCTTGGCTACATTGAGTATTTCACATCCAATTACAAGAAAGCGCCCAAGGTGCATTTGTCCATTCTGTCCGGCAAGGTGAATGGAGTTTTCGTGGGAGGCGTCAGCAAAAACAGCGACTGGAAGAGGATGCTGGAAAACTCCCCCACGGAAGTTGTGGACATCGTGGGCAACCGCGTGCATCTGGTGTATCCGGTGGAGGAACTTAAACAATTCTGCCCGGACAAGGGGGAGGAGCTCATTGCCCTGTACGACAGGATTATCGGCATGGAGCAGCGGATCATGGGCCTGTACAAGTACAGGATGCTGCCCAAAAACCGGATGTTCGGCCGTGTGATCTGGAACGGGTTCATGCATGCGGACGGTACGGGAGCCGCGTTCCATAACGGCACCATGAAGGAGGTCGGCAATCCGGACAAGATTCCCGGCAGCGCCTGGGGGATTGCCCATGAGTTCGGCCACGTCAACCAGGTGCGCCCCGCCATGAAATGGGTATCCACCGGAGAAGTGACCAATAACATTTACTCCGCTTACGTGAATTACATGCTGAATCCCTCCAGCATGCGCCTGGAGCATGAACGCATCAACGGCGGGGACGGCAACATGATTGGCGGCCGCTTCAACGCCTACTTGAACAACGGCATTTTGAAGGGGGAAAACTGGCTTGTCCAGAGCGGTCCGGACAAGCGTTCCGGCGGGGATAACCGTCCGATGGTGCACGACCATTTTGTCAAGCTGGCTCCCCTGTGGCAGCTGGAGCTGTACTTCAAGATAGCCGGGAAGGGCAATCCCGACTTTTATCCGGATATCTTTTATAAGGCTATCAAGATGGATACCAGGGGCAAGAAGGACGGCGAGCTCCAGCTTGCGTTCATGAAGAACGCCTGCGACGCCGCCAGGCAGGATCTGACGGATTTTTTCCGGAAAACGGGCATGCTCAAACCCATTGACCAGGAACTGGACGACTACACCTGCGCCCGCATGACCATCACGGAGGCCGACTGCAAGAACCTGATTGCCTACGCCAGGAAGTACAAAAAGCCGGAAAGCCCCGTCATTTACTATATTTCCGTCAATAGCGCGGAAGCATACAAGAACCGCCTGCCTGTCCGCGGCGTCTATAACCAGGGCGTTACGGAGCAGGGCAATCGTCGCATTATTTCCCATGACGTGTGGAAAAACGCCGTCGTCTTTGAAACATACAAAGACAGGGAGATGGTCCGCATCACCATGGCGGGGACGGATTCCAGGGATAATTCCTCCACCACGGTTCCCTATCCGGAAGGCTCTACGCGGATTGAGGCCGTTTCCTGGGACGGCAGACGTACGCTGGTGTACGGCAAACGCCCTTCCAAATGAAAGCTTAAGAGGTTAGCGTGTTCGGGCGCCGCCGTTCTCCGGGACGGCGGCGCTTTTTCATGGCAGGGGGAATGGAAAGCCGCAAGGGGATTGATCCCCCTTGATGGTCTTTTCTCCATACCGTATCTTCCGGACTGCTGACAGCCGGAAGACTGTCGCTTTTGAACAGGGGCGGGGGAGAGGCTGTATAACATGGGATGGATAAGGCAGGAACTTCCGGAGGCATCAGGGGAAAGATGCTGTTGTTTGCCGCCTTTTTAATCGTGTGCTTTAATCTGCGTACCGGGTTTGATTCTCCCGATCCGCTTCTGGGAACGATTGAAAGGGATATGGGGCTTTCCCTGGAAAATTCAGGGCTGTTCGCCCTGCTGCCCGTCTTTGTGCTGGGGGTGGCGGCTCCCATTTCTCCGCGCGTGGCGCGCCGGATGACGCCGTGGAAAATCATTTTCTGGTTCCAGCTTCTGGCGGTAGCCGGAATTTTGTGGCGCAGCTGGGACGGCGTGGCGGGGTTATACGGCGGCATGGTTCTGATGGGGCTGGGCATGGGGATTGCCGGAGCGGCCATTCCCGGACTGATCAAACACCAGTTTCCCGACCGCGCTTCCGCCATGATGGGCGTTTACAGCGCCATGATCGGCGTGGGCAGCGCTGCGGCTTCCGGCTTGTCCGTTCCCCTTTCCAATATGCTGGGAGGCTGGCGTTTCGGCCTGGGGATCTGGATTATTCCCATCCTGCTGGGGATGCTGGTGTGGGGCGCTTATTTTCTCAGGCATCCGGACGATGTGTTTCAAAACGATCCGGCGGCATCCGGACGCAGCCTGCTGCGCAGCGGCAAGGCATGGCAGGTTACCGTTTTTTATTTGAGCCGCGTTGGGGCTGCCTATTTCTTTTATACCTGGATTCCCATCTTTCTGCGGCAGCGGGGCATGAGCTATGAGGACGCCGGTTTCATCCTTTCCGTGGCCATGTTCGCCCAGCTGCCCGCTACGCTCTCCGCTCACGTGCTGGAAAAGGCTACGGGCGGCCGGGGTCTCCTCATCGTGATGGCCATGGCGTTGGCGGCCCTTTCCTGCTGGGGCATCCTGTATCTTCCGCTGGACTGGGCCGTCTGGATGGCTGTTCTGTTCGGCCTGGCGACGGGAACCGTATTCAGCCGCGGAATGGCGCTGATGGTGGAACGGGCCCGGACGCCTTCCGAATCAATCAGGCTTTCCGGCATGTCCCAGGGAATCGGCTTCACCATGGGCGCCCTGTTGAGCCTGCTGTTCACCTCCTTCCTGCATCAGGGAGGCTCCTTCCTGCCGTTCTGCCTGGTTTATACCTTTTTCTGCGTGCTCGGCATGGTTTCCGGCCGCATGTCCGCCCGGCCGGGATACGTGTAATTTTCTGGGGAGATATTCATGATTAAGTATTAGTGATTAGGAAGCGGGGTTCATTGTTCTTTCCCTCTTTTCCGTATTCCGCCATTTTCTCTTGAGTGACGTCCCTGCGGCCCGAAGGGCTTGACGCTGGCGGGGGGGGCGGGTAAGCTCTTGCCCGTCAAATTTTATGAAGGAAGAGATTGTACGCATCCAACGGGACGCTCTGGAGCGCATCGCCCAGGCGTCTGACAGGCGCGGCGTGGAAGACGCGCGCGTGGCCATCCTCGGCAAAAAAGGGGAATTGACCCTGGCCCAGACGGGCATGAAGGACGTTCCCAGGGAGGAAAAACCCGCCGTCGGCCAGTTGCTTAACGAGGCCCGCAAGGCCATTACGGAAGCCCTGGACGCCAAGCTGGAGGAAGTGCAGGCCCTGGCGGACAAGGCCGCCGTGGCCGGGGTGGACCTGACGCTGCCGGCCCGCTCCCTGCCGTCTGGCGGGCTGCACCCTCTCACCATCGTGCGGGATGAAGCCGTCCGCATTCTGCGCCACATGGGCTTTGCCCTTGCGGACGGTCCGGAGATTGAGGACGAGTTCCACTGCTTTGACGCGCTGAACACGCCGGAGGATCATCCGGCGCGCAATGAGAAGGATACGTTTTATTTTGATTCCGGCAAGCTTCTGCGTACGCACACGTCTTCCGTGCAAATCCGTTCCATGGAAAAGCAGATGCCTCCCGTGCGCGTCATCGCTCCCGGTTCCGCCTACCGCCGCGACGAAATTGACGCCACGCACCTTTCCGCCTTCAATCAGCTTGAAGGCCTGTATGTGGATACGGACGTTTCCGTGGGCGACCTGAAAGGAACGCTGGAATATTTTCTGCGCGCCCTTTTCGGCTCCGGCACGGAGGTGCGCTTCCGCCCCCATTTCTTCCCGTTCACGGAACCCAGTTTTGAAATTGACGTCAAGCTGAAGGTGGACGGCCAGGCCCCCCGCTGGGTGGAGATTGCCGGCTGCGGCATGGTGGATCCCAATGTTTTTGAAGCCGTGGACCGTGAACTGGGGCTGGACCCCCGCTCACAGGCCCGCTACACGGGGCTGACCGGCTTTGCCTTCGGCATCGGTCTGGACCGCCTGGCGATGATCCGCTGGGGCATCAGGGATATACGCGCCCTGATCGAGAACGATGTGCGCTTCCTTGCCCAATTCCAATAATCCTTATCTGTTTTCCCGTTATGAAGATTTCCCTTAACTGGCTTTCCCAGTACATTGACCTGTCCGGCCTGAGCGTGGATGAAATGTCTGACATGCTGACTTTTGCCGGCATTGAGGTGGAAGACATCCGCCAGCAGGGCGTGGATTCCCCATACGTGGTGGTGGCCCGCGTGGCCGCCGCGGAACAGCATCCCCAGGCGGACCGGCTGAAGGTCTGCCAGGTGGACGTGGGCGACGGCACGCTGCACCAGATCGTATGCGGCGCGCAGAATTACAAAGTGGGGGACAAGGTGCCCTGCGCCCTGCCGGGAGCGGTGCTTCCCGGCAACTTTGAAATCAAGGTGGGCAAGCTGCGCGGCGTGGAGTCCCGCGGCATGCTCTGTTCCGCCTCCGAGCTGGGGCTTCCCGACAAGGAGCACGGTCTCTGGATTCTCCCCCAGGAACTGGAACCCGGCACGCCTATTTCCCAGGTTGTCAAGGCGGATACCCTGGTGGAAGTGGAAGTGACGCCCAACCGGCCGGACCTGCTTTCCCACAACGGCATGGCGTATGAACTGGCCGCTATTTCCGGCCGGGAGTACAAGCCCGTTTCCATTGACGACGCCGGGGTGGAACTGGAACCCGCCGGAGACTTCGTGCGGCTGGACCAGCCGGAGCTGAACCCGTACTACACCGCTGTAAAAATCAGCGGCGTGAACGTGCAGGAAAGCCCGGAATGGCTGAAGGAACGCCTGGTAGCCGTCGGTCTGCGCCCCATCAACAACATTGTGGATATTACCAACTTCGTCCTGCATGAACTGGGAACGCCCCTCCATGCCTTTGACGCGGCGAAAGTGCAGGGCGGCATCGTTACCCGCACCGCTTATGAAGGGGAAACTTTCAAGGCTCTGGACGGCCAGGAATACACGCTTAACTGCACGGACCTGGTTGTCGCGGACCAATCCGGCAAGGCGCTCGCCATCGGCGGCGTGATGGGCGGGGAGGAAAGCGGCGTGACGGACGCCACCACGGATATCATTCTGGAGTCCGCCTGGTTCAAGCCCACCTCTGTGCGCGCCACGTCCCGCAGGCTGGCCCTGTCCTCCGACTCCTCCTACCGCTTTGAACGCGGCACTTCCGCCTGGAATGTCCTGCGCGGTTCCGTGCGCGCCGTGGAACTGATTCTCCAGCTGGCGGGCGGAACGGCTTCCCCGACGTATGTGGCCGGTTCTCCCGTTCCTAATCCGGCGCATGCTTCCATGCCTTCCTGCGGGGGGGCGGACGGCCCCGTTTCCGTGCCCGCTTCCCTGAAGCAGGGGAAGGGCGCCACGGTGACTAATGAACTGGGCTTTGTAAAACTTCCCTGGAAGGCGCTGGATCAGATGTCCAGCGGTTCCATTTCCCATGAGGAAGGGGCACGCATCCTGACGGTGCTGGGCCTGAAGCAGGTTCCGGAGTCTCCCGAATGCTGGCTGATCCCCCCCCACCGCCTGGATCTCACGCGTCCGTGCGACCTGCTGGAGGAAATCGTGCGCGTCTTCGGCCTGGACGGCATACCGTCCCGCTTCTCCGGCCCCTTCGTGGCGGAATCCCCGGTGGATGCGGCCTACAATTTCCAGATGGAGCTGCGCCGCAAGCTGGCGGCCCTGGGATTCTATGAAACCCAGACCATCAAGCTCATTGCCTCTGAATCCGCGGACGGCGCCATTGCCCAGGTGAAGGACGCGTTGCCCCTGCGCCCCCTTCAGGACGGAGACCTCATCCGCGTGTCCCTACCGCTCAGCGAGGATCACTCCGTGCTGCGTCCCGCCCATACGCCCGGCCTGATTGCCGCCGCCGTGCGCAACAGCAACCAGGGCGTGTCCGGCCTGCGCTTCTTTGAACTTGGCCGCGTCTTCCGCAATACGGGCGGCGGCAAGGGCAGGGACATTGAAACGGATACCCTGGGCATTCTTGTTTCCGGGGACCGCACGGCGCGCTCCTGGGCGGACCCCAGGCCGGAGCAGGCCTCCTTTGAGGACCTTCTGGCCGTGATGGCTGCTCTGGCGCCGGGCCACCGCTTTACGCTTACGCCTGCCAAACCGCGCGAACAGGCCGCCCTGGGGGCGGATGTGCAGCTGGACGGGAAAGCCTGCGGCTATTTCGCCCGCCTGTCCCTGGCGCGCTGCCGGGAGCTGGGCCTGGGCCAGCCCGTGTACGTGGCGGAACTGGACCTGCGCAAAATGCAGGAAATCCTCACCGCGCCCGTGAAGGCTGCGGAATTGCCCCAATTCCCCGGCTCTTCCCGCGATGCGGCCATGGAACTGCCCCTCTCCACGCCCAATGCGGACATTGTCAAGGCCGTGGAATCCGCCCGGGAAAAACTGCTTGTCAGCTATTCCTGCTTTGACGTGTTCACGGACCCCTCCGGTGAAAAACTCCCGGCGGACCGCAAATCCATTGCTTACACCTTCCTGTACAGGGATCCGGCCAAGACCCTCACGGCCGCGGAAGTGGACGCCGCGCACCAGCGCGTGCTGAAAGCCCTGACGGATAAAGTGAAGGGTCTTTCCTTCAGGTAACTTCCGTTAACGGGCCGCGCGTTCCATGAACTGGAGCGCGCGGCCTTTTTTTGAAAAAACGCTCTTTTCCGGGGCATGGAGGGAACGGCGCGGACTGGCCAGCCCTCCGCCGCCGCTGTGAGGAGGGCTGGCGGACGTTTGCGTCCGCTCCGGTCAAAGAGCTGCGAACTGGAAGTGCATCCAGTCGTAGTCGCGGGCGCGTCCCAGGGATACGGCCCCTTCCGCTTCCACGAATTGCCAGAAGGCGGCGTACTCCGGTCCGGACAGTACCGCTTTCGGCGCGGGGATGTTCAGTCCGTTTCTGTCCGGGTCCATGTCCACGGCGATGCCCCAGGCATGCATGGATGTGGCCTTTCCGCCGATGATGGAGCGGTTGTTGAAGCAGCCGCCGTACAGGTCCAGCCCCAGTTCCCTGATTTTCTCCATACCGTAATGGTCCAGAGTTGCCTGGAAGATGCGGACGAGCGGTTCCGCCACCAGCTTGTGGCAGCGCATGGTGGAAACGGTCGTGTTTGTTTCCCACGCCAGCCGCATGACATAGGGCAGCCTGATGCTGGTCATGTTGCTTTCGTCCCCCGCACGGCCGAAGACGGATTTTCCGGAGCGCACTTCCTCCTGGCTGGGCCAGGAATGTTCCGGCTGCCGGATGTCCAGCTTATCCATCAGGGCCAGCGCCGTCTTGGGGCCGGGGATGCCGTCCGCATCCACGCCCAGGCGCTGTTGAATCAATTTCCAGTATTTTGTCATAGGGAGCCACGCTAAAAGCTCCCTATGGAAAGTTCCACATTTTTTCTTCCAGCGTCATTCCTGCCTTTCCGGCGGGAGGCAAAAAAGCCGTCTGCCCTTTTATGTTGCGGAAAAGATTCATTCTGCTAAACTCCCGCTTACCTTTTATTTTATGAATTCAGAACCATCCAACGTTGTCAAATTTTACAATGGGGAACAGATTCCCCTGGAACTGCATAAAGTCCGCGTGGTGCAGAAGCTGCATCTTGTCCCCGTGGAACGCCGCCTGGAAGCCGCGCGGGAAGCCGGGTTCAACACCTTCCAGCTCAGCACGAACGACGTCTATCTGGACATGCTGACGGATTCCGGCGTCAACGCCATGAGCGACAACCAGATCGCCGCCATGTTCCGGGCGGATGACGCCTATGCCGGTTCCCAGAGCTTTGACCGCCTGAAACAGGCCGTCCGGGATGTCTTCGGCAAGGAATACCTGCTGCCCGCCCACCAGGGGCGCGCCTGTGAAAACATCATCGCCCGCACCTTCGTGAAGCCCGGTGACGTGGTTCCCATGAACTACCATTTCACCACCACGCACGCCCATATTGACCTGAACGGCGGGAAGATTGAGGAACTGGTGGCTGACGAAGCCGTCAACCCGGTCAGCACCAATCCTTTCAAGGGTAATCTGGACCCCGCCAAACTGCGGGACTGCATCGCCCGGCACGGGGCGGACAAAATCCCCTTCGTGCGCATGGAAGCCTCCACCAACCTGATTGGCGGCCAGCCCTTCTCCATTGCCAACATGCGGGAAATACGCGGCATTTGCGATGAATTCGGCATCATGCTGGTGCTGGACGCCTCCCTGATCGGGGAAAACGCCTATTTCATCAAGATGCGTGAAGACGAGTTCAAGGATTCATCCTGCGCGGACATCCTGAAAACCATGTGCGGCCTGGCGGACCTGGTGTATTTCTCCGCCCGCAAGGTTTCCTCTTCCCGCGGCGGCGGCATCTGCACGAACGACCGCTCCATCGCCAAGAAAATGGAGCACCTGGTTCCTCTCTTTGAAGGTTTCCTGACTTATGGCGGCATTTCCGTGCGGGAAATTGAGGCCATGGCCGTGGGCCTGTATGAAACGACGGATTTGACCGTGATTTCCCAGAGCCCCTCCTTCATTGAATATTTCATCGGCCAGATGGTGGACATGGGCATTCCCTGCGTGACCCCCGCTGGCGGCCTGGGCGCCCATATTGACGCCGGGCGCTTCCTGCCCCACATCCCGCAGGAGGACTATCCCGCCGGGGCCCTCGCGGCGGCTTTCTTCATCGCCTCCGGCGTGCGCGGCATGGAACGCGGCACGCTCTCCAGCGTCCGTGACGAAAACGGCAAGGACATCCTGGCGGATGTGGAACTGCTCCGCCTGGCCTTCCCGCGCCGCGTATTTACGCTGTCCCAGGTTAAATACGTAGCGGACCGCATGAAGTGGCTCTACGACAACCGCGATCTGATCGGCGGCCTGGAATTCGTGGAGGAACCGCCCGTTCTGCGCTTCTTCATGGGCAAGCTCCGCGCCAAGAGCGACTGGCCTGAAAAACTGGCGGCCAAATACCGTCAGGACTTCGGGGAAAGCCTGTAAGCGCGGTTTCCCGTCCGTATCTTTATCCTGCAAGGGCTGAACCATCCGGTTCAGCCCTTGTTGCGTTGAAGCGGCGCGGCCTTGAAGGCAAACTGCAACGGGGGCTCAATCCCTTACGGGATAAACGGATGGCGACAGCCTCATGTATAAAACGGGGTAAGGCTTGCCCTGTTCATCGGTCTCCGCTCTTCTGTAGACATGAAATCCCATATGTTCGTAAAACGCTTTCGCCTGGGGATTTTGTTCGTTAACTCCCAATTCATTGACGGAATATTCCCTGATGCCGGTTTCAATTAATTTTTTCCCCAGTCCGCGGCCGCGCGCTTCCGGAGAAACAAACAGCATTTCAAGTTTATGTTCATTGATTCCCATGAATGCGCATGGAAATCCGTGGTCATCTTCTATAATCATCAGATGGGGCACTTCCCTTAACGCCTGGGGAACATACTCCTGAATGTGATTTATTTCCTCATCTGACAAAAAAGTGTGGGTTTCTTTCACGGAACCTTTCCAGACCTTCACCAGCTGTTCCACCAATATTGGGTTTCTGTCTTCAATGCTGATTGTTTTCATGATTTCTTTCTCCCGAAACCTTAATATTCAGGCAGATTTCTGACTAAATGCCGGAAAAATTTTATCTTTGGTTTGCTGTTCCTTCTTCCGGCCGCAAGCCGCTCTTCCGCCATAGCCGTTAAAAAGAAACCGGAAATGGAAAAATATCTGCGTGTAAGCAGACATCAACCGCCTTGCGGTATTCAACCATGGCCGGAGGGGCAGGAATCAGAAATGGAACAATCCCTGCTCCCAGCATATCCAAACGGCCGCCGCCGCAATGAGCAGGATAATGATGAAAGCCGTGCCTGCGGAAGATTTTTTCCTGGCCTGGGGAAGGGCCTTCCTCGATACTCCGCCTGCCTGCAGGGTGCCTGCCGCCGCCATGGCGTTGATATAGTCGTTCCATGCCTTGGCGGAATGGAATCGGTTGCGTTCATCCGGAGACAGGGCTTTGTCAATGCCGGAAAGGAAGTTCATGGGATAGGTTTTCCGCAGGGTCGCGTAACCGGTCACTTTCGGGTTGCGGTCCACTACGGAACGCTGGTCCGCCGGATGGGGAACCTGGCCCGTGAGCAATTCGTAGAACGTGGCACCCAGTTCGTACATATCGCACCAGGGGCCTATTTCGCTCCGGCGTCCGGGGTAGAATTCCGGCGGGGTATAGCCGGGCGTGATCTGGACGAGCCCCTGATGCTGGAGGGTCTTGGTGCGCACGGCGCCGAAGTCGATGAGCTTGGGCGTTCCGTCCGGCTGGATGAAAATGTTGCTCGGCTTGATGTCGCAATGGTACACTCCCATGGAGTGAAGGTAGTGCAGGATGTCCAGCAGGCGGAACAGAAGATCCGTAGCCTGGGCCGGTTCCATGGTTTGCCCGGCGGCGTGCATGGCGGTCATCAGGTCAAACAGGGTTTGTCCCTGAATATTCTCCATGACGTAATAGCAGGTGCCGTTGGCGTCAAACATGTCAAATACCTGGACAATGCCGGGATGGTTGAGCTGGGACAGGATGGAAGCCTCCTGCCGGGAATTGGAAACGCTCTGGGCGAAATTGACGGCGGCCTGTTCGTCCCGGGGACGGACGAAACCGGTTTCCATATCCCGGCAGGCGTAGGCGTCCGGCATGCATTCCTTGATGACGACATACCGGGAACCGGGGTTGTCCAGAGCCAGGTACGTGATGCCGAAGCCGCCGGCGTTCAGCACGTTCAATATCGTATATTTGTCTTGCAGAACGGTATTGTTCGCAAGCGGATAAACCAGGGTTTCTTGTTCCATGTCAGGGGGAAGGGCGGGTTGGAAACGGGAAGATCTTTAATTGAATACGCAAGTTCTGTCAAGAATCTCTCCGCCGCATTCAATAACAGGAGACGCGGAATTCATATTCTTCCACGCTGCCGCGTTCCAGGCAGGCGGCCAGCCAGTCGAACAGGGCGCCGAATTCCCCGCCCAGGGTTTCCCCCGTATCCGCCTCCAGCGTCTTCTGCCTTCCTGCGGCCAGCCGTACGGGCGTGAGTTCCGCCAGCAGGGCGGCGCATTCCTCATCTCCGGCTTTGAAAATTTCCTCCGCTCCGGGCAGTTCTCCCAGGCGTTCGTCCGCAATTTCCAGGCAAAGCACCCCTACGCCGAACTCGGCGGCCAGCCCGCGGAGGGCGGCGCATTCGGAATCATCCGGCAGTTCCCCCACGATGACCAGTTCTCCGCACTGCGCCCAGCGGGACGTAGCCAGCGTTCTGAAAAATTCCCTTCTGCCGTCTTCTCCGCCGGGCATGCGGGCGACGCAGATGCTGCGGATGCCCATCATGGGGGCTCCGATCATGCGACGGCGCTGAAGTGCGCTTTTATCAAAAACGAGAGCGTTTTCCTCCCATTCCCCCTCCGGCCATTCCACGACGGCCAGATCCGGCTTTATCCAGGAAGTTCCGGTTTCACTGGTACTGAACACGAAGACGCCGCGGCCCGTGGTATCGTACTGGCGCACGGCCAGGGCCAGCGCCTTGGCGCGGCAGTTCAGGGCGTCCGGTTCGTTTTCCCCAAGGAACAGGGGCAAAAGCCCTCTGGGAGCGCGTTGCCCGTCCTTTTCCCGCGTGCGCCTGTAATAGCCCTGGCCGCGTTCCACCTTGGCGATTTCCGAGTCAGGCTCGGAAGCCATGAAAGAAAAATGGTAGCGCAGGGATGCGTCCGAATATTCCTCCCCCAGCCTCAGGCGCACCAGGCGGATGAGTTCAGTTCCCTTAATGGCCTGGGCCGGATCGGAAGGCAAAAGTTCCGGGAGCAGTTCTTCCAGCTGGGATCGTAAACTCATACGCGCTCCATGAGAACACGGGAGAAGCGCTTCTTCAAGGCGGAAGGAGTTCAGCACATGAAATAAAAAGCTCTTTTATTTGCTCCGGAATACGGCAAGATAAGCTGCATGGCATGGATTACCTCCGGTTATATACCTTCGCCCGGGCGCATGGCCGTAATCGCCGGTACCACCTTTACGCAGCTGGTGCGCATGAAGGTGTTCCTTTTTCTGGGGCTCTTCGCCGTGGCGCTGCTGGCTCTGAGTTCCTTCCGCCTGAGCGCGGTGCTGGGGCCGGAAACCGGGGGAATCAATGAACTCGTGCTGCTGAAAAATTCCGCCTACGGCGCCATGCGGGTGTTCGGCCTCTTTTTCTGCGTGGCGGCTACGGCCCTGATTATCCCCAAGGATGCGGAAGACCGTATTCTGTACACCATTCTTTGCAAACCGGTGCCGCGCATTGACTATCTGATGGGGAAGGTGCTGGGGGTGCTGGCTCTGACCCTGGTTGCCGTGCTGCTGATGGATGCCGTGATGACGCTGGTGCTGTGGATGCGGACGGATACGGTGGTGGCGGAGCAGATAGCCTCCCTGAAAGGCCGCTATACGGTGGAGGAAATGCAGCCGTACCTGGACAGGATCCGCCTCCAGGGAGCTACCTGGAACGTGCAGACGGGGCTGGGAGTCATGATGTGCGAGTTTGTCGTTCTCTCCTCCCTCACGCTGTTAATGTCCTGCGTGACGAACGGCACCATCATCAGCGCGCTTCTGACGTTCATGGTTTATCTGGCGGGGCTGTTCCAGACGCAGGCGCTTTCCCTGTGGGTGGGGTCCGGCACGGATGGCCTTTCCTGGTGGGAAGTGGCGGGCAGCAGGCTCTTTTCCCTGATTTTTCCGAATTTCCAGATTTATTCCGTGACGGATTCCGCCCTGAACGGCCGGCTTATTCCCCTCTCCCTGTTCGGAAGCCTGGCCCTGATGACGCTGGGGTACTTCGTCTTTCACATGACGCTGGCGGCGTGGCTGTTCAGGAAAAAGGAATTTTAACGGGGACGGGTATGGAAGACATCATCAATGCGCGTTGCGGCTGGGCCGGAACGGACGAACTGTATATAAAGTACCATGACGAAGAATGGGGCAGGCCTGTTTCCGATGATAAAACCCTGTTTGAGTTTCTGGTGCTGGAGAGCGCCCAGGCGGGATTATCCTGGCTTACCGTCCTCCGGAAGCGCGAAGGATACCGGAGAGCCTTCCATGGCTTTGATGTGGAGAAAGTGGCGCGGATGACGGCGGAGGATGTGGAACGATTGATGAGCTTTGATGAAATTGTCAAAAACCGTTTGAAAATCAACAGCGCCATCAATAATGCGAAGCTGTTTATGGACGTTCAGAAAGAATTCGGCAGTTTTTACCGGTACGTCTTGTCGTTTTTTCCCGATCATCAGCCCGTTGTTAACCATTTCAGCGCTCTGGCGCAAATTCCCGCTGTTTCTCCGGAGTCGGAAGCCATGAGCAGGGACATGAAAAGGCGGGGATTCAGGTTTTTCGGTCCGACGATCTGTTATGCGTTTTTCCAGGCAACCGGGTTTGTCAACGACCATATTGAGGGCTGTTTCTGCAAAACGGCTCAGTGCTCAAAATCCCAACCGCATGACCAGCCAGCTTATGCTGTTAAAAACAGGGAGCCGGAGGGAACAAATGCGGAAATGAAGCGTTCGCGTTCATAGCTATGGGGCTTCATTGGCATTTCTATTTTCTATAAATTGCTTATATGTTGACTGAGAAAAATCATCAACCATGAAAACAGGTATTATCGGACTCGGAAAAATGGGAGGCGCCCTGCTGCGGGGCGTGCTGAAAGCGGGAGCAGCGGCTCCGGAGGAAGTTTGGGTATACGATCATCACCATGAGAACGTGCAGGCTCTGAGGGAGGAATACCCCGGAGTTCATGAAGCGGCCTCGGAGGCGGATGCGGCGGACGCAGTGGAAGTCCTGATTCTGGCCGTGAAGCCGCGCGGCATTCTTCCGCTCATTTCCTCTCTTTCCGAACGGGGGGCGGAGCTTCCCCTTCTGATTTCCATCGCTGCCGCCGTTTCCCTGAATGACATGGAAGCCTGCGCCAGCGACGGAACGCGCATTATACGCGCCATGCCCAATACCCCGTGCATGGTGCTGGCCGGCGTCATCGCCTACAGTACGGGAACCGGCGTAAAAGATGAAGATGAAGAGGCGGCCCGGATGCTGCTTTCCGGCTGCGGCTCCGTCTGCAAGGTGGAGGAATTCGGGATGAATGCCGTTTCCGCCATTTCCGGTTGCGGCCCCGCCTACATGTTTACGGCTCTGGATGCGCTTGCAGACGCGGGGGTAGCCATGGGATTGCCCAGGAAAACCGCTTTGGAGCTGGCTGCGGAAACCATGCGTGGGGCCTCCCTGATGCTGGAACGGACCGGGAAGCATCCCATGGAACTCCGGGATGAGGTCACTTCCCCCGGAGGGACCACGATTGCCGCTCTGAATGCGCTGGATGAATGCGGCTTCCGCAATGCCTGGATTCAGGCGGTGAAAAGCGCCGTGCGGCGAGCTGAGGAAATGGAGAGCCAGTGACGGATGCTTCTCCAGATTTTCCCGGGGCCGGTTTTCTCCGGAAAAGACGGCCGGGCGGAAAATCCTTTATTTGCGCCGGAACGGCGTTTCCCTTTGCTTCCGCAATTCCGGGTTTTGCAGGTTGAACAGAACCTTTCTGACGGATTGAAGCGGAATCCGGACCTTGCCGACGGCGGAGGAACGCCCTTCCATGAACCCGCTCCGGATAGTTTCCAGGGCCAGGGAGAGGACGCTCTGATCCGTCAGGAAAACGCGGGTGTCTGAGTTGTCTTCCGGAAGGTTCTTCTCCTCATGGCCTTTTTGGTCCAGCACGCGTACCCTGGCGGTGGGAATGGTGACGTCATAGTGGTCAGACTTGATGCGGATGGCTCCTTCCTCCTGGAGGGTAATGGCTCCCCTGAGCACGTCTCCGTTCACCAGCAGGGCTTTATCCCTGGGGGCATCCGGATCGTAGCGGGAAATGATGTCCTGATCTTCCTCCAGATGGGGAACGGCTCCATTCCAGTCAAATACATTCAAATGGAATACAGCCATGTTCAGGCTGTCATAACCTGCCAGAGCAAGAGTGTTTCCCGGTTTGAATTCTCTTTTCCCGGCGCTTTTTCCATCTTCCCCTTCATCGTCTCCGCTTTCGTTTTCAAAGATAGTGTCCATTTCTTTGACTTCCTCCCACCGGGCTGCCTGTTCTCCGTTGACGTACAGGTAATAATTGCCCTTTTCCGTATCGGCATAAAAATGAATATCGGAACGCTTGACGCTTTTGTCGGCATACCAGTTCCGCTCCGTGTTTCTTTTCACCCTGCCGAGCGTTTGGTACTGGCCGGAACTGGTCTTGGAAAGTTCCGCTTTTTCCAGGGTGAGATCCAGGTTGATGCTGTTTCCGGTGCCGGAATCCTGCCAGAGGGCAAGGTTAAGCCGGAATGTATTGGTATGGTAAAGGGAGAACTGCACATGGAGGCGGGGTGGCATGGAGAAGGATGTTTGCAGTTCCGTATTGTTGGAGCCGCGCATGAACCAGTAGCCGTCGCGGCATTCGGGCAGCATGCTGTTGGCGGAGGATTTCCAGCCCTGCAGGGACTCCGTAGCGTTGCGCAGGTAGGCTTTCTGGGAGTCGAACCCGATGTGGCGCACATATTTGCGGTTCACCTGGAGCAGGCCTCCCCAGGAGGTCTGGAGTTGAAGGCTTTCCGTATCCAGCGCCTTCAGGGTGCCGTAAACCTCGTCCCCATTGGCCAGCCTGATGATGGAAAACTGTTCCGGTATCTCCAGCGGACGGGAAGAAATCAGCTCGTCAAGTTCCTTCATATGGACATCCACGGGGCTGGAAAGAATGCTGGAACGGACCTTCAGATAAGGGCGGTTCATCGTATCCATGCTGCCCGGCAGTTTTTCCCCGGATTTAAGCGTAATAACCCCTTCCGCATGTGCGTTGGGTTGGAGGAAGGCGGCCGGCAGGACGCAGGCCCACAGGAAAAGCGTCATTGCTTGTTTCATGGCGGGATCAATCAGGGAGTGGAACGGGAGGGACGGGCGGGATTCAGGAATTCCACGCGGGTGATGTTTTTCAGCGGCAGGGAAATTTGCCCCAGCTGCGGATGCCGCAGGATGATGTTCAGGGAATCCATGCTCAGGATATCTCCGTGCAGACGGGAACCGTCCTTCATCAGGAGACCGTGGCGGGCCGTGGGTCGGGAACCGTCCTTTCTGTTCTGTTCCGCAAAAAAGACGGTATCCAGATACTTGGCCGGGATGGAAAGATCGCGGGGAATTCCCGGATAATCCTTGTCCGTGGAAAGCGTCAACATTCCGGTTTTACTATCGTAACCGCTGATGGAGCCCGGAATGGTGTCTTCTTCCTTTGTCAGGACCAGGTCTGTCTCTGCATTTCCGTTTTTGGCCGCGGATTTGGCGCTCAGGGTGATGGAGGAAAGGGCCAGTTTGCTGATGGTCAGGGAGACGTGCCCTTCCATCTGGAGGCCGAAGGCGTCTCCCTGCAATGGCTGTTCCGGCGGGCTGGGGTCTGTCGTCAGTATGGGCGGCAGGTCTCCTATCAACAGTTCGTAAACCTGTTTATTTCCTTCCTGGCGGGAAGCCGTCAATTTAATATCCACGCCCTCTGTCAGGGCGGGGGCCGGAATAGCCGCTTCCCCCAGCACGAGGATGCCGGACTTCTGTTCCCGGAGCAGAATGCATCTTCCGGGGCAAATGCTGAGCATGAGCCTGTTCAGGCTGCTGCCGGAATTGGACCGGAAAGGAATGTTCTCATTCCCGCCGAAACAGAAGACAATGCCGGAGCGGTCATTGTTGCCGTTCATGGTGATGGTGGTGCGGAAAATGAAGGAGGAAGGATCCAGGCCGATATTCTTGTACAGGGGTATCCAGGTGGGGTAATCTTTGTTGCCCAGCCGGTACTGGTACTTATCCCCCTGGATTTTCGGCTTCAGGGCATTCATCAGTCTTCTTCCCGCCTGGGTGCGGTAGTCTTCCTCCCGGTTGCCGGAATAAACCCAGCTGTTGTCAAAAACCAGCGGTTCCTGCCAGAAACCCTTTTCCTGCAAAGTATTCAGACGGAACCCGGCCACCTGGCTGCGCGGCACGGAGCGTTCATGGCCGAGCATATCCCGGTACTGCACTTTATCCTGCGTGACGGAAATGATGTTGCACGGGATAATATCCCGGTGCCCCGTAGCCATGAAAATTTTGTCTCTGGCGCGAAGATCCGGAGATGCGGTTCCCGTAAAGTAAAGAGCGCGGATTTCCGACGGAATAATGACGGCATTTTGGCGCATGGCCGGGTGCTTGATGGCGATTCCCTGTTTTCCGTAAGAAACGATTTCCCCGCGGAGGCGGTAATTGTTGTCCGTAACCACGTCGATGACGGAATTGGCCCAGGCGCCCAGCAGACAGGCCGGGGCCAGCATCAGGGAAAGGCGGATTCTATTGTTCATAGATGGGTAAAAATCTATAATTAAGCGCAAGGGAGAGCAGGGCGGCGGAAGTGGAATATGCTGCGGAATGGTCGGAAAGCCAGGACCCGTTGGGCGCCTGGGAGGCTCCCAGGTAGCGCATATTTTTGTAATTCCATTCCTTCCACGCTTCCGGATCCGCATGGAACAGGGCCTGTGACATGTAATATTCAAAATAAAACGGGTGAGTGGAATCCCGGTAATTCAGGTGCTTTTTCAGGTAGGCCAGGGAATCCCTGAAGGACGGGTCCGTTTTAAGGCGCGCCAGGGACAGCGTCAGGGAACCGATGGCCGTGAGGGTAACGCGGGGGCCCTCCGGGCCGGTATAGCCGTAGGCGCCTTTCTTGTTGCGGCAGGAGGCCATGTACTTGAGGCCGCGTTCAAAGGCCGCGTCCGGCACGGGAATACCCGCGTTGCGCGCCGCGAACAGGGAGACGAGCTGGCAGCCGGTCACCGTGCTGTCCGCGTCCGTGGCATCCGGAGAATAGCGCCAGCCTCCCGATTTGTTTTTTTTCTGGGCGGTCAGTGTCAGGGCCACGGCCTTGCGGAGGGCGGGGCCTATGCGGTCGTCCCGCACCATGCCGTACGCTTCCGCCAGGGCGAGAGTGGCGAAGCCGTGGTTGTACATGGAATCCCCAATATAGCCGGACCCCTTGTTCTGTTTGGACAGGATGTAATCTACGCAGCGGCGCACCATGGTGGCGTACGGCCCCGCGTTCGGATCGTCTCCGTGGGCCAGCACGGACATGAGGCAAAAGCCGATAATGCCGGGTTCCCTCCCGTAAGTCCCATCATAGGTGCCATCCGGTTTCTGGGCATTCTGAAGATAGCGCAGCCCCTTCACGTACATCAGCTCCACCTGGGGAGGAACGGAAGAAGACGTTTTCAGGGGGGATTGGGCCGCTGCGTTTTGCGGCGCGGCCGTCATGCAGCAGGCTAAAAAAACGGTCAGGAGGCGGCGGAAATTTTTCATGGAAACGGGAAGCTGTTGTTCATGCGTGACGGGGGTGTCCGGGAAGGCGCGTCTTATTTTTGCAGGGTCTTGTTATAGGCGTCCAGCGCCTTGCGGAATTCGGAAGGCATGTCGTCTGCGGATATGCCGGTGGATTTGGGAACGGAACGCGTTTCCGCTGTCATGTCCGGATTGGAAACGCCTTTATCCTGGGCGGAGGCCATATTGGATTTCCCATCCGCTTTGCTTCCGGGATTGTTGCCGCTGCCGCTCTGGGAACCTCCCTGTCCCTTTTCATTACCTTCCTGCTGTTCTGCGGACTGGGCATCACTATCCATGCCGAGCAGCTGGCGCAGCATGTCCATAAGAGCCCTCCCTCCCGGTTTGGGCTGGCCGTCGGCTCCGGTCATCTTGGCTTTGGCTGCCTGGTAAATCAATTCAATCACATCCGACTGCGCGGCCAGCGTCTGGCCGCCGGTATTGTAAACCTCCAGCAGGTCCACGGCGTCATTCATGGCATGGCGGCATTTTTTCAGCAGGTCCACTACCTCCTCATTGGTTTCTCCCAAGATGAGGTCGGAAGTGTCCGCCTGGAGCTCGTCCTGCTGTACCGCCAGTTTGGATGCCGTTTCCTTGTGCCTGGCGGAATATTCCGGAGCGGGTTTTGGATCGGCGGCGCAGGGCAGGGAAAGCGCCAGAACCATGGCTGAAAAATGGGCGGTATTCATGGGGCAGGGGGAGTAAGTTGTTTTCGGTATTCCTGTTCGGCGGCGCGGGTGCGCATGCGGATATCCTGTTCCTGCTGGATCATGCGGATGACTTTCAGCATGAATTCAAACTCGGCGTCGGAAATGGAGGATTGGCCTTCTCCCCCGCCTCCGCCTCCTCCCCCGCTGCCGCGGCGGCTCTTCTTATAGTCGTCTATCAATTTGGCCCAATGGCGCAGGGTGGAGGCGTACAGGCGAGACTCGTCAATGGAGCGGGCCGTGATTGCATTCAGAATGTTGCCGTGCACCAGGTCCAGCTTCTCGCGGAGGGAGAAAGCGTTCATCTGGTTGTACAGGTCGCTGTAAATCCGTTCCCCGGTGCGTGACTTGTAATAGCTGAGATCTTCCAGAATCCAGCCTATGTCTTGTGTGGAGGCGTTTTGAAGGGTGGCGATGGTTTCCATTTCCCGCCTGCTGGACGGGTCAAGCTCCTCCATGGTCATGCCCGCAATAGCGTTGATCTGACCGGCCAGCGCATGGGCGATGGAATCCTCCTTGGATGCGGCTTGCCTGAGCCGTGCCACGAAGGTGCTGGCCTCCATGTCCTGCGCGGACTTGGAGAGCTGGTTCATGGCGTCTTTCAGCGCCTGCGTGGCTTCGGAATGGGAATTCTCCCCGTCGTTCAGGTCTTTCCTGCTTTCCTGCTCGGAGCGGCCCTCGGAGGCGGAATCCCGGAACTGTTTCTGGGCCTTCTTCATGGGCCCTCCAGGAATGGGTTTGAGCATGGAAATTCCTTTCATGAATTCCTTCATGCCGGCCGGGTCTATCTGGGAATTGCGGGAGGCTTCCTTAAACAGGTTTTCCGAGCGGTTAAGCAAGTCGCCCAACTCACGCCTGCCTGCCTGTTCTTCATCGGCCAGGGCGTGCAGGCGTTCCAGGGACTCCGCATCTTTCAATTTGCCGCTTTCCATTCCTTTCAGCCGTTTTGCCTCGTCCGCCATGGCGTCCATGCGCCGGATCATGCCTTCCAGCTCGCTGGTGATGCGTTCCAGTTCATTGCGGATCATCTGGGCGTGCTCGGACTTGGAAAGGACGAAGATAATCATGGGTTCCGAATAAACGCGCTTGCCTCCCGGTTTGTAATCCTGCGTAAACCCGCGGACGACGACGCGCTGGGGAGATAACTTCAGCGCTCTGGCCTGGAACAGGAATGTTCCTTTCAGGCCGGTCTGCGTGGGCTGGCCGGCCGCCAGAATTTTCTCCCCGCGAAGTCCGGGCGCCGGTTTGTCCGCGCCGTCCGGTTGTGGCGCAGAAGCTCCGTTCCCATCCTTATTCCCGTCGTCGTAAAAAGATTTCTCACCCTGCCATTCCACCCCCATTTCCCGGAGGCCGAAATCGTCCGCCGCCTCTACCTCCAGCTCTATGCTGCTATCCTCCAGCACATAGCGGTCGTTTTCTCCGCCTCTCAGGTAAATGGAAGGCTGCTTGTCCTCAACGGGTTCCAGGCGTATCTTCACGGGCCGGGCAGCCGTCAGCCCATCGCTGTCCATCCAGCCAAACTCTATTTCCCTGGGCTCTTTCTCCAAGAGAATATTTGGAATGATAACGCTGTTTCCTTCCACACGGAGCGGTTGCCCCTGCGCGTTCTCCGCAGACTGCAGGCGTTGGGAGGCGGACACCTTCAGCGTCAGCGTAGAGCCTTCCGGGGCGGAAATGACTCCTGCTCGCATGGCTTCCCGGCCCTTGGCGCGCGCCATATAGGCAGGATAGGCCACGACGGCTTCGGCGCCCAGCAGGGAGGGGCGGCTCTTCGGGATGATTTTCAGCCGTCGCACGGCATCCCCTGCAAAAAACTCCAGGCAGTCCGCCTGCTGCATGGGGGGAATATGGATTTTGTATGCGCCGTCCGTAAGAGGCGCTTGCTGGCTTACCCTGTTGCGGAAAAAATACTCTGCCGTCTGCGGACTGGCTTTGGTGCCCTCCGCAAGCCGGATCTCATACAGGAAGCTCTCTCCCAGGGGAATAACCAGGGAATCCGGGGTGGAGTCCAGCTGGGTGAACGTGTAGCGTTCCGGAGGGTTGAACGGGTGGACCCAGCGTTTCAGGGCATTCCCTGCCGCTTCCGGGCTTACCGCGCATACGGCCGCCGTGCCTGCGGCGAGAACCGCCAGCAGGACGAACAGCTTCCTGTGGCTGGGCCGGGGGATGTTCACCGCCAGGTCCCGGGCGGACACTTCGCGGGCTACCTGCTCCATGGCAGCTTCTTTCAGCTTTTCGGAACTGTATTGGAGGCCGCCCTTTTCGGCATCCAGTTCAATGACGCCCAGGAGGCGGTCTCCCAGGGCCGCGTCCGTCCGGGAAATCAACCGCGCCAGCTGGGCTTCCGTGCGCCTCTGCCACACCCACCGGAAACTCCACCAGGGGATAAACACCGCCAGACCGGCCACGGCAATGAAGAACAGGAACCAGCCGACGGCGGGGGGCGTCTCCCACAACCTGTCGGAAAGGTACAGGAGCGCGTAGGAAAGAATGACGGCAATGCCTGCAAGGCATATGGCTTCCAGCATCTTCACCGTTCTGAGGCGGCGGCGGAAAGTTCGAAGCTGCCTGACCAGCTGGGCAGGAAGTTTAACGGTAGTGGAAGGGGGCATGCTTATGCCCGTATTTACTCCATTGACATTGTTTTTGCAAGTTTGCCTCGCGTGATGAAACAAATTCGCATTCTCGGGCGGGCGGGAGTATTTTTCTCGCTGGACTTTACAGTTTGATTTTCTAAAATAATGTTGCGCTTTAAACTTGGCCTGGTTTGCGCGTAGTTAAAAACCAACATATTAGGCCTTACCCATTGACTTCGCCATGCAACAGGGAAATAAAACAACGGCTCCGGAAATTGATTTCGGAGAATTCGCACCAGCCACATACGCCGAATGGCGCGAGGCAGCAGTCGCTGCCCTGAAAGGGGCTGATTTTGACAAGAAGCTTTTTACCAAGCTTGTGGAGGGAATTACCCTGCATCCTATCTATAATAAGTGGGATGAACATTCCCCGGTGATGCCTGCCGGGCAATTTCCGTACCGCCGCGGAACGCGCGCCCTGGGCTATATGGAAAAGCCCTGCGAAATCGCCCAGAGCATTCCCGCTTCCTCTCCGGAGGACTTCAACGCCAAGCTTCTGCATGACCTGGACCGCGGCCTGACCGCCGTAAACATCCAGCTCAACTGCAAATGCGGCCTGAAACTGCGCAAGCAGGCTGACTGGGATACGGCTCTCAAGGGCGTCCGGCTGGACGGGCTTCCCGTATATGTCACTCCCGGTTCCTGCGGCCTGGGAACCCTCTCCATGTTCCTGAACACCTGCAAGGCCGCCGGCGTCAAGACGGCGGATCTCAGGGGCGGCGTTCTGTATGACCCGGTGGGGAAAGCCGTGATGAAGGGATCTCTCTGCGGGGGAAAAGGCATCTGCGCCTACTATGACCAGATGGCCGTAATGACCAAATGGGCCGTCGCCAACGCTCCCGGCTTCCAGACTATCGGCGTCAGCGGGCTGCCTTACGCGGATTCCGGCGCTTCCGCCTTTGAAGAAGTGGGCGCCATGCTGTCCACTGCCGTGGCCTATCTGCGCGCCATGGAGGAACGCGGCCTCTCCGTGGATGAAACTGCGGCGCACATGCGCTTTACGGTCTCCATCGGCGCCAACCTGTTCCTGGAAATCGCCAAAATCCGCGCCTTGCGCGAACTCTGGGCCATTATCGTCAAAGAATGTGGAGGAAGCGAGGAAGCTGCCAAGATCAGGCTCCATGCCCGCACCTCCTTCTGGACCCTCTCCAAGGTGGATCCCTGGGTCAACCTGCTGCGCGGTTCCGCCCAGGCGTTCTCCGCCATCATGGGCGGCGTGGACAGTATTGACGTTCTGCCCTTTGACGCTGCCGTGCGCATGCCGGACGAATTCTCCCGCCGCATTGCCCGCAACTGCCCGCTGATTCTGCTGGGCGAATGCAATCTGGACAAGGTTGTTGACCCCGCCGGCGGTTCCTGGTACCTGGAAAACCTGACGGATGAAACCTCCCGGAAGATATGGGAGTTCTTCCAGAGCATCGAAAAGGAAGGCGGCATCGTCAAGGCTCTCAAAGCCGGCACCATTCAGAAGAAGGTGAACGCCACCGCCGCCAAACGTTACGAACTGGCGGACCAGCGCCGGCAGTCCATCGTGGGCGTCAACCAGTATGTCAACCTGGCAGAGAAGAAGCTGGAGGCGCCGGAAGGCTCCTGCTGCTCCGCCCACAAGGGGCACGGCTGCTGCAAGAATGCGGATATCCAGCTCCCGGAAGTGGAAATGAGCGTGGACTCCGCCTGCAAGGCCGCCGGAGAAGGCTTTTCCACCTGTCTCATCAACAAGGCCCTGGTGGCCGGGGTTGACTGCAAGTGCGGCGAACCTCTGGAAATGGAAGCCCTGCCGAAGCGCCGCCTGGCGGAACGTTTTGAATCCCTGCTCGCCAAGGCTGACGCCTGGGTGGAGGAAAAGGGTTCCCGGCCGATGGTCTTCTTTGCCAACATGGGGCCGCTTCGTCAGCACAAGGCCCGTGCGGACTTCTCCCGCGACTTCCTGCGCGCCGGCGGTCTGGATGTGGTTTATCCGTCCGGCTTCCAAACTCCGGAAGACGCGGCCAGGGCAGCTGCGGAAAGCGGCTGCGCCGTATGCGTCATCTGCTCCACGGATGACACTTATCCGGAAATCGTCCCCGCCTTCTGCAAGGCGCTCAAGGAAATCAGGCCGGACATGATGGTGGCCCTCGCCGGTTATCCGGCCGACCATGTGGAAGCGTTCAAGGAAGCCGGCGTGGACATCTTCATCCACGTCAAGGCCAACTGCTACAACACCGTTGAAGCTATTCAGAACAAGATCGGCCTCTAACAACCACCAACCTATTTCATCCAATGAGCAATATTCCTGATTTTGCATCCGCCTCCTATCCTGAAATCAAGGCTGGTGCCGCAACCCCGGCTTCCGAAACGGAAACCTGGATGACCAATGAACAAATTCCCGTACCGCCCACCTATTCGGAAAGCGTGTACGACGACTGCCTGCACCTGGACTTTACGGCCGGTGTGGCTCCCAACCTCCGCGGGCCGTATGCCACCATGTACGTGGCTCGCCCCTGGACGGTGCGCCAGTATGCCGGCTTCTCCACGGCTGAGGAATCCAACGCCTTTTACCGCCGCAACCTGGCGGCGGGCCAGAAGGGCCTTTCCATTGCCTTTGACCTGGCGACGCACCGCGGCTATGACTCCGACCACCCCCGCGTGGTAGGTGACGTGGGCAAGGCCGGCGTGGCCGTGGACTCCATTCTGGACATGGAAATCCTCTTCAAGGGCATTCCTCTGGACAAGATGTCCGTTTCCATGACCATGAACGGCGCCGTGCTCCCCGTGCTGGCTTTCTACATCGTCGCCGCCCAGGAACAGGGCTGCACGCTGGACCAGCTTTCCGGCACGATCCAGAACGACATTCTCAAGGAATACATGGTGCGCAACACCTACATTTACCCGCCTGATCCCTCTATGAGGATTATTGCGGACATCTTTGAGTTCACCTCCAAGTACATGCCCAAGTTCAACTCCATTTCCATCTCCGGCTACCACATGCAGGAAGCCGGCGCCACGGCGGACCTGGAAATGGCCTACACGCTTGCGGACGGCCTGGAATATGTCCGCACAGGTATCAAGGCCGGCATTGACATTGACGCCTTTGCTCCGCGCCTCTCCTTCTTCTGGGCCCAGGGCAAGAACTACTTCATGGAAGTGGCCAAAATGCGCGCTGCCCGCGTGCTGTGGGCCAAGCTCATCAAGCAGTTCAATCCCAAGAATCCGAAGTCCCTGGCTCTGCGCACGCACTCCCAGACTTCCGGCTGGTCCCTCACGGAACAGGACCCGTTCAACAACGTTACCCGCACCTGCATTGAGGCTCTGGCCGCCGCCTGCGGCCACACGCAGTCCCTCCACACGAACTCCCTGGATGAAGCGATCGCCCTGCCGACGGACTTCTCCGCCCGCATCGCCCGCAACACCCAGCTCCAGCTTCAGGATGAAACCTCCATCTGCAAGGTGATCGACCCGTGGGGCGGCTCCTACTACGTGGAATACCTGACCAATGAGCTCATCCGAAAGGGCTGGGCCCACCTTCAGGAAGTGGAAAAACTCGGCGGCATGGCCAAAGCCATTGAAACCGGGCTGCCCAAGATGCGAATTGAAGAAGCCGCGGCGCGCCGCCAGGCCGCCATTGACTCCGGAAAGGAACCCATCATCGGCGTCAACAAATACCGCCTGGAGCAGGAAGCCCAGATCGACATTCTGGAAGTGGACAACACCACCGTCCGGGAAGCCCAGATCGCCCGTCTGCAAAAACTGCGCGCGGAACGGGACTCCGCCGCGTGCGAAGCCGCGCTGGAAGCCCTGTCCGAATGTGCCCGCACGGGGGAAGGCAATCTCCTTGACCTTGCCATTAAGGCGGCCAAGGCCCGCGCCTCCCTGGGTGAAATCTCCTCCGCCCTGGAAAAACACTTCGGGCGTCATAAAGCACCAATCAAACTCATTACCGGCGTGTACGCTCAATCCTATGGTCAAGATCCGCTGGTGGAGGAAGTCCGCAAGATGACGGATGACTTCGCCGAACGCACGGGGCGTCGTCCCCGCATCCTCGTCGCTAAAATGGGCCAGGACGGCCATGATCGCGGCGCCAAGGTGGTCTCCTCCGCCTATGCCGACCTCGGCTTTGACGTGGACGTGGGTCCGCTCTTCCAGACGCCGGAGGAAACTGCCAAAATGGCGATTGAAAACGACGTGCACATGATCGGCATGAGCTCTCTGGCCGCCGGCCACAAGGTGCTGCTTCCCGCCCTGGTGGAGGAACTTGCCAAGCAGGGCCGTCCGGATATCCTGGTCTTCTGCGGCGGCGTTATTCCCGCCCAGGACTATGATTTCCTGAAGGAACACGGCGCTGTGGCCATCTTCGGCCCGGGCACCAACATTCCGGAAGCTTCCAGGGAGATCATGGAAGCTCTTAACGAACAGTACGCTGACTAAACGTAAGTTTCTGTTGATCAGTTAATAACATGTGAGAGGCCGGATGAAAAATCCGGCCTCTTTTTTTTGCGAGCGGATTGACTATCCGATGTCAAATTATTTTTTTAAAAACAAGGAATTTACGCAGATGGCACAGATGAAAAGATGGATTGAAAAAACAAAATGAATTAAAAATATTTCAAATATATTTCATCGAATTTGACTTCCGCAATCTGTTTCGAAAATAATAAATCATTTATTATAAACAATTTAAAATATTTATACGTTGATGCTCCAATATATTTTCAATGCCAGAATTTCTTCATCGGATAGTCAATCCGTTACTGACTGAAATCAGTTGCTGTTTATCTGTACTTATGAGAAAAATCGCCTCTATTTCCATGTTGGCTGTGGTATCCGCTCTTTCCGCGAGCGCCGCTACTGTATTGTTTGATTTTAACAGTTCCCTGCTTTCGGAACCTCCTGCCAAGACTGTTTCTGTAACGGATTCCGGTTCCGGTTTTGTTGCAACCTTGGCTACGGCGTCCTCTTCCGCGAATCTGAGTTCTACCTCTTCCGCGGCCTCCGGAGACTGGGTTTCCTCAGGAACTTCTTTTGATACGCAGGGATTGGATTCTTTCATGGAAAACAAGGTCTCTTTCGGGGACTCTTGGCAGACCTTCATCTCCGGCCCTAAAGGATCTGCGCTCTCTCTGACTATTTCCGGTCTGGTGGCTGGCGCCTCCTACCAGATTGCCCTTGTTACCGGGTGTCCGTTTGAAGGCGCCGGCGCTTGGAATTCCCTGGTAACTTCCAATACCTACGCCAGCGCGACTCCTTCCATAGGTGCGAACTCTCAGACAATTCAGGCCCGGACTCCTACGGGATACACCCTCAGCAACGTTATCGCCAATGAAAATGGGGAAATCACTCTGACGGTAAATACGCCGGGTTCAGCCCATACGCCTACGTTTAATGCTCTGGCTATTTCCGGAGAAACGGCCAGCGTGCCGGAATCGGCTACGGCATCCCTGAGCCTGCTGGGGCTGATGGCTCTGATGGCTCGCCGCCGAAGAGCTTGAGGACCGTTTTTCCAGCAGTTAAAAATATTGTTGCCTGCAGGATTTATCTTGCAGGCAATTTTTTATAATCGTCCTGTTTGAGAAAGCCGGGCCGGCCGGAAGACCGTTTTTCTCTGGTAGATTCTTGTTCCTGCGTAAATGAGGTTCCAGCTTCTTTGACATTGCGGGAACGTTTTTCATCCGTTACTCTTTGCTCTGCCGTGGAAAGAAATTATCATCATTGCGTGGAACGCAACAGGGAATTGATTCCGCCGGATACGGATATATTCCGGGTCATGGACGGGGCAGGGGATGGAATCCCAGGTGTCTTTGTGGATCAGATGGCGGACCGTATTCTCGTTTCCACGCGCGGCTGTTCCATTCCTGTGGACTTGGAAAGCGAACTTCGGGGTACGGGCATGCCTGTATTCCACAAGAAGCTGGAACAAAACCAGAAAGAAGCGCCTTTCCAAATTGCCGGCCCGGTCCTTCCCCTGCAATTTACGGTCATGGAGCAGGGAGTGCGTTTCAAAATAGACATGGCCGCCGGGTATTCCCAGGGAATTTTTCTGGATCAGCGCGACCACCGCCGCCGGGTAAGGGAAAGAAGCGCTTCGGGCATGAGGGTGCTGAATACCTTTGCCTATACGGGAGCCTTTTCCGTTTACGCCGCCCTGGGGGGGGCGCAGACAACCACGCTGGACCTGGCGCAGCCGTGTCTGGACTGGGCCAGGGAAAATTTCATCCTGAACGGCATTGACCCTTCCGCTCAATATTTTTGCAAGGGGGACGCGCGCCGCTGGCTGGAACGGTTCGCCAGGCAGGGCCGAACCTTTCACGGCATTATCCTGGACCCTCCCACATTTTCCCGGGATGACCGCGGGAAGGTGTTCCGGGTGGAATCCCACTACGGGGAGCTGGTGGCCCTGGCGCGCGAATGTCTGGAACCGGGCGGCTGGATGCTGTGCACCAGCAACTGCCGCAAGCTGGGCCACGAGGACTTCCGCAGGATGGTGGCCCAGGCCGTTCCCGGTTTCCGCCTGACCCGTGACCCCATGCCTCCGGATTTCTCCGGGGAGGATTATTTGAAAAGATTGTGGATAGATTGGAAATAAATATTTTATGAAAAATTTTCCTCTCTGTGGCTGACGCATTTTATCCTTTTGAAAATGCTTCCGCTTTGATAGAAAGCCGTCCAATTACTTTTTTCTATGAAAAAACTAGCCTATGTTGCTGGACTCTTCGCTCTCACGTGTGCCCCTCTCCTTGCCGCTCTCTATGAGGGGCTGGAGGTGGGAATGGACAAGGATCAGGTGCTGAAAACCCTGAGGCGGAGCAAGCAGCTTGAAGGTCCGCCCACGGATGCCCTTCTCGCACGCACCGGACTCAACGGCGTGTTTAAAACCAGGCAGGCCATAGGCGGCCAGACCTTTGCCCTGAACTTTGACTATGACCCCTCCGGCGGCTTGAGGGCCGTTGTCTTCTATTCCCGGAGCAAGCACCGCGGTTCCGAATATGAAACCAAACTGAAATCCGCCTATAAGGCCCTTCTGGTGGGCCTGACGGAGCAGTTCGGGGAACCGGTGAACATGCCGGAATGGGTGGCCAGGGAATCTCTTCAGGAAGGCCGCATCCAGTACATGCACATGTGGAAGGTATCTCCCGGCGTTTTCCTCATGTCCGGACTGGGCAACATGGGCGCCATGGAGGGCTACTTCCCTCTTTTCCGTTTTTCCGGTCCGTCCGGCATGCCTCCCAAGTCCAAAAGGGACAGGGAGGAACTGAAAAGGGAATGGGCGGCCATTCCGGAATTTCCCGGCTTGAAGGAGGCGGAACTCCACATTTCCGACGCCGTGCTCGCCATGGGTTCCAAAAAGTATAAAGATGCCTTTGAATGCTTCCAGCAGGCGGCGGAACTGGGCTGCCCCCGTGGCTACTGGGGCATGGCGTTCCTGTATGACCAGGGCAAATACGGCGTGAAGAGGGATAAGAAAAAAGCGGAGGAAATGCACCGCAAGGCCGGAGCCGCCGGCTATGCCCCTTCCGCTTCCAGATTCGGAGTTGCGTGGCCGGACGCGGCAAGGGTTCTGGGCCTTACCGCTGCGGAAGCCAGGGAACAGTCCCGCACGCGCCGCCGGGCGGCTGCGGAAGGCTATGCCTCGGAGCAATATAACCTGGGCGTGATGTATCAGACCGGTTTCGGCCTGCCCAAGGACATGGCCAAAGCCCGGGAATGGTTCCAGAAAGCGGCGGACCAGGGAGACGTGCAGGCCAAAAGCGTCCTGAAAAAACTCCGGTAATTCTTTTTCCAACCCATGACCATCATGAGCTTATACGCACAACAACTCGTTCGCTACCCTGAACTGGGCATCTCCCTTGATTTTTCCAAACTTCCGCTGGACGACGCGTTCCTGTCTTCCATGCAGGGGCGGATAGACAAGGCGTTTGCCGACATGAAGGCGCTGGAATCCGGCGCCATTGCCAATCCTGATGAAAAACGCATGGTGGGGCACTACTGGCTGCGCAACTCCTCCCTGGCTCCCACGCCGGAATTGAAGGCGGCCATTGATGGTCCCCTGGCGGACGTCAAAGCCTTTGGACGGGACGTTCTGGACGGCAAAATAACGCCTCCCCGCGCGGAACAATATTCCGCCGCCCTCGTCATCGGCATCGGCGGTTCCGCTCTTGGCCCGGAGCTGGTGGCGGATGCCATCCCGGCGGCAGGGCTGGACATGTTCTTTCTGGACAACACGGACCCGGACGGCATGTACCGGGTGCTGGAATCCCTCCCTCTGGAAGAAACGCTTGTCATCGTCATTTCCAAATCCGGCGGCACGCCGGAAACCCGCAACGGCATGCTGGTGGCCCAGGATTTCTTCAGGAAGAACGGGCTGGAATTCGCACCCCAGGCGGTCGCCGTCACGGGAGCGGGTTCCCGGCTGGACAAAACGGCTGAGGCGGAAGGCTGGCTCAAGCGTTTCCCGATGGAAGACTGGGTGGGCGGCCGTACCTCCGTCATGTCCGTGGTGGGGCTGGTTCCCGCCGTGCTTCAGGGCGTGAACGTGGATGACCTGCTGGAAGGCGCGCGCCTGATGGACGAAAAGACCCGCCGGGACTGCGTGAAATGCAACGCCTCCATGAAACTGGCGCTGGCCTGGTACAAGGCTACCGGCGGCAAGGGGGAAAAGGATATGGTGGTTCTCCCTTATAAGGATGCCCTGGTGCTCTTCTCCAAATACCTCCAGCAGCTCATTATGGAATCCCTCGGCAAGCGGCTGGATCTGGAGGGCAACGAAGTCTGCCAGGGAATTTCCGTGTACGGCAACAAGGGGTCCACGGACCAGCATGCCTATGTGCAGCAGCTCCGTGATGGCGTGAACAACTTCTTCGCCACCTTCATTGAAGTGCGCGAATGTTCCGCGGATGCGGTGGAAGTGGAGGCGGGCGCCACGTGCGGAGACTTCCTCCAGGGCTTCCTGCGCGGCACCCGCCAGGCGCTGGCGGAATCCGGCCGTTCCTCCATCACCATTTCCATCCCGGAGGTGAACGCCAAAACGCTCGGCATGCTGATTGCCCTGTTTGAGCGCGCCGTCTCCTTCTATGCTTCTCTGGTCAACATCAACGCCTACCACCAGCCCGGCGTGGAAGCCGGCAAAAAAGCGGCGGGTTCCTTCCTGGCTCTGCTGGGCAGGGTAAGGGGGGCTCTGGGAACCGCCCCGGAAACCGCCGCCCAGATGGCAGCCCGGCTGGATGCGGACCAGGAAGCCGTGTACCATTGCCTCGTGCATATAGCTTCCGGTGATTCCTCCGTCATGTGGGTTCAGGCTGACTGTGCGGATGAAGACACCTTCTGCAAGGCATAAAAAACAGGGCATATTATTTCCGGCGGCCGCTTATCCGGTTGATAAGCGGCCGTTTTTCTTTTCCGGGCAACCATGAAAAGAAACTCGCTGCGCTTTTATTCCCAGGTAATTCCGGGACCGCCGGAAAACAGGAAGCGGCGTTGCCCGGAGGAAGAGCGGTTCCGGACGGGACAGGTTGGAAAAACAGGGTTTTGGCATGCATTCTTTTCCCCAAAAACTCTGAAAAATATTTTTGTTTTCCGTACAATTTCGGATTGACAAAGCAAGGGGCCGAAGGCATCCTTACTCGACCCTAACTCGCTATTGGGTCTTTTGTTGGCTCCTTTGGTCGATGTTTGGGCAGAATCATTAATTCGACTACAATAATCGATATGTCCACCAACTCCTGCGCGTGCAGCGCATCTACTGACAAATTCGTCTATTCTTTCGGCGGAGGGTCCGCCGACGGCAATGGCAGCATGAAAAATCTTTTGGGCGGCAAGGGCGCCAACCTTGCGGAAATGGCCCGCATCGGCCTTCCTGTCCCTCCCGGATTCACCATCACTACGGAGGTTTGCACTTACTACTACGATCACGGCTGCACTTATCCCGCCCAGCTTGACGCGCAGGTCAAGGAAGGCATTGCCAAAATGGAACAGATCCTGGGACGCAAGTTCGGCGATACGGAAGCTATGCCCCTGCTGGTGGCCGTGCGTTCCGGCGCCCGTGAATCCATGCCCGGCATGATGGACACGATTTTGAACCTCGGCCTGAATGAAAAATCCGTGGAAGCCATGGTGAAGGCTACGAACAATCCCCGCTTCGCCTGGGACTGCTACCGCCGCTTCGTGCAGATGTACGGCGACGTGGTGCTGGGTGTGCAGAAAACCCCGGATGAAGACCACGAACCCTTTGAAACCGCCATCGCCGCCATCAAGAAAGAACGCTTCGGCAGCGAGGATGTGGAAGACACCAAGCTTTCCGCCGATGACCTGAAGGAACTTGTCTCCCGCTTCAAGGCTCTGGTGCTGGAACGCACCGGCCATGAATTCCCGGAATGCCCCTGGGAACAGCTTCAGGGAGCCATTGGCGCCGTGTTCGGTTCCTGGAACAATGACCGCGCCATCGTGTACCGCCAGAAATACGGCATTCCGTCCGAATGGGGCACCGCCGTCAACGTGCAGGCCATGGTCTTCGGCAACACGGGTGAGGAATCCGGTTCCGGCGTGGCGTTCACCCGCAACCCCGCCTCCGGCGAAAACGAATTCTATGGCGAATTCCTGATGAACGCCCAGGGTGAAGACGTCGTGGCCGGTGTGCGTACGCCCGCCCCCGTTGCTGCCCTTCATGAAGTGATGCCCGCCGCCTTCAATGAACTGGTGCGCATTCGCGAAGTGCTGGAAAACCACTTCCATGACATGCAGGACTTTGAATTCACCATCCAGGACCGCACCGTCTACATGCTCCAGACCCGCAACGGGAAGCGCACCGGCGTGGCCGCTTTCCGCATTGCCTGCGAAATGGTGGAACAGGGCCTGATTGACTGGAAAACCGCCGTGCGCCGCATTCCTGCGGACCAGGTGGACCAGCTGCTGACCCCCATCTTTGACCGTGAAGCCATCAAGAGCGCCAAGGTGCTGACCCGCGGTCTTCCCGCCGGGCCCGGCGCCGCCACCGGACGCATCTACCTGAACGCGGAACGCTGCGTGGAAGCCGCGGACAGAGGTGAAAAGGTTCTGCTGGTCCGTCTGGAAACCTCTCCGGAAGACCTGCGCGGCATGATTGCCGCTGAAGGCATCCTGACCGCCCGCGGCGGCGTTTCCTCCCATGCCGCCCTCGTTGCCCGCCAGATGGGCAAAGTCTGCGTTTGCGGCGCAGATGAAATCATTGTGGACTACAACAACCGCACCGTTTCCGTTGGCGACGTAACCGTCAGCGAAGGTGACTACCTCTCCATTGACGGAACGAGCGGCCTGGTATACGCCGGCAAGGTGGAAACTTCCCCCTCTGAAATCATCCAGGTTCTGATCTCCAAGACCATGAAGCCGGAAGACAGCCGCACCTACCAGAACTTCGCCAAGCTCATGCAGTGGTGCGACGACTGCACCAAAATGAAAGTGCGCACCAATGCGGACTCTCCCAAGCAGACGGAAACCGCTATCGCCTTCGGTGCCACCGGCATCGGCCTCTGCCGCACGGAACACATGTTCTTTGAAGGGGACCGGATCGACTTCGTCCGTGAAATGATCCTTTCCACCAAGAAGAGCGACCGCGTAGCCGCCGTTTCCAAGCTCCTTCCCTACCAGAAGGGGGACTTCAAGGGCATCTTCAAGGCGCTCAAGGGTCTGCCGGGCACCATCCGCCTTCTGGACCCGCCCCTGCACGAATTCCTTCCCCAGACGAAAGAACAGCAGCTTGACCTGGCCCAGAAAATCGGCATGCCTGTGGAAGTCATCATGCGCCGCGTGTCCGAACTCCATGAGTTCAACCCGATGCTCGGCCACCGCGGCTGCCGTCTCGGCATCGCCTATCCGGAAATCACGGAAATGCAGGCCCGCGCCATCTTTGAAGCCGCTGTGGAAGTCTCCCAGGAAGAAGGCTTTGCCGTGGTGCCTGAAATCATGGTTCCCCTGGTGGCCTTCAAGAAGGAGCTGGACATCCAGAAAGCCATCATTGACAAGGTGGCCCAGCAGGTATTTGAGGAAAAAGGCGCCAAAGTGGACTACCTCGTCGGCACCATGATTGAAATCCCGCGCGCCGCCGTTACGGCTGACGAAATCGCGGAAACCGCCCAATTCTTCTCCTTCGGCACCAATGACCTGACCCAGACGGGCCTGGGCATGAGCCGCGACGACTCCGGCTCCTTCCTGCCGCAGTACCAGGAACTGGAAATCATCAAGAAGAACGTCTTCGCTTCCATTGACCAGAACGGCGTCGGCAAGCTGATGAAGATTGCCGTGGAACTCGGCCGCTCCACCCGCCCGGACATCAAGTTGGGCATCTGCGGCGAACACGGCGGCGACCCCGCTTCCGTCAAGTTCTGCAACACGCTGGGCCTGACTTACGTGAGCTGCTCTCCCTACCGTGTCCCGACCGCCCGTCTGGCCGCGGCCCAGGCAGCTCTGGAACAGGAATAAACCTTTTTGTTAAGGGTTAATAGACAGCCCGTGGTTCTTCGGAACCACGGGCTTTTTAGCGGATGGAATAGCCTTGGCGGATATGGCTTGAACCTGCGGGCCGATTGTTCCATGCGCGCGGGTGGACATACCTTCACAGTTCTCGCCTTTCCCGGAGGCCGCCAATTTCAATTCCGGCGTTTTTTATGCCGGAACCATGCTTTCTGGATATTCGAGCATAGGGTTCGGCTTGATGGTTCAAGTATTGATGGTAAAGGCTGAAGAAAAATTACCAACAGTTCTTGCAATCCGGTGCGCTGCCGGATATTCCATAGTTGGGAATAAACGCCATAGAATCCATTCCGGCTGTTTATTCCGGACAATGAAAACATGGTTTATTATCCTGCCAGCGCTCGCTTCAGCATTTTCCGGTATTCTTCCGCCGGCACTTCATAGGTTCCGAATTTCAGCAGATGCGGCGTAGTCCACTGGGTATCCAGAAAAAGGAACTGGTGCGCCCGCAGGTATTGCACCAGGGCCACCAGGGCAATCTTGCTGGCGTCCGTTTTCCGGTGGAACATGCTTTCCCCGAAAAAAGCTTTTCCCAGGGCTACTCCGTACAGGCCTCCCTGCAGCCCTTCCTCGTCCCAACATTCCACACTGTGGGCGAAGCCCATCTCGTGAAGCTTGCCGTATGCTTCTTCAATTTGCCCGTCTATCCATTGTTCTTCCGGCTGCTCCGTCCGGGCGCAGGCATGCACCACCTCCGGAAAAGCGGTATCCATCCGGAGTTCAAAAGGTTTTTTATTCAAAGCCCGTTTGAGGCCGTGAGGGATGTGGAAGCGGTTGTCCAGCGGAATCAGGGCGCGCGGGTCCGGTTCGTAAAAGGAGATTTCTCCCGTTTCCGGGTCCGCCATGGGAAAACACCCCTGGCAGTAGGCGGAGAGGACAAGTTCCGGCGTTAATCTGTCATTCATCTGATATGGTCCAGCAGTTTGCCCAGGGCGGGGGAGTTCAGCGCCTTGCGGTCCGGAGATGCCATGGGCAGCCCGTGGATTTTGTCCAGCGGCACGAATTCCTCTCCTTCCCTGAGGAGAGGCGTATCCGTCACATGGTGGATGTAGCGGGTCACCCTGTAGCGGGTAATGCTGTAGGTCTGTTTCAGGACATGGGGCAGGGAAAGGGTGTGGTCGTCCTCCCTCTGGGGGAAGCGGTACATGCCGGCATGGCGCTTGCCTTCCGGGCATTTGGCCAGCAGGACGGATTTGCCGCGGATGTAAAGAATGTCGTGGTGCTCCACCCGGGTGACTTGCGGCTTGGGATTTTTGACGGGAAGCGTTTCCGGCCGTTCCGCGGAGCAGAAGGGGCGCACGGGGCACAGCAGGCAGTCCGGAGAACTGATGCTGCAGCAGGTTTGCCCCAGTTCCATGATGGCTGAATTGAATTCACGGGCATGTTCCGGGTCCACCAGGCTTTCCGCGCGGCTCCACAGGTATTTTTGGCCTTCCGTGGAATCCACGGGAACGGAATAATTGTCAATGCGGGCCAGGACGCGCGCGACATTGGCGTCTACAATGGGAGCCGCCTTGTTGAAGGCGAAGGAGAGGAGGGCTCCCGACGTATAGGGGCCGATGCCCGGCAGGCGTTTCAACCCTTCCGCGTTGTCCGGGAACCGTCCTCCGAACTTGTTGACGATTTCCCTGGCGATGGCCTGGAGGGAACGCACGCGGCGGTAATAGCCCAGTCCTTCCCAGGAGCGCAGGGCCGTCTGTTCGTCCACGGCGGCCAGATGCGCCGGAGTGGGGAACTGGCGCATCCATCTGTCATATCTTCCCAGAACGGTGGGAATGGTCGTCTGCTGCAGCATCAGCTCGGAAACCAGGATGTGCCACGGATCCGTTGTCCGCCTCCACGGGTAGTCTTTCCCTTCGCGCCTGAACCATTCTACCAGCGCGTTCCGGAAAGCATGGACGTTAAAATGGGGGGTGGCGTCAGTCATGCTTTTGTTCAAGAGCCCGGCGCATGGCGGAAATATCCGGCTTGATGCCGAACCAGCGTTCAAAGGAGAGGGCCCCCTGGTGAACCAGCATGGAAAGGCCGTTGGAAACTCTGGCGCCCTGAAAGCGGGCTTCCATCTGGAAGGCATCGTCATGCGTCTGTAAATCGTAAACCAGATGGTGGGCGGAAAGCAGTGCAGGGGGGACGGGGGAAGGGTCCGTAGGCTTCAGGCCGAGGGAGGTGGCGTTGACGATCAGATCCGCATCCTCCACGGCGGCATTGAAACGGGGCGTATTGTTCTGGTGGGCCGCCAGTCGGTCGGAGGCTCCTTCCAGCCTGTGTTCGTCAATGAAAAAGGAACTCAGCCTGTTTTTAAGCTCCTGAAGCTTTTCTTCCGATCTTCCGGCCAGCGTCAGCCGTTCACAGCGCTGCATGGCGCAGGTGTAGGCCAGGGCAAGCCCGGCTCCGCCGCAGGAGCCCAGAAGGGCCACTTTCAAATCGCGCAAATCCACGGAAAATTCTTCCCGGATGGCGCGGGCGAAACCCGGGCCGTCCGTATTGAAGCCGGAGACGGAACCGTCCTTTTGAAAGACGAGCGTATTGACGGATCCGGTGGCGCGGGAAAGGGCGTCCGTGTCGTTGCACAGGGAACAGGCCGCCTGCTTGTGGGGCACCGTCACGTTGGCCCCCGTGAATCCCCTTTCCCTGAGAAGCCGCACCACTTCTCCGAATTCTTCCGGAGCGGCCTGGATGCGGATATACCGGGCGCGAATGCCCGCCGCGTCCAGCGCGGCCTGCTGCATGGCGGGGGATTTGGAATGGGCAATGGGGAAACCGATTACGGCCAGTCTGGCGGGAACGGTTTCCCCGGCGTCAAACGGATGTCCTTCATCCAGAAGGTCAGCCAGAGTATAGTAGGGTTTCATGGAAAATAAAGGTGTGGCTTCAGGCGCATGCGGCGGACTATGAATGAAATGCTGCCGGATTTCAAGGCAAACGCCTATCATTCCTTTTCCCCGCGCGGAGGTTTCCGTTCGCTTTTTCCGGAAAGTTCATGCTGGACGGGGGCCGGGAAGGCCGGAAAATCGTCTCTCCCGGAAAAAATACCTTTTCCGTAAATTCACCAGGCGGAACCCGGCAGCAGCCGGATTCCGCCCGGAAAGAGCAAGTCTGGAATGATCTGGTTACCGTTTATTCCCCGCAGCCGCCGTCCTTGTATCCGCAGGAGCGGCAGGATTTGCATTTGCCGTCCTGGACATAGGCCAGGGAGTGGCACTGCGGGCAGAGGGAGGCGCCGTTGAGCATCGTTCCTTCCGGAACCTTTCCGGCGGGAATTTCCGGCAGGGCCGGAGTAGCGGGATGCGCCGGAGCGGTGATGATGCGGGGGGGCAGCACGCTTACCGTCGTATCTGGAGCCTGGCCCGGAAGGCTGACGATGGGGATGGAGAATACGTCCCGCAGGCGGTAGCCGTTGCTTTCCGGGAAAAGCCACGCAAGAATCTTGGCAATCAAATCCACCACGGAAGCGCAGGAGCGGATTTCTGTGCAGGTGTCCGCCTCCGTATCGTCCCCCACGCGGCAGAACCCGGAGGGCTCGAAGGAGTAATTGCGGAAACCCTTGACCACTTCCTTGAGAGGCACGCCGAACTGAAGGGCGGTGGAGAGGAGCTTGCAGTAAGCTTCAAACATGCCGGAGGCGAAGGAGCCGACTTGTCCCAGGCGTCCGAAAACTTCCCCGCAGGTGCCGTCCGCATAGACGCCTACCGTCAGGTAGCCCGTCAGCTGGCCGCCTACGGAGAATTTGACGGTCTGGCCCAGGCGGCGGCCGGGCAGCTTGCGCTGGCGCGGCTTGGATGCCTCCGCGATGATTTCGTCAATGGCGTCTGAGCCGGCATTCACCAGCTGTTCCCAGACGTGGTTGGCCTTGAACATGCGCGTTTCCGGGGTATCCACCACGTAAACGGCATTCGCCTTGGAGCCGGCGCGGAAGATGGCGATGCACTTCACGCCCAGTTCGTGGGACATGATGAGGGAATCGTAAATATCCTGCACGCCGGCGGAGACGGGCATGTTGACCGTCTTGGAGCACGCGCCGGAGATGAAGGGCTGGAGGGCGCCCAGCATCAGCACATGGCCGGCGGGGGAAATGGCACGGATGCCGTTGCCGTTGGTGGCGGCGCAGTCAAAGACCGGCAGGTCCTTCTTATTCAGCCACGGTATGGATTCAATATGGGCGGCTCCGTTGACTACGGCGAGTTCATCCGCCGTCAGCACGGCCATGTTGGCCGGGTTGCTGATATAGGCCACTTTTTCCTGAATTTCACTGCGGGATTCCGTGCCGGAGAGCAGGCGGCGCCACGCGAGGCGCACGGGGCCGGCCTGGTCATTGCAGGGGTCCACAATGAGCTGGTTCACGACGGAATCCATATTCCCCTGGAACGCGGAAATCAGGCCGTCCAGGCCCGCCACTTCCAGAGCGGCTTCATTGACGAAGTCTTCCGGGTAACCCAGGGAGCGGAGGCCTTCCAGGGCCAGGCGGTTGAACATCTTCAGGGAGCCTCCGCCCGCCAGCTGCTTCCATTTCACCAGCGTGTAATCCGGCTCAATGGAAGTGGTGCCTTCATCATAGCAGCCAAGCGGGGCGGAAATGGTGCCCGTGGGCGCCATCACGGAAACAAACGCGTTGCGGTGCGCCGTGGCCTTGATCACCTTCGCCCACATGTCGGAAGCGGCTTCCGCCAGTTTGGCCGCGGGGGCGATGCGCTCCCTGTTCATCATGGTAGGGGCCTTGAAGCTCTTGAGGTAGGCATGCAGGGCATAGGAGGCGGTGAGCCCCTGCGCTTCCGGTAGGATCCCTCCGGCATTGGCGATGATGTTCTCAATCAGGTCGTCCAGCGTCTTGGAATCCTTCTGAGAGGGCAGGGCGCTTGCCAGTTTCTGGGCTGCGTTGTGCAGGCGCAGCACGGCGAGCAGGTCTTTCTTGCTGGCGGGGTATTCCACGTAGGAGCCCAGTTCCGCGCCCATTTCCGCGGAGGCCGTCCAGCAGGCCGCCGTCAGGGCGCTGCAAAGCTGGGAGGCAATCCAGCGGCCTTCGTCGGAATCGTAAGGCACGCCCAGGGCCATCAGGGAGCCGCCCACGTTGGCGAAGCCGATGCCTGTGGTGCGGTACTTGTAGGTGCCCTCCGCGATTTCTTCAATCGGGAAGCCGCCGCGTTCCACATTCAGGTCCGCGCAGACCATGGCCAGGCGGGCGGCGTGGGTCAGGGCGTCCGCATCAAAAACGGGCTTGCCGTCCTCTCCCTTGATCAGGAAGCGGTAGGCGTTGAAGGAGGAAAGGTTGCAGCTCGTATTGTTCAGGAAGACGTATTCCGAGCAGGGATTGGACGTAGTGATGGTGCCGATGGACTTGACGGGGTTCCACAGGTTGATTACGTCGTTATTGTGCACGCCGGGTTCCCCGTTGTCCCAGATGGACTGGGCCATGGCTTCCAGAAGTTCCTGGGCGCGGAATGTCTGTTCAATGTGGGCTGGATTCGTGACCCAGCGCGTGTAGGTATTGCCGTTATTGGCGAGCGCCTGCCAGAAATCCCCCTTCAGGGAAACGGAATGGTTCGCGTTCTGGTGGGAGAGCGTTTCCCCGTACAGCAGGGCATCCATGTGCGGGTCAAAACTGTTCCGGGTGGCCAGGGGCAGGGAAAGAATGACGCGGGCGGCAGCCTTTTCCGCCGGAGTGCCGGCAACCAGCTTGGTCTCCGCAATCTGCTTGAGCTCCACGTGCACGTTGTGTTCGCGCAGGATAACCTTGGCGATGTCTTCCTGGCGGTTCTTCGTATTGATGAATTCGAAAATATCCGGATGGTCGCTGAACATCAGGACCATGCGTGCGGCGCGGCGCGTCTTGCCTCCGGATTTGATGGCGCCGGCCATGCGGTCCCAGCCGCGGTCGAAGGAGATGGGGCCGGAGGACCGGCCCTTGCCGCTGATGGGCTCCTTGGAGGACCGGAGGGTGGACAGGTTGATGCCCACGCCGGAACCGGACGCGAAAATACGGCCTTCCGTCGTCAGGTGGTCCAGAATATCCTCCATGCTGTCTCCCACTTCCGTCAGGAAACAGGCGGAACACTGGGGATATTCATACGTGGACTGGACCGTGAAGGTTTTCAGATTGTTCTTGGTCCCCTTGGTATGGTAAGCTTTGTTGCCGTGGCCTGTATAGCTTTCCCTCAGGTCCGGGCGTCCCCAGCGCCACTGCTCCCAGTGGCCGATGTTGAACCAGACGGGGGAATTGGGCGCCCATATCTGCTGTACCAGCATGGCCTTGATTTCCTCATTGAAAATTTCCGCGTCTTCCAGCGTGGCGAAGTAACCTTCTTCCCATCCCCATACGGTATAGGTATTGGAAATGCGGTCGTAAATATTGCGGAAGCTGTCTTCATATTCCAGGGAGCCGGGTTCGCTGCCGAAAAGGTATTTGTCCGCCGTGATTTTGACGGCGTTGTCATCCCAGTGGGCGGGAGCTTCCAGACCCAGACGCTCGTAAATGGTCTTGCCGGTTTTCCAATCCATAATGCGGACGTCGCGGCGCGTCCAGTCCACTTCATCATAGGGGTGGACTTCATTGTGTGAAAATCTTCTGGTGAATTTCAAACCGCCCAGCAGGTCTTTCCTCTGGGGGAGGATGATTTCCTGGCCTGTGCGCAGTTTGAGTATGGTTTGCGAGTTGTCTGTGGTCATTGGCTTGCGAAGTAGAAAGATTTGGGAACAATCCCGTAAGGCTTGCGCTTCGTCGTGGGGCGGCGGCGCGTAGCGTGTGCATTATCTACTGAAAAATAATCCTGATGAAAAGGAAATATTGTACAGTATTTTTTTATATACGCTATATATTGTGTTGTTTGTCCTGTTTTCTAGAAAAAATTCTCCTGTCTTGCGTGATTTTTTCTGTCTTCCGCATGCTTCTTTTTTTGTTTGGCGAAGGGGGGGCGGCTGGGCGTTTTGGCTCTCCCCCGGAAACGGGCTTTTCATGAAAAACCCTGGTAATAAGAGTACATTAACGGCGCCGGGAAAGCGGAAGAACACAGTCTTTCTGCAAATACGCAACAATGGATGCCGATTGTTGCTAATGAGTAAATGATGCTGGTTTGTGGCGGAAAAAGCCCTCCGATGCCCCTCAGTTTGTTTTTACCTGTCATATGCCATGGGGCCATCTTTCCGCTTCTCAGGCAGAGAGACGTCTAGGCGGAATCCCGGAGCCCGTTTCCAAGGGCATGAAGCGACCAATTCCGGAGTTTGGAACGAATGTTTCCTGCCGTGGACGTTGCTGGTTAAAGGGAGGGCTGAAGGCTGCCCTTTGTTGTTCAGGGGAAAGGGCGGGTACGGAAAGGGCCTGTCCTCCCTCCCCTAAATGGACTTGATGAACGGGCTGCAGCGCGTTAATCTAACGGCCATGAGATTGGCTACCCTGATCTGGCTGGCCGGCATTGCATGTTGCGTGCCGGGCATGGCCGCCGAACCCCAGCAGAAGGAACAGACCGCCGCGGAAAAAGCGGATCGCCCCCGCCAGCAGGAGATATCCTTTCAATGCATCGCTCCGGTTCCCGGCTTGCCCGTTCCCATGGATTTGACGCAGGCGGACGGAATCCGGCTGAACGCGCTTGACGTTACTGTTTCCCTGAAGCAGCACCAGGCTTTCCTGATTTACACCTGCGCGCTGGATATCCCCAGGGGAATCAGGGGGAAAACCATTTCCGTAGGCGTGCCGTTCCAGTACGAACCGCCTGATGAACAGGCCAATGCCGCCAGGCAGGAACCCATACGCAGCCTCCCTTTTACGAAAGCGGTGCAGGACGTCGTCACATCCGTGGATGATCTGAAATGTGATTTTTCCCTGGTGGAGGGGCGGCATCTACAGGCGGACGCTCCCTCCATGTTTCCCATTGCCGGCATAACTCACTGGCTGGTGGCCCAGGTTCCCAACAAGGCGGGAATCCATGTTCTTGTCTTCCAGTTCTCCGTTCCTTATACGCAGGACGTTGCCATTACGCCGGAACCGAAGGTCCACATGGGGGAACCGCGCCTGACGCTGCTTACCTCTCCGGTAATGACCTGGACGGGGGGCACCCCCAGGGCGGTGGTCAATGTGTACAGCTCGGAGATGACCAACCAGTCCGTCAAGCTGGATCCCTCTGCGGATGCCAAATCCATTGTGACGACGCCCAAAGGCGTTTATACCTGGTCTCTGCTGGGAGCGGACGGCAGGCCTTACGCTCCCTCCTTGGTGCTTACTCCGGGCCCCGGTTGGGTGCTGGACAAGGATGGGCGGATTACCGTCCGCGGAGAAAAAGGCGTTTTGACGGACCAGTACGATGTAACGGCCAGCTCCACCCTGGACAGGGACCCTTACGGGGCTCCATGTTCACCGGACAACCTGAAAAAAAGTTCCGGCTATTGGGCGGAAAGCGTTTCCGGGGACGGCCAGGGGGAAACCCTGGAAATCAAGCTCAGGAAACCCGGCCGGCTGCTGGGAATCATGCTGGAGACCGGCATTTCCCCGGTGACCGACCCGGAAAAGGATTCGGAAGCCCGGAGGCACCCGAATATTGCCTACTCCATGTTCAGCCGCCCCAAAGGCATTCAGGTGACGCTGAACGGAACTTATACTTTTGACGCCACGCTGCGGGATGACTGGACTCCGCAGATCGTCGTGCCTCCTTATTACAGGCAGCCTGTGCACACCATCAAAATCAGGATTAATTCCATTTATCGCGGAACAGGGACATCGGACACCTACATCGGCATCCTCAAGCCGATTATACAATAAAGAACTTTCCGGGGCTCTTTTTTTCCGGAAACGGGCGGGCCGTTTTGCGGGGATTCCGTCGGAAGCGGCGGGGCAGGGAAGAAAGATTCCCTTTCAATGGCGGAACAGGGAACTGCCCGTGCGGCCCTTGGGATAACGGCGGAAGGGGAGCGTGAGCAGATACATCAGCGCCAGCGCCGGAACCTGCATCCACAGCAGGTACCAGGGCCATGGCCCGAGAAAGTCCAGCACGGACCCTCCGGCGGGAGTGGCCACGGTAAACCCGTAATTGGTTCCCAGGAGCATGTTGACGGGATGAATGGCCACCAGGTACGCATTCGCCAGCAAAAAAGCCCACAGGAAATCCCATCGCGCCGGTTTCCATTTCAGAGCCAGAGGCAGGTAGAGCGCCGTGATGACTGTCACGCCGTGGGACAGGAAAAAGGCAAAATACGTCCATGAGGGGAAATCATGGGCCACGGAAGGAGTCACCAGCCCCTGGAGGGTGGCGCACAGCACGCAGTAATAGGCCACGGAGCGCAGCCGCCGGGAGGGTATCCACAGGCTCAGGGCGCACACCACCTGCATGACGGAGCAGAAATGCAGGGGGAGCATCCATGTCCAGTTCTTTTCCGGTTCATCGGCCAGCATGGCGGCCAGGTCGGGAACCAGGCTGAACAGGCAGGCCGCCCCCAGCCAGAAGGTAGTGCGGTTTCTGACGGTTTTCTTGTAGGACTGCCCCAGCTCCAGGATGCAGGTTCCCGCCGCCAGGAGTGCGGCCAGGGCCGCCCAGTGGGAAACACCTGCGAATTCCAGTGGAGGGACGCCATTCATGCAACCTTCACCATAACAGAAAGAGGGGGGAGAGGGCAACGCAGAAAAGCGGGATGGGTTTCAGACTTGCAAATTCGCCTTCTCCGGGCATACTTGCCTGCGGATGAAACAGGGCTTGTTCATATTGGTCTGCGGTTTGCTGGCGGCCGGTCTGACCGGGTGCGACGATTCCAGTGAACGTCGCGCCCGTTATGCGGAAAAAAAGCCCGCTCCGCGCCCTCTGGAAAGGACGTTTGACCCTCCCAAAAAAGTCCTCCCGCCCGCAAAACCCAAGAAAAAGGCCCCCGTATGGATGGATTACAAGGGAGAGGACATGCGGCAGCTTACGGAACTTTCCGGCCGCAAGGTGCTTCTTGTTTTTTACGCTTCGTGGAGCCGCCCGGCCATGGATTACGTCCAGGCGGTAAAATCTTATGCCGAATCGCAGGACGGCAAGGCGTTTGCCGTGCTGATTGATGCGGACGCCTATCCGGACATAGCCCGCAAATATGGCCTGGAAGCCGTTCCTCTAACGGTTCTGTATCTGGAAGGAATGAAGCTGAAGGATATGGTTGGCGGCATTACTGCGCCGCGCCTGAACGAACTGATTGAGCAGACGATACGGGTGCAATAACAGGGATTGACTGCGGCAGCCTCTGCGCGGTGCGGAGGACGGTGGATTCCCTGTAGATGAACCTTCTGTTTGTTGTGCTTTTTTGCTCCGTACCTGTAAGGACTTCCCTTTCCCCCGGAGAATTCCGTTGCCAGGAGGCATGGATTTTAGGTGAACGCTGAAAAACCTGGGCGGCAAGCCGGTAAAACCGGAACAGGGAAAGGACGGCGTCATTTTCCTGTGTTTCTATGACGGCCGTTCCGCCCGCCACAGTATGTGAAGAGAGACGGCCCTTCCTTCATTCGGAATTTGGAAGGAAACGGGGAATGGCGTTCCTCTTCCGGGAAAGGGCTGCTTTTCTTGCCGCATGAAAAAGCCGGTTCACGGGAACGTGAACCGGCGCGGAAAAAAGAGTTGATAAATACTGAAAAAATCAGGCTCCCAGGTTGAACGCCTTATGCACTACCCGGGCCGCTTCCTCAATATCGGATTCGTCCACCATCACGGCAATCTTGATTTCCGAGGTGGAAATCATGCCGATCTTGATATTGGCGTCCGCCAGGGCCTTGAAAGCGGTGGCTCCCACGCCTGAATGGGAACGCATGCCGATGCCGACCAGGGAAAGCTTGGCCAGTCCCGCTTCCGTTTCCACCTTGACGGTGGAGCCGAGGGCGGCCATAACCGGTTTGAGGGCGGCCTGGGCGCGGCCCAGTTCGTTGGAGGGCATCGTAAAGGACTGGCGGACATAGCCGTCATGGGCAGTATTGGCCAGAATCATATCCAGGTTGATTTCCGCTTCTGCCAGGGCGCCCAGTATCTGGGCCGTGTAGCCGATCTGGTCCGGAATGCCGGTAATGGTAACGCGGGCCTGGTTGCGGTCAATGGAAATGCCGCGGATGACGACGGCTTCCATGGAGGGGGTTTCTTCTTGCACGATTGTACCGGGGTTGTTGTTCATGGAGTTGCGAACTTCAAAGACGACGCCGAATTTTTTGGCGAATTCCACGGAACGCGACTGCATCACCTTGGACCCGTTGGAAGCCATTTCCAGCATTTCGTCATATGAAAGAGTTTGTATTTTCTTGGCGTCCTTGACCACGCGGGGGTCACAGGTATAGACGCCGTCCACATCTGTGAAAATCTGGCACACGTCCGCTTTCAGGGCGGCCGCGATGGCGATGGCGGAGAGATCGGAACCGCCGCGGCCCAGCGTCTGGACCATTCCTTCTTCCGTAACCCCCTGGAAGCCGGCGCAGATCAGGATGTTGCCTTCCAGCAGGTACTTGTTCATCAGCGTTGGGTCAATGTTGTGGATGCGCCCCCGCGTGTGGCTGCCGAAGGTGGTGATCCCGGCCTGCGCCCCCGTGAAGGACACGGCTTTTTCCCCCAGTTCATGCAGAGCCATGCAGAGCAGGGCGATGGACTGCTGTTCGCCGGTGGCCATCAGCACGTCAAGTTCGCGTTCGCAAGGGGTTTCAGACAATTCCTTGGCAAGGCCAATCAGCTTGTCCGTCACGCCGCTCATGGCGGAAACGACGGCGACCACCTGGTTGCCTTCCCTGGCGGTTTCATGGATGCGGCGCGCTACATTGCGGATGCGGTCAATGGTGCCGACGGAGCTGCCCCCGAATTTTTGAACGATAAGAGCCATGTAACAGGATGATATGTAGGTTAGGATTGAGGAAGAAGATGTTCTATGCGCAGGACGCGGGGTTCCGCCGCCACGCAGGAAATGCGGGTTATTTCCTCCAGCGCCTTCTGAAGCTGGCCCCACGGGCAGGAGTGGAGGATGAAAACGAGGTCGTTCCAGGGGGCTCCGCCCTCATCAATATGGCTGGGGAGGGAAGAGGTGGCGGAAATGCCGATGCCGAAGGTGGCCAGAATGCGGGCTATTTCCGCAATGACGCCCGGCTGGTCCACCACCTGGAAGCGGACGTAATACGGAGTGACCGTATCATTAATGTGCATGATCCCGCAGGCCTTGGCATAGGGATTGAAGCCCGTATGGTATTCCGGATAGCGGCTTTCCCGCATGGCAGTGATGACGTCGCTGATGACGGCGGAGGCTGTGGGGTTCTTGCCCGCTCCGCGGCCGTAAAACAGCGTTTCCCCCACAATATCCCCGTTGACGGAAATGGCGTTGAACACGCCGTTCACGGAAGCCAGGATGTGCCAGTCATGGACAAAACAGGGCTGGACGCGCAGTTCCAGGGCGTCTTCCTGCCCCTCATGATACCGGATGACGACAAGGAGCTTGATGGTATAGCCCAGTTTTTTGGCAAACTCGAAATCCCGGCTGGTGATATTCTCAATGCCTCTGACGTAAATTTTATCCGGGGAAATGGTTGTCCCGTAAGCCAGCATCGTCAGGATGAGCGCCTTGTGGGCGGCATCCCAGCCATTGACGTCCAGGGAAGGGTCTTCTTCCGCGAAGCCCAGCTTCTGGGCCTGGGCCAGGGCGTCCGCGTAATCGGCCCCGTGTTCCCCCATGGCGGAAAGAATATAGTTGGACGTTCCGTTAATAATGCCCACAATGGAATTGATGTGGTTGCAAATCAGGGAATTCTGCAAGCTCTGGATAATGGGGATGCCGCCGCCGGCAGACGCTTCGAAATAAATGGGGGTGCCCATTTCCGCGGAGAGCTTGAAAATCTCCGCTCCGTACTCGGCCAGAAGAGCTTTGTTCCCCGTAACGACGGGCTTGCCGGCCCGGAGGGCCAGCGTCACCAGGTCGTAAGCCTGGCGCGTCCCTCCAATCAGCTCAATAATGATGTCTATTTCCGGGTCATTGACCAAATCCTGCCAATCGTCCGTCAGAAGTTCCCGGGGAACGACGGTTTCCCTGGGCTTTTCCAGGTTGCGCACGGCGATGCGCTTGAGCCTGAAAGGAATCTTGCTCCGGGCTTCCAGAAGGGCGTGATTGCGGCACAGCGTTTCATAAACGCCGGAACCGACCGTTCCCAGCCCGGCGAGCCCCAGTTGTATAGGTTTTTCCGTCATTCCTGCCGGGGGATTATGCAAAAAAATCCCTGTAACGCAAGAGCTTTTACCGTCCCGGAATGCCGTATGCGAGCCGTTCATGGAGTACCTCTCTTTCCAGCCTTCTCCTTCACCACCGCATGCTTCATGCGCGGCAGTACGGCTGTTGGATTTTCAAGAATTTTGCGCAGATGATGGGAAATGGCGTTCAAGCGCGCTCCGGGAGAGGATGAATCCTGAAAAAGGCAACAAAAAACCCTCCTTCAAGGAGGGTTGGATTGGCAGCCCCACCAGGACTCGAACCTAGAAATACTGAACCAAAATCAGGTGTGTTACCAATTACACTATGGGGCTGTCTGCTCAGGCATTTCTGCCGTTGCGGGGCGTAGTAAACCACACGGGGCGCAGTCTGGCAAGAGAAAAATGCCCTGTCTCCCTTGTTTGAAGGTCAATGCCCCGGCTTGATGACGCGTGTATAGCTCAACCGTTTGAACATCAGCATGGGTATGGCTACGCCGATGACCAGGGAAAAGATGATGAAGAAGGCGGTGATGCCGTTTTTGCAGATGTCCACGATCAGCCGGTTCATGACGGCCGCGTCCTGGTTCTCCTGCATGAACTGCATCAGGGCCAGAATGGTCTTATAGGCGTACACGCCGGGAATCATGGGAAGCAGGGAAGGGAAAGCGAATATTTCCGCCGGGCATTTTACCAGCTTGGCCGTCATGACGCCCAGCATGCCTATGGTGAAGGCGGCAATGAAGGTGGCGCTGGAAATGTCAATGGTCCAGGAATGCTGCATGTAAAAGCGGAAAGCGTGGCCGACGGCCGCCAGAACGGCGGAAACGGCAATGGCGCGCTTGGGCGGATTGGAGATGACGGCAAATCCCGTGGCGGCGATGGCTGCCATCAGCCCGTCTAGAAGGATGGATGAAATAAAATCCGGATTCATAAGCTGTTTACCCCGACGATGAGCATGGTTGCGGAAAGGCCGATGGCGATGCAGACGATCATCATGATGGAGTGGACGCCGCGGGAAATGCCCATCAGGATGTGGCCGTGCATCAGGTCCATAATGGAGTTGATCATCTGGACGCCGGGCACCAGGAACAGGACGCTGGTTGCTAGGGCGATCTGCGGTGTGGAGCCTATCTGGAAAAGGACGGCGCACGCGGCCGCCATGGAAGCGGTGAAGGCGGAAAGGATGATGACCCCCAGCGGATTGTATTTCAGCCGGGTAAGCTGCTGCTTGGCCAGAAAGCCCAGCATGGTGGCGGCGAACACGGTCAGCATGGCCCACAGGTCTCCGTTAAACAGGCGGCAGAAGGCGGCGTTGCCCACGCTGACCAGGAGCAGGTCCGTCCAGCGGGAAAATCTTTTGGTGCGCACCATGGAGCGGAATGCCTGTTCCATTTCCGCAATGCTGACGTTGTTGTCCACCGGGAGCCAGCTCAATTCACTGAGCTGCTGGATCAGGTTCAGGTTGAACGCCAGAGGTTTCAGTTTCCGGACGGAGGTGCGGCGCAGCGTCTCGTCATTCTTGCAGATCAGGCTCATGGTGATATTGCGCTGGAAAATGGTCATGTCCGCGCTGTATCCATACGCGGCGGCAATGCGGGAAATATTGCGCACGGCGCGGTTGGTATGCACTCCCGCGCCCATGAGGGTGGTGGCGTATTCCAGCAGGAATTCCGAAAGGGCCTGTATCTGGTCGGTATGCTGCATCAAAGGGAAAGGGGAGGTCAGGGCCGGGAGGCCCGCTTTCTGGAGGCGTAATCCTCCTGCTGGTCTTCCCCGGTGACGCCCACGGAGAAATAAGTGCTTTCCGGATGGGAGAAGACGAGGGCGCAGACGGAAGAAACGGGCTGCATCATCCATGTTTCCGTCAGGCTCATGCCCGCTTCCTCCCGGGCGTGGAGCAGGGTGAAGACGGTTTCCTTTTCCTGGTGGTCCGGCTGGCTGGGGTACCCGCAGGCGGGACGCACGCCGGACCCTTCCGGAATATTCCACAAAAGGCGCAGCTTATCATGGGCGATGGCTGCGAAGGCCTCCACCAGGCGGTCCGCCAGAGAGCTGACCAGCAGGGCGCGGTAGGAGTCGTTTCTGGCTTCCCATTCCTTTGCCCAGCGGCGGGAGCCGTGGATGCTGACCGCCATGGCCCCTACGTAATCCCTGACGCCTTCGGGAGCGATGAAGTCCGCCAGCGCCAGCCGGGGTTTCCCCTGTTTGTCCAGTTGCTGGCGCTGCGTCAGCAGCGTAGCCAGGGGAATGGTTCTGGATTCATCAGCCCAGACGGTGATGTCGTCATGACTGGCCGTTGAATTGGCCGGGAAAATGCCTATGACGCCGCGCGCCTGGTAGCGGTTTTCCTTCACGGCCTGTTCCAGCAGGCGGAGGGCGTCCTGGTACAGAGCCGCGGCCGCCTCAGCCTTGGACGGGTCCTTGGTGCGGAACTCCCGGCGGGCGCGGTCCCATGTGCCGTGCAGCTCCCAGGCGTGGAAAAAAGGCGTCCAGTCCATGCGCTCGATAAGCTCCTGAATAGTTACGTAATAACGCGGATCGTCACTGCAGCAGCCGCAGCTTACGGAGCTGTGCAGGCTGCCGATGGAAACCGGGCCCAGACGGGCGGGAACGGGGGGGAGATAGCCGCCTTCCGCCCCCTTCCACCGCAATTCCCTGGCTTTTTCCAGGGGCAGGAGGTCGCGGACTGGTTTGTTTTCATGATTGTTGCGCAATTCTTCCTGCCGGGCCTTCACGGCGGCAATGTAGGAATCCTTTTTTTCTCCCACCAAGGAGGCGGCTGCGGGCACCACCTGGGAGGCATCCTCCGTATGCACCACGGCTCCTTGATAATGGGGGGCTATTTTCAGGGCCGTGTGCAGGGCAGATGTCGTAGCTCCCCCCACCATCAGGGGAATGGTCATCCCCCGGCGTTCCATTTCCGCGGCTACATGGGACATCTCCTCCAGAGAGGGGGTGATCAGCCCGGAAAGCATCACCAGGTCCGCCTGTTCCGCTTCCGCCCGGTCCAGAATGGTATCGCAATGGACCATGACGCCCAGGTCAATCATTTCAAAACCATTGCAGCCCAACACCACGCCGACGATATTCTTGCCGATGTCATGCACGTCCCCCTTCACGGTGGCGATCACGGCTTTTCCCGCCTTGGCGGCACCTTTGCTGTCCGCTTCTATATAGGGGGTGAGCCAGGCTACAGCCTGTTTCATGACGCGGGCGCTTTTCACCACCTGCGGCAGGAACATTTTGCCGTCCCCAAACAGTTGCCCCACAACCTTCATGCCGGCCATCAGAGGGCCTTCAATCACGTTCAGCGGGGACCCCAGTTCCTGAAAGGCCTCCTCCGTATCCGCGTCAACAAATTCGGTAATGCCCTTGATAAGAGAATATTCCAGGCGTTTGGAGACGTCCTGTTCCCTCCAGGCCAGTACGGTTTTTTTCTCCTTTCCGTCTCCGGTTTTTTCCGCAGCCAGTTTTTCCGCGTAGTCCGTCAGGCGTTCCGTGGCGTCCGTCCTCCGGTTCAGCAGAACGTCTTCAATCAGCTCCAGCCTGTCCTTGGGAATATTGTCGTACACCTCCAGCATCCCGGCATTCACGATGCACATGTCCAGCCCCTGCTGCGTAGCGTGGTACAGGAAAGCGGAATGCATGGCTTCCCGCACCGGGTTGTTGCCGCGGAAGGCAAAGGAGACATTGGAAATGCCGCCGGAAATGTGGACATGCGGCAGGTTCCGGGAAATCCAGCCTGCGGCCTTGAAGAAATCAAGAGCGTAATCGGCGTGTTCCGCAATGCCGGTGCCTACGGTCAGGACGTTCGGGTCAAAAATGATGTCTTCCGCAGGAAACTGCACCCGGTTTACCAGCAAGTCATAGGCTCGTCTGGAGATGCGGACGCGATCCTCGTAATTGGCGGCCTGTCCCTGTTCGTCAAACGCCATGACCACGACCGCCGCGCCGTACTTCTTAATCAGCGCCGCTTTCTTCAGGAATTCTGCTTCCCCCTCCTTCAGGGAGATGGAATTCACGATTCCCTTGCCCTGCATGCATTGGAGCCCCGCTTCCAGCACTTCCCATTTGGAGGAATCCACCATGAAAGGAACGCGGGCGATATCCGGCTCTGCGGAAACAAGGTTCAGGAAGCGGATCATGGCCTGAGGCCCGTCGATCAGGCCGTCGTCAAAACAGAAATCCAATACCAGCGCGCCATTTTCCACCTGCTGCCGGGCAATGGATACCGCTTCCTCGTAGTTTCCTTCACGAATCAGGCGGGCGAATTTGGGAGAGCCCGCCACGTTGCAGCGTTCCCCGACAAAGAGGGTGTTTTTTTCCCGCGTGTGGTTATACGCTTCATATCCGGACAGGCGAAGCGCAGGCGTTTGGGGAACCGGAACGCGCGGAGGCATTCCTTCCACGGCAGCCGCAATGGCGCCGATGTGCTCCGGAGTGGTTCCGCAGCAGCCGCCCACGATGTTCAGCAGGCCCTGGTCCGCGTATTCCTTCATGAACCGGGCCATGTCCGCCGGCAGAAGGTCGTAGCCGGTAGGGCTGAGCGGGTTGGGAAGCCCGGCATTCGCGTAAACGGACATGTGGCAATCCGCCAGTCCGGACAGTTCTTCCGCAAAGGGGCGCATCAGGTCCGGCCCCAGGGCGCAATTGATGCCTACGGAGAAGGGGCTCACGTGGCGGATGGAATTCCAGAATGCTTCAATCGTCTGGCCGGACAGCGTGCGTCCGGCTTTGTCCGTCAGCGTGACGGACACCATGACCGGAACAGAGCTTTCCGGTTGTTCCTCAAAAATTTCTTCAATGGCGAACAGGGCAGCCTTGGCGTTCAGCGTGTCGAAAATCGTCTCCACCAGCAGCATGTCCACTCCCCCTTCCAGCAAAGCCAGCGCCTGATCCCGGTACGCCTGCCTGAGCTGGCGGAAATTCACGGCGCGGAAGCCGGGATCATTCACGTCGGGGGACAGGGAACAGGTGACGGGCATGGGGCCGATGGAGCCGGCCACCAGACGGGGCTTGCCGTCTGCGGCTTCCGCTTCGTCGCACGCCTGCCGGGCGAGCGCGGCAGCAGACAGGTTCAATTCCCGGACAAGGGCTTTCAGTTCAGGGGCGTTCACCACCTCCTGGAAATACTGCTGGTTCTTGTGGCTGCCTTCTTCCGGACGGCGCCAGAAATAATCATGCTGGCCGATGCTGGTGGCTCCGAATGTGCAGGTTTCCAGAATATCCGCCCGTCCCGTGTCCAGAAAGCGGCGGTGAATATCCAGAATAATATCCGGCCTGGTCAGAACCAGAAGGTCGTTATTATTCTTTAAATCGTTGGGATAGCGTGCCGCATCCGCGAAACGTTCTCCGCGGTAATCCTTCTCTTCCAGTCTGAATTTTTGGATATTGGTGCCCATGGCGCCATCCAGGATGACAACCCTTTTACGTAACTGGTCTTTCAGGTAATCAAGGCGTTCTGTTCTGGATGATCTGCTCATATGGCGCGGAAAATCTACCGCCCGCCCGTCATTGGAACAAGGACAATTGTCGTCACGTTTTCCTCGTTCCGTTCCGGGGAAATGGTTTCAAGGAGGTGGAAAAGACATGGCGATGATTTACGGAAAGTAAAAAACGCCTGTGAAAAATCGTATGTTTCGTTCTGGATTTTTCGATGGCATAAGAAGCGTTCCCTGTTTTCTTCCCCTTCCATGCAGTCTTTCCTGTTTCATGTTTTTTCTGAAAAAAAGAATGCGGATTCTGAAAAAAGAGGGAAGAGGTGTGAATAAAATGATAATAACAGGTGTATAACTGGACGGCCGTTGCTATTCCAATAACGGGAAAGTCATTCATGCCGGATAGCGGAGCAGGGAATGAAAGTGTACTTTCCCAGTAAAATGATTTGTTGGCAGGCGTTCTTAGCTACACTTGATGAATAAAAATCCCCTCAAAAATGAAGAACGGATTGCCTGAGATTGGAGATCATGGATAAAAATCAAAACAGACTGAATATTAGACCTCTGAATTTCGGATGAAGAATCTTTGGTTATGACATCCCTTTCGAATGGGATGTCATGATTTTTTCTAACAACCTGTGAAATAATGTTAGATTTGACTGCCTGATTAAAAATCCATATATTCTTAATATTATCAAATTATCTCTTTTATGAAAAAGACTATATTTCTGGCTCTTGCGCTGTGGGGAATTTCTTGTTCACAGGCTTCCCAGCTCCTTGCCTCTTGGGATGCATTCACAGAAAGCGGCGCTTCCACCACAGGCGGACTCTTCGTAGAACTTGACAAATTCGGGACAGGCCCCTCTATTGAAAACGGATCCCTGATTCTGGCAGATTCCTCTCAAAGGGCATGGATCGATATCTCTTCCTTATATATTTCCCTGTCCAAGGCTTCCTATTCCTTTGTAATGGACGTTTCCGGCCTTCAGCTTGGAAATGGCCCCGTGTTCTCCCTGGGCTTTGGAGCATACAACACGCAAACGACGGCCTTCGGTTTTTCCACCACCACCAACACCTGGGCTTTTTCCAATAATGGAAATAACATGAATGTTTCCGGGGAAAGCGGCTCCGTTTCCGACATCTATTCCGGCACGCTCACCGTCAATTTCCTGGCGGAAGACGGCTCTACCTATGTGGAGGCATTCCTTGGAGACACGGCATTAGTCAATAAAACGGAAATCAACTATGAAAAGTCAGTTCTCTATTTGAACGGTCTCACCTTGGGAGGCTGGGCCAGCACATCCGGCAACGGCTGTTCCATGACCATCGGTTCCCTTTCCATCAGCCAGATTCCGGAACCGGCGACATCCTCTCTGGCGTTCCTGGGACTGGGAGGCCTTCTGGCAAGGCGCCGCAGACATTAATGTCTGCTTGTTTTTACCTCCCCCGGCAACATCTGGAAAGGTGGCAAACGCTGCTGCTTCTCTCCAGCAGCCCTGGTCGATTAAAAGCGCTGTTTCTTCCGTCTGTTGAAACTTTCCCGCGTTCCCGTATTTTTTCCCGTATATTCAACATCATTTATACGGTCAGATGGTTACGAGATACTGAATATATCCCCACTCCCTTTCAGAATATTTTATTGATTTTCTATGTTTTTTATAGAATGAATTTGCTGAATATCAACAGATGGAGTCTTTTGAAAATCTCGCGGCAGGATTATTCTACATCATTTTTTATTTTTTAATCGTACTGAAAATGATTTCAAACTTGCTTTCTTCTGAAAAAAGGAGTCGTCGTGCGGCTCTTTTCACGTGAAAACGCTTATCTCTTGGCTCTTTGGGACAGGTGGCGTTTTATTCGAAATCACTCATTCAGGTATTCTCCTCGTAACACGGATTTAGAATCCGCAGT
>NZ_DKYW01000021.1:0-60913 GCF_002493465.1 Akkermansia sp. UBA7090
TCGAGCCCGTGACGGGGTACCATCTCTTTTTTAGTCCGGCTTGCTGATGGCAAAGCCGGATTTTATTTATTCCAAAATAAGGGAATAGAGAAACGAATTGAGAAACCTGATAGGGAAACCGGATTTATGAAATGGGGTGTTGCCTCCATGGAAACAGGCATTGCCGGTGTAAGCGCGCCGGGATTGTCCAGGAAAGGGCATTCCGGGCATGAATGTTCTGAAGCTGGCTTCCCGGACAATTTCTCCTTTTGATTGCGCGGCCCGTTCCAGTAGTGTACGAATGCCGCAGTGAAGGAGCGGAACGTTCAGGATTGTTTTATAGCTCAGTGTTTCGCCGTGGAGAAGGGCGGCGGGGGCCGTCCTGAAACCTGGGGGCGGTTGAAAGAGGCGGTGATGAATAATTTGCTGAAACGGCAGGCTGGCCGTGAGGGCCGGCTGCCGGGGGGATTCGCTTTTTCCTTGAGGGAAGAGGAGGCCCGCCGGGCTGTTACTCCTGCCGTGCTGGAAGGATTGCTGGGGCGTTTCCTGACGGATGCCCGTCGTTCCGGGACGGTGTATACCCCCGGCTTTCTTGTTCGCTGGATGGCCCGGGAAGCGGTATCTTCCTGGCTGGAATCCAGATTGCCTGCTCCCAGGAGCGATGATGAAGAAGCCGGGTTGCTGGGAAGTGTCCGTGTGCTGGATTTATCCGCCGGGGCCGGAGCATTCACCATGGGAATGCTCCGGGAGCTTGTCTCCCGCAGAAAGCGTCTGGAACCGGGGTGTCCGGAGTCCGATTTAATCCGCTCCGTTTTGGAAGAGAATATTTACGGAGTGGATGTCTGTGCGGAGGCGTTGGAAGTGGCCCGTTTCCGTTTTCGTTGCGCATGGCTCGCCGCCGGAGGAAAGGGGGAGTTACGGGATCGCCTGCTGTGCGGGGACAGTCTGGATATGTCAGCGTTCGGCGTCTGGCGGCAGGGCCTTTCAACGGTCATGGAGGAAGGAGGCTTTGATCTGGTGATCGGCAATCCCCCTTTTGTCGGGGAAAAAGGGAACAAGGAATTATTTGACCGGTTGAAATGTTCTTCTCTTGCTTCCTACTGTTCTTCCCGCATGGATTACTGGTACGTGTTTGCCTGTGTGGGGCTGGATGCCCTGAAGCGGGGGGGCGTGATGCATCTGGTCGTTCCCAACAAGTGGATGGCTAATGCCGGAGCCGCCTTTCTCCGCCGCAAGCTGCTGGAAGATTGCGGTTTGCTGCGCTTGTCGGATTTCGGAGCCTGCCGGGTGTTTGAATCCGCCCGCGTCCATACCATGACTGTTCTGGCGGAGAAAAAGGGAGAGGAAGGCAAGCGTCTGGTTCCGGAATACCGCCGTTTTGGCGGCTCCGTGAATGAAGTGGAATCATTTCTGGAACATGAGCCGTACCGTCAATTTCCCCTGCCGGAAGATGCTGGAACGTGCGTCAGGGAAGGATTGTCCTTCTGCTCTTCAGCAGAGCGGCGTCTTCTGGAAAAGATGGAGGCGTGCCGGAATTTCAGGCTGGACGCCGCAAAGGAAATGACGCAGGGGATTGTGCCGAATCCAGACGTCGTTTCCTCCCGCGCTCTGGAGAATCTGGGGCCTGAAACCGTGCGGCGGTTCGGAATCCGGAGGGGGGATGGGGTATTCGTCGTGCCTAAGGGGTATGTTGACCTGCTGCCGGAACGGGAGCGGCGTTTTCTCAAGCCTCTGTATGAACCTGTTCAGGCAGGGCGGCATGCGCTGAACGATCCTGAGAAGGTGTTGTTATATCTGACCCCGTCCAACGGAGCGGAGCAGGCCGTTACGCTTTTGCGCCATTTGGAAAAGTTCCGTCCCCTGATGGAGGCCCGGCGGGAAACACGCATGGGCCGCATGAAATACTACCATGTGCACTGGCCCCGGCAGGAGCGTTTTTTCCGTCCCGGCCCCAAAATCCTGGCCGTCAGGAAGTGTGCCCGTCCAACCTTCTCCTATACGGAAAAGGAGGCTTATGTGATGATGGCATTCAACGTGATTCGCTCGGAACGCGTGAGCATGAAATATCTGGCGGCTCTGTTCAATTCGCGCCTGATGCAGTTTTGGTTTCTCCGCCGGGGAAAAATGCAGGGGGATTTTTTCCAGATGGATACCGCCCCTATCCTCCGGGCCCCCATCCGCGTGCCCGGCCTTCCCCTGTTGCGGGAGGCGGAAAGGCTGGCGGACGCGCTCGCGGTCCGCTATTGTCCGGAAGGGGATGAGCGGATGAATGTGCTGATGGAAGACATTTACGGTCTTTCCCCGCAGGAGCGGGAGGTAGTTATTCAGGCATGTTCCTCCATGCGGGCCGGGAGGGAAAGCTTGCCGGAATGATGCGCTGGAGCCGGTAAACGTTAGCGATGATGCCAGGGGACTTCATTATGGTTTCTCCATCGCGTCGGGAATGATGAGGAATGGCCCCCATTCGTCAGGCCGATGATACGCAGGCTGATGTCGCCATAACTCCAGGCCGTGCCGAAACCTGCGTCCCTAAGCCTTTTGATAGTGGCGCTCCGTAAGGGCGTACCGCTGCGTTCACCATTGCCGTTCTTTGTAACAACCCTTTCAGAAACCTGTGATGTCGAAAGGAACATCCGGGCTTGATTTTCAAAGGCGGCTCCTTAAGATGTGCGCCCAATTTGTTTGTTTAACCTATGATGAAGCTTGTTTTTCCGGGGATGTCCTTGTTGGCCGTTTGCTGGTGTGCCGCCTTTCCTTCGGCGGAAGCCGGTGTGGGGGCAACTCAGTTCCAGCCGGTTTCCGGGGAATCTCTGCCGTCCCTGTGCCGGGTGCTGGACCGCGGTCCCGTGCTGTACCGGAATGATTCCTCATGGATCAGGAAGGTGAAGCTGACGCTGATCGGCCAGTATCAGGCAGCAGCCGTCAGCCCCAATGGAGCCAATAAATTCTGCGCTTCTTCCGGCGGTCATAACAACGGGTGGAGGCGCGCTTACCTGGGCGGCGACATCCTGATGGGGGACGGTTCCTGGCGTCTGTCCAATCTGACGAATGTAGGGGATTTGGAAGGCCGGCACCGCGAAGTGCGGGGAGAATGGATCGGCAGCCACACGGAGTGGTCCCTGTATGAACTTTATCTGGAAAAGACCATGTCCGGCGTCAAGCTCAGGGCCGGCAAGCTGACGCCTCACCTGACGTCGGAATATTGCCTGGCTTCCTCACGGATTAAAACAGTGGAAAGGTCCGCCCTGTGCAATGAATTAATCCCTATTTCCAACTGGGGGCTGGAGGCCAATTTTCAGAAGGATGCCAAGAGCCTGTACCATTCCTACGGCGTTTACCTGAATGCGAACGGTACGGATTTGAAGGATGAAATCCAGTTCCATTCCGCGGACAACCTGTTTCTCCTGAACGCCATGAAGTGGAAGGTGGCTTCTCCCATGTGGGACAGCCAGTTTCTGGGGTACCAGTATGCCCATAATTTTACGGAATGGCGGGGAAGGAAAATTCCCTCCACATCCGACTACTGCGGAACGGGGGCGCAGGACGTGATTTCCCTGAGCTGGGACGCCAGCCGCGGCGCTTTCTCCATCATGGGGAATTTGCTGGCAGGCGTGGGAATTGTAGGCCAGCCTGATGCAAAGAATGTGTACGGACTGGTGTTGCAGCCCATTTACCGGATTTCCCCGCATCTTGAGGGCGTCTTTCAATACCAGTGCTCTTTTGGGAACCGTTCTGTGAAGCTGAATACCCGTTATGTGCCCAGCGTCACTCATTACCCCGCATGGGTGGACAGCATGCATTCCTTTTACCTGGGGCTGAATTGCTATCTGTGTCCGGAGGCCGTCAATGCGGTCAAGCTGATGCTGGCTGTAGAGTATGTCACCAGCCATGTGGATTCGGCAACGGCCAAAGCCTTTAACGGATGGTCTGTTTTCGGGGCTGTCCGCTTCAAGTTCTGAGGCTTTCTGCCCCCCTCCTATTGTAATTTCTTCAATATAGCGGGCTGATAGGCCGGAAGAGCCGGAATAGGAACGTATCCGGGCGGAAGCTGATCCCAGACGGGATGCATGGGCTGCGCATCCGCTTCAAAAACGGTTCCGTTAAAGGATTTGATGATGGTGCGGATGGCTCCGGACGGAGCCGGCTGCACTACCAGGGGGCGCGGCGCCGATTCCGGAAGGTTCATGTGCAGGTTGACTTCTTCTTCATTCCAGGCGGGCCAGGAATCGGAAGGTGTAGCGGTTCCGCGAGTTCCCGTATTGGCGGCGGAACGGGGCGTATGGAAAAAGGGACTGTCCGGATCCCCGGCGTTCAGCCAGACTTCCTCGTCCGGCGTCTCGGTTGTGATGACAATGTCTTCCTGGTTTTCCGCATGGTGAAATTCATAGCCTGACCGCTCATGGACGTCCCTTTCCATTTTGTCGTCATTCATGTGGATGCTGATGGCCGGTTTGCTTTTGGAGGCCTCGTGAGAGGCCTTGGACTGGAAGAGGGCGGCCTGCCGCTTCAGGGTTTCCGGAGACGTGCCGCGCGCGTATTTGGGGAAGAAAACGCTTTTGGTATCTATTTTGCCGGGATGCACTTTCACCGGCTCATCCGACAGCTCGAAGACGTATTTTACGGGAAGTTCCGTCGCGGAACCCCGGCAGGAAAAACTTACCAGGAACGCCAGGCCCAGGCATGTCAAGAGATACAGGGGCAGAACGAATTTCATCAGAGGTTGAACTGGTTTCAGTAGAGCAAAAAGAGGAAAATATTCAATGCAAAAAGAGGAAATCCGGCTCTCCGGCTTCTCCCTTCCGCGGCGTGCGGAGGCGGCGTTTCCGTCATTTCTCTTCTTGGCAGCCTGATGAGGCTGTCTTATGGTAATGGCCATGATGAAAAAAATTGTCTCTTTATGGGCGGCTTCCTTCGCCTTCTTTTTTTTGAGCGGATGTGACCGCGCCCCTTCTTCCGGGGAAAAGCGGGCTGCTCCTTCAGCGGAACGGGAAAAGCCGTCTGCGGTGCGGAAAGAGGCGGAAATATGGAGAGAGCGCCTGGACGCTGCTGTGGCGGGCGCCGGCCGCGAGAAGGAAAATGGCAGCGAGCATGTAAAAGCCCTCAATGATGTGGCCGCTCTGTATGCGGAGGGGTTGCAGAATGGCTGGGTTCATCCGCTGGACGTGCGTTCCTGGTGTGATTCCGTGGCGGAGACCGGTTCCGGGTACTCCGGGGAAACGGTTATCGGCGCCATGTTCCTGTATGGGACGGGAATCAAGCGTGATGCCGTAGCGGCCAGGGAGTGGTTTGAGTACGGGCTTGGCCGCCCGGGAACCCAGCGGGGGAACGCCCTGTACATGTTGGGAATGATGTATTTCAAGGGGGATGGCGCGGATCAGGATCTGAACAAGGCGCTGGGGCTGTGGCGCAAGGCGGCGGATGAGGAACATCCGGCTGCCATGGGGCTGCTGGGCCGGGCTTACATGGAGGGGAAGATGGGTTTTGAGAAGGATGCCGCTTCCGGCCTGGCGCTGCTGGAGAAGGCCGCCAACGGAGGGAATACGCCTTCGTCCGTCTATCTGGGGAACATTTATGCAAAGGGGCAGGGAGTGGCGCGGGATATGGAGCGAGCCATGAAGTGGTATGAACAGGCGGCTGCGGCCGGAGACGCCCATTCCCAGTATATCGTGGGACTGGCTTATCTGGAAGGTTCCGGCGTGCCTGTGGATGAGGGAAAGGCGTTCAACTGGCTCCGGCTGGCCGCCGGGCAGAATCACGTCAACGCCATGCTGATGCTTTCCGTCTGCTACAGCACCGGAAAGGGAACCTCTCAGGATGCGGATATGGCGGAAGTCTGGAAAAAGAAGGCGCTTCAACTGAATGCGGAGCGTGAGGGCGGTTCTGCTCCGCAGACGCAGAAACGTTAACTTTCCCGGATTTCCCTGTTCAGGAAATCCAAAGCTTTCTTCCGTTCCAGAATAACGTTCCCCCGGGAGTCCGGAATGACCAGCAGGCCGTCCCGTTGTTCCAGTATGGCGTGAATCATGGCGAATACATGGCCCAGGGCATATTCGTCCTCCAGAATGAAGCGCAGCATTTTGGTGCGGTTCCCTATCTGCCGGAGGGCCGCGTTGTCCCTTTTGAACGCCTGGCGCGCGTCGTCCGTTTCCATGACCCAGAATACGTCCAGCTGGGATTCTCCCTCTTCATCCAGATATTCTCCTTCCAGCACATGGTCCGGAGCGTTTTCCGGCGCACCGGAAAGGTTCAGCCGGAAACAGCCGTCCAGGCGGAACATGCTCTCCTGCAATTCCTCTGCGGCCGGCAGAGGGGCATCCTGAATGAAAAGCCAGAATTCCTGTTCATCCGGGGCGGGGGAGGCGTGCGTCATGAGATGATTGTGGCATTCCCTCCTTGTTTTCCCACCCGGATTTGTGACATTGAGGCGGCGCGTGCGGATTTTTGGATGTTCAAGAGCTTTCTTCCCGATTAAAAACAGGGCCATGAGTATTCCCGTAATGATGACGATTGCCGGTTCCGACTGCTCCGCGGGAGCCGGTCTCCAGGCTGACCTGAAAGCGGCCCATGCCATGGGGGCGTTTGCGCTTACGGCCGTTACCTGCGTCGTGTCCGAGGCGCCCGGGACAGTGCGCGGCATTCAGGAGGTGGACCCTGCGCTGGTGGCTGACCAGGTGCGCATCAATCTGGAACATTTTCCCGTGCGCGCCGTGAAGACGGGCATGCTGTATTCCCCGGCTATCGTTCGTGCGGTGCATGAGGTGCTGGCCGGGGCGGATGTTCCCGTTGTGGTGGACCCGGTGATGATCGCCACGGCGGGCGACCGCCTGATGCGGGAAGAGGCGGTGGCTGTTTATGAAGAGCTTCTGCTGCCGGGAGCGGCGTTGCTTACTCCCAATCTGGATGAGGCTGCCGTCCTGCTCCGCTCTTCCGTGAATCCGGGAAGGGATGAACTGCCGGAGGCCGCCGCGCGCCTCGCCGTCAGGTACGGATGCCCCGTCCTTCTGAAGGGCGGCCATCTGGAGGGGGACTGCCAGGACGTGCTGGCCGGCCCGGACGGCTGTCTGCTGGGACAATGGGAACGCCCGCGCGTACAGGATGTGAGCACTCACGGAACGGGTTGTTCCCTGTCCGCCGCCGTCGCGGCGCGGCTGGCTGCCGGGGATGGACTGGTTGCGGCGGTGGAGCGCGGCCTGGAATTCATCGCTTCCGCCATCCGGAACCATCTGCGCTGGGAACAGCCGGTCCGGGTGGATGCGCTGAAATTGTGGTAAAACCTCCTTCGCCCCGGTTGTCTTCCTCTCCCGCACGGATTGGGGAACCCGGGGACTGCCTCCGCCTTTCTGTGCCTTAATAACGCTTTGTGCTTGCGTAAGGGAGGTGGGGTTGGTAGTTGTATCCACGCCCATGTGCCACATGGAGCTCGTAAGAATTAGTAAATATCATAGCAATCATCACTATGGGACAGCAAATCCGCAAAGTCACCAAGCGCCGCAGACGTATTGAATACCTCAAGCGTAAGAAGGAACAGTCCAAGTTGAATTCCAATGCGCCTATCCGTCTGGCCGTTCCCGTTGCCAAGGATGCCAAGCCTGCCGCCAAGGAAGCTCCCGCCAAAAAGACTGCGGCCAAGGCCCCGGCCAAAAAGACTGAAACCAAGGCTGCCGCCGCCAAGAAGGCTCCCGCCAAAAAGCCGGCTGCCAAGAAGGCTGCTGAACCCGCCGCCGAATAATTGCCCGGGCGGAGGTGGTCCCTTCGCGCGTCAATCAAACAGTTTTTACAAGCCGCCGTGCAATGGCACGGCGGTTTTTTTGCATATCTGGATTTCCTGCGTTTTTCAGAAGCGGGAAGAGGTGGCGCGGCTGTTCCGGTGATGCCGCGCCGTGCGTATTCTCAAGCCGGCGGTTGATTCGTGTTTCCCTGTTTCCGGGGAAGGCTTTTTCCGGGGTTTTATGGAAAAGGATTGACACTGTTTTTCTGATGCGTACAAAGAAAATAGCGTCGTTTATCTTTACTTTATGCGCCATCGTACTACAGACACTCCCAAAGGGCACCGCAATTACATCATCATTGCGTGTGACGTGCTTCTTTTCCTGGCCATGCTCAAGTGGCTTCCCGTGGAACCGGAGGTAGCCAGGGGGCTGGCTGTTCTCACCTTTATCGGCATCCTGTGGCTGACGGAAGCCCTGCACGTAACCGTAACTTCCCTGCTGGTGCCGGTGCTTGCCATGTTTATGGGGATTCTGCCTGGGGCAAAGGCGCTGTCCGGTTTTGCGGATCCCACCATTTTCCTGTTTTTCGGGGGCTTTGCCCTGGCCGGCGCTCTCCACGAACAGAAAATCGATGCCTGGCTGGCGGGAAAAATCCTCCGGATGGCCCGCGGGAGTCTGGGGATGGCCCTGATTCTGATTTTCCTGGCTACGGCGTTTCTTTCCATGTGGATGTCCAATACGGCCACGGCGGCGATGATGCTCCCTCTGGTGATCGGCCTTCTGGACCGTATTCCGGCGGAAAGACTGAAAACGACGGCTCCTTTTGCCATCCTGGGGGTGGCGTACAGCGCCTCCATCGGCGGCATGGGAACGCTGGTAGGGTCTCCTCCCAACGCCATTGCGGCGCATGAACTCGGCATGGGGTTTGCGGAATGGTTCCGGATTGCCATGCCCATTGTTCTGGTGTTCGGGGTGATTGTTTTCTTCCTGATGTACCTGTTCCTCCGGCCGAATCTGGGGATGCATGTGGATATGGAGCCGGCGAAAGGGGAAAACGCGGAGGCCCGGTTGAATGCCAGACAGGTGCGTGTTCTTATTCTCTTCGTGCTGGTGGCCGGGAGCTGGATGTGCAGCAGTTTCCTTTCCTCTGCTCTGGGCGGCATTCCGTCCATGGACACGCTCATCGCGCTGAGCGCTGCGGTGCTGCTGCCGCTGTGCGGGGTGATCAACTGGGGCGGCATCGCCAAAAATACGGACTGGGGCGTCCTGCTTTTATTCGGAGGCGGCATCACGCTCAGCAGCATCCTCGTCCAGACGGGGGCGGCAGGATTCCTGGCGGATCAGGTATCTTCTCTCGCCATGGGGCAGAGCCCCATCATCATCCTGCTCATCATCAGCCTCTTCATCACGTCGCTGACGGAATTCTGTTCCAATACGGCCAGCGCCGCCCTGGTGGCCCCGCTGATGGTCACGGTGGCCTCCGCCATGGGCATGTCTGCTACGCCGCTGGTGCTTCTGGTGGGCATAGGAGCTTCCTGCGCCTTCATGCTCCCCGTTTCCACTCCTCCCAACGCCCTGGCCTTCGCTACGGGGAGATTCCCACAGATGACCATGGTAAAAGTGGGGCTGCTGATTAACGTGGTGCTCGTGTTCGTGAAGGCGTTCTGGGCCTGGATATTCTGGATGTAAGGGGACGGGAAGCTGTGGGGGAGCCGGTTTGCCCGTTTCGGGAGCGTCATTCGGCCAGCTTCGCAGGGGCAGGGGCTCCCTGCTCCTTTTCCTGAAGTTTCCGCGCCGCTTTTTTATCCAGCCCGGCGAGCTTGGCAATCAGGTAGAAGAAGGAAGGAATGAAAAATACCCCGATGAAGACGGCCGTCAACATGCCTCCGATGACCCCGACGCCCACCACCTGCCGCGCAGCGGCGCCCGCTCCCGTGGCGACGGCCAGGGGAAGGCAGCCCATGATAAAGGCGATGCTGGTCATCAGGATGGGGCGCAGGCGGATTCTGGCCGCGTCCAGGGTGGCTGTGAGCAGGTCCGTTCCCTGCCGGAGTTCCAGCACGGCGAATTCCACGATGAGGATGGCGTTTTTGGCCGCCAGGGCAATCAGGACGATGAGGCCGATTTCCGAATAAATGTTGAGGTCCAGCCCGGTAATCCACAGGGCCAGAAATGCTCCCAGGATGGCAATGGGGGCAGTCATGAAGACGGCTACGGGCAGGGACCAGCTCTCATACAGGGAGGCCAGAATCAGAAAGACAAACACGGCTGATGCCGCGAAAATCATGCCGATGGTGATGCCTTTCTGCGCCTGTTTTTCCTGGTAGCTCATTCCGGAATAGTCGTATCCCATGCCGGAAGGCATGGTCTGGGCGAAAACTTCTTCCAGGGCGTTCATGACCTGGCCGGAGGAATAGCCCGGAGCCGGGGTGACGTTGAGCTGGGAACTGTTGAACATATTCTGGCGGATCAGGAATTCCGGGGCCCAGCCGTGCGTGACGTTGATTACGGAATCCAGGGGAACCGGATCTCCTTCATTGTTGCGCACGTAGAACATGGAAAGCTTGTCGATGCTGTCCCGGTACGGCGCGTCCGCCTGCATGTACACCTGCCATTCCTGCCCGTAGATATTGAAATTGTTCAGGAAGGCGCTTCCCATGTAGGCTTGGATGGTGGCGTAAATTTCATCCACGTCCATATTCTGGAGGGTGGCCTGCTCCGTGTTTACATTCAGGTTGTACTGAAGGTTGGAGGGAGACATGAAATTGCTGATGTCCGCTATTTCCGGCCTCTTTTCCGCCGCCTCGATGAATTTGGACGTATTGGCGGCCAGGAATTTTTCCCCGATGCCCTGGCGGTCTTCCAGCAGGAACGTGACATCCCCGGACGTTCCTACGCCAGGCAGGGGCGGCGGCGGGACCACATACGCCACGCCGGAGGAAATTTCCGCGTTCAGCCTGCTTTTCAGGCGCGCGGCGATGCCGTCCGCCGTCATGCCCGGAGCAGTCCGTTCGGACCACGGTTTCAGGGAGATGAAGAAGAAGGAGTTAGATGAGCTTTGGACGGAGCTGATGAGGTTGAAGCCGTTTACGGTGGTGACTACGTCTACGCCCGGATCCTCCCTGATGATTTGCTCAATCCGCGCGGCGGTGTCCGCCGTGACGTTCAGGGAGGTATTGTCCGGCAGTTCCACGCCGCCGAACAGGTAACCCTGGTCTTCATTGGGTAGGAATCCGCTGGGAATAAGCCTGGCCAGGGGAAAGAGAAGGGCGGTCATGACGGCCAGCAGCAGGATGGACAGCCACATGTGCCGGATAAGCCCGGCGCAGATTTCCACGTACCAGTCGCGCGCCTTGTTGAACCCCTTGTTGAACAATTTGAAAAAGGGCCCCAGCAGGGGAATGGAGTCCGCTTTTCCCCCTTTCAGCAGCCCGGCGGACAGGGTGGGGCTGAGGGACAGGGCGCAGAAGGCGGAAATGATGATGGACATGCCGATGGTCACGGCGAACTGTTCGAACAGTTTGCCTGTGACGCCGGGCAGCAGCAGCGTGGGGATAAAGACGCAGGAAATCACCAGCGCCGTGCTGACGATGGGGCCGGATACTTCCTTCATGGCCGCAATGGTGGCCTGGAGGGGCTTTTCCCCGTTGGAAATATGGTTCTTTACTGCTTCCACCACCACAATGGCATCGTCCACGACCAGGCCGATGGCCAGCACCAGCCCCATCAGGCAGATGGTATTGATGGAAAAGCCGAACAATGGAAAGGCGATGAAGGCGCCCACGATAGATACCGGAACGGCAAAGGCCGGAATCAGCGTGCCGCGCCAGCCCTGGAGGAAAATGAAGACGACCAGCACCACCAGTCCCAGGGCAATCACCAGCGTGCTGACGATGTCTTCAATCCCGGCGCGGACGGCCAGCGTGGAGTCCAGGGAAACGAGGTAATCCATGCCGGGCGGCATATCCGTATTTTTCAGCAGGTCTTTGATATTGTCCACCAGCTGGATGGCGTTTCCGCCGGGCGCCTCGTAAATGCCGATGGAAGCGGCGGGCATGCCGTTTACGGAAGAACTGAGGCTGTAGGTTTCCGAGCCCAGTTCCACGCGGGCGATATCTCCCACTCTTACGATGGAACTGTCCTGCCCGCGCACCACGATATTTTCGAATTCCTTCACGCTGGTCAGGCGTCCGGGCGCTTTTACGGTGAAGGAAAGCTGCTGGTTCGGCGGGGCGGGCTGCGCGCCTATCTTGCCCGCGGGATTCACGGCGTTCTGGGCCTGGACGGCCAGCATCACGTCACGGGCCGTAATATTCAGGGCGGCCATCTTTTCCGGGTTCAGCCAGATGCGCATGGCGTAGCGGCCGGCTCCGAACACCTGCACGTCTCCTACTCCGGGCACGCGCTTGATGGCGTCCACCATATTGATATAGGCGTAATTGGCCAGCCAGAGGCCGTCATAAGTTCCCTGGGGGGAATAGAGGCTGACGACCAGGGCGGGCAGCCCGCTTGTTTTGCGGAGGGAGACTCCCAGCGCGCTGACTTCCGACGGCAGCTGGGAGGTGGCCTGCCCGTAGCGCAGGTAGGAAAGCACCTGGTCCATGTTGGCTTCCGTGCCGATTTCAAAAAGGATCATCATGCTCATCTGCCCGTTGTTGGTGTTGACGGAAGTCATGTAGGACATGCCGTCCACGCCGGACATTTGCTGTTCGATGGGGGATGCGATGGATTTGACCACCGTTTCACAGTCCGCCCCGGGATAAGTGGCCGTCACCTGGATGGAGGGGGGAATGATGTCCGGGTACTCGGAGATGGGCAGGCGCAGAATGGAAAAGGCCCCCAGCAGGACAATGATGACGGAGAGGCAGATGGAAAGAATGGGGCGCTTGATGAAGAAATCAGCCATGGCGGGAGGAGCTTATTGGTTGCTGGAGGGTACCGCTTTCAGGCGGGCGGCCGGATTTCTGGAGGCCGCTTCCGCCTGGAGAAGGCCGTCCACGACCACTTTGCTTTGAGGGGTGAGGGAATCCGGTTTCAGGGGAATAACCTGCTGCCGGTCTCCAAGCTGCGTCCCGGCCTGTACGGGAATGAGGGAAGGGTGGCTGCCCTCATCCAGAACAATGACGAAAAAGCGCCCCTGCGTGGAAAGAAGGGATTTCGCCGGAACGGTCAGCGCGTTCTTGACGGTGGCCAGCCGGGCCGTGGCGATGATGAACATGCCGGGGCGCAGCAGATAGTCCGCATTGGGAAGGTTGGCCTGCACGCGGATGGTGCCTGTTTGGGGATTAAACGCCCGGTCAATAGCCACTACCGTGGCCTGTTCCGGGTATTTGGTCCCGTCTTTCAGCGTGATGTCCAGCTTGCTGCCCGTCTGGACGCCCTCATTCCCGTTCTTGCCCGCCTGCTGAATCCATTCCTGCTGGGTGACGGCGAAATTGACGCGGATGGGATTGACGGAGGAGACGACGGCAAGGGGGCCGCTTTCCGGGCTGACCAGGTCGCCGATGTTTGTCCTGGAAATGCCGGCTATTCCGTCAAAAGGCGCGTACAGCACCGTATAGGAAAGATTTTTTTCAGCCAGGGCCAGGGCCGCCGCGGCCTGCTGCACCTGCGCTTCCGCGGCCAGGGCGGAGAAGCGCGTATCCTCGTATTTCTGTTTGGAAATGGCGCTCTCCGCGGCCAGGGGCCTGTAAATCTCCGCGTCGTAATTCAACTGCTGGAGCTGGGCCTGCGCCTGGGCCAGGGTGGCTTTGGCCTTGGATACCTGGTCCCTGAATGTGGAATCGTCAATGCGGAAGAGAACTTCCCCTTTCTTCACAATAGCGCCATTGGCGTAATTCTGCGTTTGCAGGTAGCCCGTAATCTGGGGGACGATGGAGGCGTTGTCCACGCCGTCCAGGTGGCCCACCCAGCTGCCCGTCACCGGAATATCCATGGTAACGGGGTGTTCGTAAATAATCGTGGGCGTTTCATGCGGCGCCTGTTCCGTCTTTTTACACGCGGAAAAAAAGAGGGAAAGCAGGCAGAGGAAAACGGCGGGGCCGGAGATAGAGCCCGTCAGGCGTGTCAGGTCCATGCAGGGAGTGACACGCCCGCGGGCTTCTTTGTTGAAAGAAGGTTTTCCGGGCGGCGTCGCCGTCCGTGTCATGCGCGGGAGGTTGCTTCCGGACGGTTTACGGGCGGCCTGCGGATTTGTCCGGCGTGAATGCCCGCGCCAGTTCTCCGAACCACAGGACAAGGGAGGTGCCTGCGAAGATGAGGCCCCAGTCCGTCCAGCTCAGGGGCACCACGTTGAACATCTTGCCGCCGAAGGTGACGATGAGGTATTGCCCGGCCAGGATGAGCAAAGCCACCACCCCGAAGCCCCCGATGCTGGCGCCCATGCGTGCAAAGGCGCTCCGGTGCGTGTTGAATGCTTTGGCGTTAAACATGTTCCAGAATTGGAGCAGGACGAAAATGGTGAAAAACAGGGACAGTTCATAACCTGTCAGTTCATGTTCCGGGGTGGAGAAGTCCAGGTAGCTGCGGAAGTAGCCGCTGAGGCTGAACTGCGTGAGGCTGGTAATGTCCGCATGCTTGAAATATTGCAGCAGGCCGAACAGGAAAGCGACGAACAGGATTCCCACGCCCAGGATGTCTCGCCCCATGGGGCGGGTGATGATGTGGTCCGTCGTCTTGCGCGGCGGGTCCCGCATCACGCGTTCGTCCGGCGGCAGGGAGGCCAGCGCCAGCGCGGCGAAGGTGTCCATGATGAGGTTCACCCAGAGCATCTGCGTGACGGTGAGGGGGGATTCCGTGCCCAGGAACGCGCCGATGAGCACAATGAGGCAGGCCGCCACGTTAATGGTCATCTGGAAGACGATGAAGCGCTGGATATTCCTGTACAGGGAACGCCCCCACATGACGGCGCGGGAAATGCTCATGAAGGAATTGTCCAGAATGGTGATGGCGCTGGCTTCCTTGGCTACGGTGGTACCGTCCCCCATGGAAAGCCCCACCTGCGCGGCGTTCAGCGCGGGGGCGTCGTTGGTGCCGTCCCCGGTGACGGCCACTACCTGGTCCTTCTTCTGGAGCAGCTTGACCAGCCGTTCCTTATCCATGGGCCTGGCGCGGCACATGATTTTCAGGTCCATCACGCGGTCCAGCAGTTCCGCATCCGGGGTCTGCTCAAACTCCACTCCCGTCATCAGGCGGTCCGGCGTGTCCTCTTCCGTCCACAGGCCGATCTGGCGCCCTATTTCCCGTGCGGTGCCGGGGGTGTCCCCCGTGACGATCTTGATGCGGATGCCCGCGTCCATGCAGTCCTTCACGGCTTGGGGCACATCGTCCCGGACGGGGTCGGAAATGGCGGCGATGCCCAGATAAACCAGATCCTTGCGGATGATGCGGCCGTCCTCGAATACCGGGGCGTCATCCTCCAGAACGCGGTACGCGAAGCCCAGCGTGCGCATGGCCTGGTTCTGATAGGCCAGGAGCTGTTTCTCAATGGCGGGGCGCATGTCCGCGGCGGGAACCTGGCCTTCCGGAGTCAGGACGGTGGAACAGAGGCCCAGCACGATTTCCGGCGCGCCTTTCACGTAAAGGACTTTTTTGCCCAGCAGGGGGGATTTCGCCACGGTGGCCATGTACTTGCGTTCCGTGGAGAAAGTAAGCTGTTCCAGCACGCGGGCGTTTTCCCGCAGGTCCAGGTAATTCACGCCCAGCCCGTGCAGCCACAGGAGGAGCGCTCCTTCTGTGGGATTGCCCAGGGCCCTGATATGTTCCGGGTCCGCGTAATCCAGAAAGGCGGTGGAGTTGACGGCGATTCCCTCCCGGATCAGGTCCCCCAGCTCGTTTTCCGCCGGGGCGGCGTCCCCCAACCCGTAAAAATCAGCCTTGTACACGTTCATCTGGTTGCGCGTCAGGGTGCCCGTCTTGTCCGTGCAGATGACGGTGGCGGCCCCCATGGTTTCGCAGGCGTGCATCTTGCGCACCAGGTTGTTGTTGGTGAGCATGCTCTTCATGCTCAACGCCAGGCTCAGGGTGACGCTCATGGGCAGCCCCTCCGGCACCGTGACGACGATGACGGTTACGGCGATCATGACGGTATTCAGAATATAGGTTCCCGCGCTCAGCCATTCCACGGGGCCGGGCAGGTGGGAGAAGTACAGGGTAAGCCGCCCGATGATGATGAGGGCGGCGATGGCGTAGCTGGCCCAGGTGATGAGGTCGCCCAGCCTGGAAAGCTGGCGGTTGAGGGGCGTCTGCACCTTGTTGTCGATCTGGGAGCCTTCATAAACCTTGCCGTATTCCGTCCTGTCCCCCACGGACGTCACTTCCATGACGCCGTGGCCGTCCGCCACGGTTGTTCCTTTCAGAACGTGGTTGGAGGGGTAGGTGGCGTCCTTCTTGAATTCCGCCTCATTCGTGGTTTTGCCGATGAGGGGTTCCCCCGTCAGCGTGGATTCGTTGACCTGGAGGGAAACGGCTTCCAGCAGGACGCCGTCCGCCGGAACCTCCTCCCCTGTGTTCAGGATGACGATATCGCCCACCACCACGTCCCGGCGGGGCAATTCGCAGATATTGCCGCCGCGGATGACCTGGACCATGGTGTCGTCATTGACCTGGTTCAGGATTTCAAACTTTTTGTTGGCGCTTACCTCGAAGGCGAAGCCCACGCAGGTGGCCAGCAGGATGGCCGCCAGGATGCCCGCGGGCTCCAGAAAGACGCTGGCCGGTTCCGCTCCGGTAAGGAACTGATAGCAGGCCACGCCTACGGACAGGAACAGGGCCACCAGCAGAATTTTAATGATGGGGTCTGAAAATTTCTCCAGAAATTGCTTCCACAGGGGCTCCTTTTCCGGGGGAGTCAGGATGTTGACTCCGTATCTGGTCCGGTTTTCCAGAACCTGCTGTTCCGAAAGCCCCTGATGATGTGCTGCGCTTTTCATGGTTCAGATGCTTCTTTACCTGATTGAAGTCCGTGAGAAAAGTGCGGAGGAATATTTTCCGGGGTCATGACGGGAGTTTTTCAGCGGGGCGCGGCCCGCGGGCCGTGCTTTGAAAGGCGGCATTGTTGTCTTGACTTTGACCATGTTCCGGAGATTCTGGAGCGCCTATGTGGAATGATCTTTCTCATGGATTTTCCGTGCTGGCGGATGCCCTGGCCTTCCTTTCCTGTTCCTGGGGGTTCTGGGTTTGCGCGGGCAGCGTGGCTGGGCTGGCCGCCGTTTATGCGTGGTGGAGGAAGCGGCTGGCTCTGTGGGCGTTTGTTCTGGCGTTCCTTTCCCTGCTGGCCGTGGTGGGGTTGGCGTGCCGCCAGGCGGCGTGTCAACAAACTTTCCTGTGGATTCAGAAGCCGGACCTGCGGGACTTGTCCGGAAAGTATGAGGTGGAATCCTCCCCCAGGGAGCGGTGGTTTTTCCGCCCTCCGGAGCTGAAGCGTTTTTTCCAGGTCAGTTCTTCCACGCTCCTCCTGAATGAAGACGGGACGTGCGAGATTTCTTCCTTTCCCCGTCCGGAGGCATGGGGCAGGTGGATTTCCCGCCCGGAGGAGAGGGAGAACCTTTCCGTGCTGGAGGAGGACCTCGTTTCTTCCTGCCGCGGCACCTGGTCTCTGGTGAAAAAAGGGGGATATTACGGCATCTCTATCGTCTATTCCTCCGGTGGCAGCCTGACGCTGTACCCGGGCGGGGAAGGTGCGGAATGCCTGGTGATGCCGGTCAACCCTGCCAATCCGCTGGAAGCGGTGACGTTTGAAAAAACATTCTGACCCGGGCTCTGTGCGGGCGGGAAAAAAGAAGGGAGGCGGGTATCCCGCCTCCCTCAACATGTTTTTCCAGCGCCGTTCCGGCTTGGCCGGGCGTGCGGACCGGCCGGTTTTATTTGACCTTGCCTCCTTCGTACACCAGCACTTCAAAGGGCTTCAGCGTGAAGGAGAGTTCCTTGTCAATATTTACGGAACTGCCGGAGAAGCCGTCCAGCGTCCGCTGGTCGTCATAGGAATCCTTGAAGGTGATGGAGCCCTTGACGTTCGCGGGAATATCCAGGATGCTGCGCAGGGTGCCGGTCAGGCTCTTTTCCTGGTCGGAGGAATTGCGGAGGGCCAGGGTGGCCTTGTTTTTATTCCATGCGGCCCAGCCGTATACGGACCCTTCGTTAGTTTCCCTGTTCCACGGATTGCCGCCTACCCAGTGCACATCGTCCAAAACGTCCGCATTGCGGCGGATCCATTTGATCCCCTTGGCCAGTTCGTCCCACAGGACTCCTCCGTTGGCGTTCATCAGGTCCCGATCCACGTAAAGCTCCTGGAGGGAAGTGCCGCAGGCGGTGGCGCAGCGGAGTTCTTTCTTGACGTTTTCCGGGTCGCGGGGCATGCATGCCGGAGGGCCGAATTTAGTGACCATCAGGCCGTGAGTCATCATGGAATTGATGGGCATCAGCGGGGAGCCCTGCACAAAGACTTCATGCACCAGGCGGTCGCGGTAGGTGATCCATTTGTCGCGGTTGTCGCCCGTTCCGATGGTGCCGAAGTCATTCTCCTGCCTCCATACGGAATCCGCGTAACGGAACCAGAAGGGGGATGCCCAGGTCCCTACGGTACAGTTGATGTAAAGATCCCCCTTTTTCTTGCGCAGGGCGTTCAGCACGCGGATGATGCCTTCCGCATCCTCCTCGTTGCCGGGTCCCTTGGCATGGAAGTGGGTGCTGATGCCGTCGAATTTGAAGTACTTCATATGGTAGTCCTTCACCATCTGGGAGCAGCGGCCCACAAAGGCGTCAAAATATTCCTTGTTGGAGAGCTGGAAGTTGCCGATTTTGTTGTCCGGATGCTTCACGTTCCAGTGGGCGAGCCGCTTGCCCTTGGAGGCTCCGTAGCCCCCCACCGGGCCCAGCCACGTGCCGATGCCGGCCTTTTGTTTTCCGGCGGCGGCGTCAATGCGCTTGAAGCCCTGCGGGAACATCTTGTGGAAATCCCACAGGCTGTTGAATTCATCCCAGCCGTCGTCCCAGACGAAGGCGTCAATGGACATGCCGCGTTTCTGGAAAAACTGTTCCTGCCAGTCTTTCAGGACGGCCAGGCATTGTTCTTCCGTCATGCGCTTGGCGGGGTCCGAATCATTGTTGCGGTTGATGTTCAGTTCATACCAGGAATTATAATGGATGAAGGGGCGGTAGGGCATCACGCGTTCCCGTTCCATATAGGCCAGGAAGGAGCGGCGTTGCTGGCCGGGGGCAAAGATTCCGAGAACGGAGGATACGTCCCATATTTCCCCGGGCTGCATGGTGGTTTTACGGCTCCAGAGACCCTGGGCCAGCCGGGATTCGCCCGCCTGGGCTTCCTGCTTTTCCTCCAGCGTGCGCACGGGCAGGGAAAAGGTGATTTCCCCCTTGCTGGCAATCGGTTCGCTCTTGGTCTGAGCCCAGTAGCGCAGAATGTAATTTCCCCTGGAGGGAACTTGCACCGTGTAAGTGTTGCCGGCATTGGAATCTCCGGTGCTGCCGTTGTGGAAATCGGAATCAAGGACGGCCCCCTTGGAGGAAAGGAGCTGCACGCCGGCGAGGTTCAGCTTGTTGTTGCCCTTGTCCCCTCCCTTATACTGGAAGGTGACGGCGCATGCGCCTTTGCCGTCAATGGAAACCGGGCCTTCCGCACTGGAAACCTGTTCTCCGTACTGCTTTTTCAGTTCCTGGGGAACATTGAAATTTCCTGTCCATGAAGCTGTGGACCACTTGTCCGCTCTCCAGCTGGCGGTTTCTCCCCCTGCCGTATTTCCGGCGCCCCCCACAGTATTGATGCCCATGGGAGTTTCCAGGGCAGTGAACGCCAGGTCATTGACGATGAGCGCGCCTCTGGCGTTGCCGGAGACGGAGGGCGCTCCGGCTTTCCCTTCTACCAGGTCATATTGCATCGCTATGATGTTTTTCATCTGGATGGGCTTCGTACATGTCAGGCGGAGTTCCTGCCGCAGGTAATGGGAATGATCCCTGAGCACGGCGCGCCAGGAGATGCGAAGGGCGCCGTTCAGAGCCTGAAACGTGGCGCTGACGGCTTTTCCCGGGAAGCGGTCAGCCAGTCTGAACGCTTTGGGATTGGGCTGGAGGGCGGTGAACTTGACGTTTCCCGCTTTCAGATCGGAGGATTTAATGCTCCGTCCATCCTGAAGATTGATGATAAATAAGTCTCCCCCGGCCTTGGCGACGGGCCCCAGTTTGGAAGTCATTCCCCCGAAGGAAAGACTGCCGTTCCGAAGGATAAATTTGGCCGTCAGGATATTATTGGAAAGAGTATAGCCGGAAGCGGATTGTTCCGCGTTGGCTGTTCCGGGAGCAGGCCCCGGAAAGGCAACTTCTGCCGGAGACGTGGGCAGACAGCCCAGCAGGGTTGCCATGGCAATGGTTGTTTTGAAAAATTTCATGATGAAATGATATTACAGCTAGCGGGAGCATAATTTGGGGAAGGTTCTTTTTCAAGAAAAAGGTCTTGGAAGTGGAGGGGAAGAAGAATAATTCTTATTGAATATGAAAATATTATGTTGTTTTTTGAGGGCTGGAGAAAGACAACCGAATTCCTAATCCGCCCTTTTTTCTCTCAACTGGGAAAGATGGAAAGAACTCTTTTTTATTCTCTAAACAAATTTTCAATATGCTTATTTTCTGCAACTTATGAAAAAATATAAATGAAGCGCAGAATAATTTTTTTTTGCAGCCGCTTTGAAATTGCTGTTTAGAAACAGAAATCCTTTTTCTCAGAAGAGAAAAATCGTGATAATATCTTCATATCTGAAATGTTAGGTTGACCTCGGATTAGGAATCCGATATATGAAGGGCAGAGAATATTCCTCTAACAACTCAGTCCATCATACATAAAAATGAAAAAGACTTTAGCATTAATGGTTATTGCTGCTTGTTGCTCCGTGCCGGCATTGGCGGACCCCGGCTCTGTTGCTCCGGAGTCCGGAACGCTTTACAATTCCGGTACGATGACAACAACTGAAGGTGTTGCGCTGGGAAAAGAGATGACGTTCGGAAGTCTTTCAAGCAGCGCTATCCCTGCTGGTTCCATTCCTTATGGTGCTAATTTTTATGCTTCCAGTTACACGATCTCCCTCTGGCTGGACACCTCTTCCTTAACGCAAGGAGCCCAAACCGCTCTGTTCGGTTATTATGGACGCAACGCAAATCAAAGCTATGGGGCAAATGCCCTGTATCTGACTTCAGATGCCAGGCTTGGCATGGGAGATGGAAACCTGAATACTTCTAACGGGTTTTTTACTCAAGACCGTGGGGACGTTTCTGAAACTTCCGTTGTTTTGGGTGGAGGTCTTCTTAACGTTACTTTGTCCGTCACGGGCGCAGACCAGAGTCAGTCTGTGGATGTCTATGTGAATGGTTCTCTGCTTGACACGTTGTCCTACAACGGCAACATGAACGGCAACGCCAACCCCATTAGCAGCTGGATTAATCCCAACCTTACATGGGGTGAAGTTAAATGGACGAATGAAAAACTTGGCGCGGAACAGATTGCCGGTTTTGCCGGGCTTCAGGTTCCGGAGCCGGCCTCCGCTTCTCTGGGAATCCTGGGCCTGGCCGCCCTGATGATGCGCCGCCGCCGTTCCTGACGGTTTCCCACTGGAAAACCCGTCAATTCATGGGCCGCTGCCTGACAAAGGCGGCGGCCTTATTGTTTCTTATATCGGGAGGGTAACCGCAGGTATTTTCTCCGGTGCGGAAAAGGCGGGAGGATGACACATAAGAATGAATCCGTGGGAGATTGGACGGTGTCTAAGCTGCATGCACAGGGTAGCCGATCAGATCGTTGAAATTTTGGAAAAGGCGGGAATTAAGCGAATTTACGGAATTGTGGGGGATAGCCTGAACCCCGTTACGGACGCTTTGAGAAGGAGGAAGACCATTGAATGGATTCATGTGCGGCATGAGGAAGCGGCGGCATTTGCCGCGAGCGCGGAAGCCCAGCTGAGCGGGAACCTGGCTGTATGCTGCGGCAGCAGCGGCCCCGGCAACCTCCATTTGATCAACGGCCTGTTTGACGCCCACCGGAACCATGCTCCGGTGCTGGCCATCGCCTCCCACATCCCGCAGAGCCAGGTGGGCATGGAATATTTCCAGGCCACGCATCCGGAACAGCTTTTCAAGGAATGCAGCGCATATGCGGAACTGGTTTCGGAAGCTTCCCAGGCTCCGGGCATACTGATGTCCGCCATTCAGCACGCGTGGGCCAGGCGCGACGTAGGCGTCGTCGTCCTGCCCGGAGACATTGCGGATGCCCCCGCGGAGATGAAGCACATGGTTCATCCTCCTTCTTATACCCGGGAGAGTGTTGTTCCTGAGCATGAATCCGTATCCCTTCTGGCGCGGATGCTTGATGACCACCGCCGCATCACTTTCTTCTGCGGCGCCGGGTGCGCGGGCGCGGAAGACAAGGTCGTCAAGCTCGCGTACCGTTTGAAAGCCCCGATTGCCTACACCTGGCGGGGCAAGGATTATTTTGAGCATGACAATCCCCTGGGCATCGGCATGACGGGGCTGCTGGGGTGGGGAGACGCCTACAAGGCCATGCATGAAAGCGACATGATCGTGTTGTGGGGAACAGACTTTCCCTATTTCAATTTCATCCCCACCAAACCTGAAATCGTGCAGATTGACAGGCGCGGGGAAGTGATGGGCCGCCGCTGCCGCCTGGACCTGGGCATTTGCGGGGATGTTTCCGTCACGGCGGAGGCGTTGCTGAACATGGTGCAGGAAAAAACGGATTCCGGGCATTTGGACGCCTCCCTGAAACGCCACGCCAGGGACGTGAGGGATATGAACGCCTATATGGAAGGAAATGACAAGGAGTCTCCCATCCGTCCGGAACAGCTCACGACCGCCTTGAACAGGCATGCGGCATCCGACGCCGTATTTACGGTAGATACCGGCACCCCCTGCATCTGGAGCGCAAGGTTCCTGTGCGCTACGCCGGGCAGGAGGACGCTGGCTTCCTTCAATCATGGCTCCATGGCCAATGCCATGCCGATGGCCATCGGGGCGCAGATGGAATACCCCGGACGTCAGGTAATTGCCCTGTGCGGAGATGGCGGCCTGTCCATGCTGCTGGGGGATCTCATCACGATTGTGCAGTACAGGCTGCCGGTGAAAATCGTGGTGTATAACAATGACTGTCTGGATTTCATCCAGTTGGAAATGCAGGCGGCCGGGCTGATCCCATGGCAGATCAATCTGAACAATCCCTCTTTTGCCGCCGTGGCGGATGCCGTCGGCATCAAGGGATTTTTATTGGACAAATCCAGCCAGGTGGATCAGATGGTGGACATGTTCTTGAATTATCCCGGCGCCGCTCTGCTGGACGCGCATGTGGACAGGGACGCCATTGCCCTGCCTCCTTACATCAGCATGGGCCAGGCCGCGGACTTTTCCCTTGCCATGATGAAGCAGACGCTGGCCGGGGAAGTGAAGCAGGTATGGAATACCCTGGCCGGGAACAGGAAGCTGTTCAAACCGTGATGCCCTGCGGGCTGGAGCCGGAAACCGGGAAGGAAAACGGCTCTTTGTTTGGGGTCACTTCAGGGAAAGGGCCTGTTTCAGCGCTTCCGTCACGATTTTCGGGTTGGCCTTGCCTTTGGCGGCCTTCATGACCTGGCCGGTGAGCCAGTTCAGGAGCTTCTCGTTGCCTCCCTGTATTTCCGCCACCTTGTCCGGATTGGCGGAAATAACTTCCCGCACGATGCCGTCCAGAAAAGAGGAATCCGCCTTTTCAAAGCCCAGCAGCTTGGCGGCCTGCGCTGCGGCGAGGGCCGGTTCATCCCACATCTTGGCGAATACGTCCTTGGCCTGGTTGTTGGAAACGGTGCCGTCGTCAATAATGGCGATCAGCTCCTGAATGGCGCCGGGTTTTACCGGGCATTCAGACGGCCGCATGCCTTTTTCGTTCAGCACGGCGGAAATGTTGTTGATAACCCAGTTAGCGATTTTTTTGCCGCTGGCGGTTCCCCGCGCCGCCTCTTCAAAAAAGCGCGCCAGCTCCAGATCCCCCACCAGCACGTTGGCGTCATACTCGCTCAGGCCATATTCCTCCATGAAGCGTTTCTGCCGTTCCTGGGGCAGCTCGGGAATCTGTCCGCGCACCTTCTCCACCAGGGGGGCCGTGCGTACGGGAACCAGATCCGGGCAGGGGAAATAACGGTAATCGTGCGCGTCTTCCTTGGTGCGCATGACGACGCTTTCTCCGCGTTCGTCGTCCCAGCGGCGGGTGGACTGGACTTGAGGAATGCCCATGTCCAGTTCTTCCGCCTGGCGCCGGATTTCATCATGAAGGGCTCTGCGGACGGCGGACATGGAGTTGATGTTCTTCATTTCCACCTTGGCTCCCAGTTCCTTCTGTCCGTGGGGCCGCAGGGAAATATTCACATCGCACCGCATCTGGCCCTTTTCCATGTCCGCGTCGGAAATATCCCCGTAATTCAGAATCTGCTGGAGGGACTTGAGATAGGCGTAGGCTTCTTCCGGGGTGTCTATGTCCGGCTCGGAAACGATTTCCATCAGGGCGGACCCCGCGCGGTTGTAGTCAATCAGGGAATAATTGGCGTGATGGGTAATCTTCGCCGCGTCTTCTTCCAGGTGGATGCGGGTCAGCTTCACGGTGCGGAAAGGGGGGACGCCGGCTTTGATCACGTCATTAGGATAGGACCAGGGGTACAGGGGCACTTCCCCGCCCAGGCACAGCGGAAGATCCAGCTGGGAGGTCTGGTAATTTTTAGCCATGTCCGGATAGAAATAATTCTTGCGGTCCCACTGGGAAATCTCCGGGCTGGAACATCCCAGCATCAGGCCGGTCAGCAGCGTGCGTTCAATGGCGAATTCATTCAGGACGGGCAGGGCGCCCGGCAGCCCCAGGCAGGTGGGGCACACACGCGTATTGGGTTCAAAGCCAAAGCCGGTTTCGCAGGAGCAGAACATTTTGCTCTTTGTCTTGATCTGGCAGTGGACTTCCAGGCCAATGGTCACGATGTAATCTGAAATTGCCATAAATTCGGAACGCTTGAAGATCGCGGAAACTGTACGGAACCCTTTTCTCCCTGTCCAGTAAAAAGGCCTGCGGGGGAGAGCGGAGGGTTTTCCGGCTAAAGATGATGATTGGTCTGGCGGAAGGCTGTTTTTGCAATGGAGGCGGGGAGGCGTTTATGTCCTTCTCCGCCCTGGTGACGCCGGCGCCGCGTCTCAATCATTGTTTGAAAACACGGGCCCGCTCCCGCCGTGGCGCGGGAATTGCCGCAGGTGAACAACATGACCCGCAAATTTCCGGCTTGTTGCTCCGGTGATTCCTTTCATGTCACGGAACTCTCCGCTCTAACCTCCCCATTCTTTATAAAATGCCCAGTTCCTTAAGCTGCTGGATGGGGCGTTCCGGCCAGAGTTTGTTGGCGATGGGGCTGGCGGGGCTTGGGTGGAGCAACGTGCCGATGGTGAAGTTCTTGCCGGGGAGCCGGGAGGCGGCGTCCCGCAGTTTCTGCGTGGCGTAGGCTCCCACCCCTACCAGCGTATGGGGATTCAGGATGGTGATGAGGGAAAGCAGGTGCTCCATGCATACCGCGTCCACGGCGGCGCGCTGTTCCGCCGGCAGTTTGTCCGGCGTGATGTTGGCCCCGGTGGCGCCCATCCAAATCAGCGGGCAGTAATTGGCCACGTAATTGTGCCGGAAGAAGTTTTCCGCGGTGCCGAAAGCTTCCGCGAAAAGTCCCCAAAGGCGGCGGCCGCTGACTTCCGACCTGGGGCAGCCGAAGCCTTCCACGGGACGTTTGGGATGGGTATGTTCCGGCCGCCCCACCTCTCCGCGGATGTGCAGCCAGTTGACGACGGCATCCACTTCCCCGAAGGGGACGCCCGTCTGGGCCATGCCGAAGGGGCCGGGATTCATGCCCAGGAACAAATGGCCCTTTTCCCCGTTTCCATAGGTGCGCACATACTGTTCATGCGGGTTCCATGCATAAGCAAGAGGGTTGTAGGTAACATGGACCGGAGCTCCGAACCGGAGCCGCTCCGTGCCGTCCCGGAGGGCGGCCGTGGCTTTCAGAATGGCTGCTGCAGTGTCGTTCATGCCTCCGCATCATGAAGCGTTGCCGTTTATTGCGCCAGTAAAAACTCCGCGCTTGCATTATTTGTTCCGCCCGGTAACATTTCCCCCCGGACAAGTTAACCTTATTACTTATGAGTGGAATAGCCATTATGACATCTGGCGGCGACGCCGCCGGAATGAACCCGGCGATCAAGGCGGCAGTGGACCATGCCCGCCAGCTTGGAATGAATCCGTACGTTGTTTATGACGGTTTGGAAGGACTGATTGATGGAAAAATCAAGGAAGCTACCCGGGAGCTGACCAGCGACATGATCTACAGGGGCGGAACTCTCCTCCGTTCCTCACGGTCCAAGCGCTTTTTCGACTACGAATTCCGCAGGCAGGCCTACGAGCATCTGAAGGAACGCAACATCGACAAGCTCATCATTATGGGCGGAGACGGCTCTTTCCGCGCCCTGAACGACTTTTTCAATGATTTTGAAGTGCCTTTCGCCGGTATTCCGGCCACGATTGACAACGACATTGCCGGTACGGACTACTGCCTGGGCGTGGACACGGCCCAGAACGTGATTCTGGACTGCATTGATTCCGTCCGTGATACGGCCCGTTCCCATCACCGCGCTTTCGTGATTGAAACGATGGGCCGGGACTGCGGCTATCTGGCGATGACCACCGCTCTTTGCAGCGCGGCGGACATCTGCATTGTCCCTGAAATTCCGTATGACCTGGAATCCATTTACAAGCGCCTCCAGCCTGTCATCAATGAGGAGGGAAGCTGCATCATTGCCGTGGTGGCGGAAGGCACCCGCGTGGCGCAGTACCTGACCCGCTGGCTGACGGAACGCGCCGGCATGGATACCCGCCTGACCGTGCTGGGCCATGTGCAGCGCGGCGGTTCCCCCACCGCCCGTGACCGCCTGATGGGCACCCGTTTTGCCACCCGCGCCGTGGAAGCTCTTAACAACGGGGACATCAACCAGATCATGGTGTATCATGACGGCCAGTACGGCTATGCCTCCCTGGATTCCGTGGCCGGGCAGCAGTACTCCGTGAACCAGGATATCATCAACCTTTGCCGGGAGCTGAGCTGCTAGCCGTCTCTGCGGTTACGGACCCCCGCTTTTCCGCGCCCATGCCGCTGCGTTCCCGCGGCATGGGCGGATTTGTTTTGAAAAAAAACGCCGCTGTTGTATGATGGCGCCGCATCTTTCCCTGAAAATAGTGCTATGAAAGTTATCGTTACGGGCGGCGCCGGATTCATTGGCTCCAATCTGGTCAGGCTGCTGCTGGAGCGCGGCCATGAAGTCCTGAATATTGACGCCCTGACCTATGCCGGCAACATCCATTCCCTGGACGGTTTGGCGGATTCCCCGGCATACCGCTTTCTGCACGCCGACGTCCGGGACGCTTCCCTGATGAGCCGCACCCTGCGGGAGTACGGGCCGGACTGGGTAATGCACCTGGCGGCGGAGTCCCATGTGGACCGTTCCATTGACGATCCGGGAAACTTTATGACCACCAACGTCATGGGTACTTTTTCCTTGCTTCAGGCCGCCCTGGAATATTACCGCTCCCTGGAGGGGGAGAAAAAGGAGCGCTTCCGCTTCCACCACATTTCCACGGATGAGGTGTACGGCTCCCTGGGAAAGGAAGGCCTGTTCACGGAATCCACGCCGTATCGCCCCCATTCCCCGTATTCCGCCAGCAAGGCTTCCAGCGACCACCTGGTGCGCGCCTGGCACGATACGTACGGGCTGCCCGTGCTGATCACCAACTGTTCCAACAATTACGGCCCTTACCAGTTCCCGGAAAAGCTGATCCCCGTCGTTATCCTGAAAGCGCTGGGCGGGGACCCCATCCCTGTATACGGCAAAGGGGAAAACGTGAGGGATTGGCTGTATGTGGGGGATCACTGCGAGGCGCTGCTGACGGTCGTTTCCTGCGGAAAACCCGGAGAGACGTACAACATCGGCGGCAATAACGAGAAGACCAATCTGGAACTGGTGGAGCTGCTGTGTTCCCATCTGGATGAATTGCGGCCGCGAACGGACGGCCAGAGCTACCGGGAGCAAATCACCTTTGTTCAGGACAGGCCGGGCCATGACCTGCGCTATGCGATTGACGCTTCCAAAATACGGAGGGAATTGGGATGGGCTCCGCGCCAGGACCATTCTTCCGGATTCAGAAAAACCATTCAGTGGTATCTGGACCATGAGGAATGGTGGCGGGGCATCCTGTCCGGGGAATACCGCCTGGAACGTCTTGGAACCAATGGCTAGGAGGTTGATATGAAAGGTATTGTTCTGGCCGGGGGAAGCGGCACGCGGCTGCATCCCGTTACGCTTTCCGTCAGCAAGCAACTGCTGCCCGTTTACGATAAGCCGATGGTTTATTATCCCATCTCCGTGCTGATGCTGGCCGGAATACGGGAAATCCTCATCATTTCCACGCCCCGGGACCTGCCCCTGTACCGGGATTTGCTGGGGGACGGCAGCAGGTTCGGCGTCTCCTTTGAATACAGGGAGCAACCCAGGCCGGAGGGGCTGGCGCAGGCATTTATTATTGGAGAGGAGTTCATCGGAAAGGATTCCGTAGCCCTGGTGCTGGGGGACAATATTTTTTACGGGCGCGGCCTGACGGAGAAGCTGAGGCGGGCCGCCAAACTGACGAGCGGAGCGACCATTTTCGGGTACCAGGTGCATGACCCGCAGCGTTTCGGGGTAGTGGAATTCAATGAGGAGGGGAAGGCGGTATCCATTGAGGAAAAACCGCTTAGGCCCAAATCGGACATGGCGGTGACGGGCCTCTATTTTTACGACAACCGGGTGGTGGAGATAGCCAAAAGGATTCCCAAGTCCTCCCGGGGCGAGTTGGAAATTACCTCCGTGAATCAGGAATACCTGAAGCAGGGCCTGTTGCGCGTGGAAAAGCTGGCGCGCGGCTATACGTGGCTGGATACGGGCACGCACGATACCCTTCTGGAGGCTTCCATGTTCGTTCGCACGTTGGAGCATCACCAGGGGTTCAAGGTGGCGTGCCTGGAGGAGATAGCCTTTAATAACGGCTGGATTTCCCCGGAGACGCTGCGTTCCCAGGCCGGAGCCATGAACAATAACGGTTATGGCCGGTATTTGGATGAATTGGTGAAATAGGGCTGTCTGAGGTCAGCAAGGGAAATGGAAGGGGCGACCCTGCAAATCCCTTGGTTTTCGGGGAAGGGGGCGGTTTGCTTCCCGGCGATGTTTTCCATGCGGTGGCCGTGCCGGCGGAAATTTCCGGACGTTGTCTGCTCAAGGCCGTAAAAGCCTTTCATGCCGTGAGCGGTTCACGTATTCATGCCGCGGACTGGGGGATAACCCCTTCCAACTGGCTGTAAACATGAAGGCAGGGAGGAAGTCAGGGACGGTTGCCCGGCATGGCGGGATCCATTGGCTCCGGCATGGACGCTATGGACATGACATTTTTGAACAGGCGCCGCGCCAGAATGACGGAAAGGGCCGCCAACATGATTTCCAGGCCGCAGGACAGGAGAACGGCCAGCCATGCAGTTGGCGCAGCCAGGGAGGGAACCGCGGTGGACAGGAACTGCCGCAACAGGACGGCGAGAAAGAACAGGGCGCTCTGCAACCCGCAGCCCGCCGCCGCAATTCCCCAGGACAGGAATAATTTCCTGCCTGCGGCGCCATATCCCGCCGTATAAGGGAAGGAAAAAAAAGAAGTGACGGCCGCCAGAAGGAGGAGGATCTCCCAAACCCTGTCCATTTCCGTGTATTGCGATGGGGCGGGCATGCCCGCAAAGGGAATAAGGAGCGCGTACAGGGCGGGCAGCAAGGCCAGCACGCTCAGATTTCTTGTTATCCTGCTTCCCCGGGAGGCCAGCAGAACTCTGGCGCCCCAGAATAGGAGGAGGGACAGGGAAAGGATGGAGAGCAATTCCGCCCCTGTCCCCAAAAGCAGGAAGGGCGCGGCTGTCCGGGGAGAGCGGAGGAACCAGGGCATGAACAGATGGATAAGGACAGCCGTTGCGACGCCCGAGCCGAAAAGGACGGCGCAGACTTTGATGAAAGCCCTGGCGGCGGGGTAAATCATCCAGTTCATGGTGAAGAGACGGGGGAGCGGGGAACGGAAAAAAGGAAAAGGACCGCTCCCTTTGCGGAAGCGGTCCTGAGGAATCAGCGTGAATTCATGGATGCCAATGCGAATGACGGCATGCGGGAATTACTTATACTGGGCCCAGTCGACATTCTTCATGTCTCCGCTCCTGGCCAGTTCGGCATGCATGCCCAAAGCGGCCTTGATGGATTGCGGCGTCTGGGCTTTGCCGTCGGACAGCTTCAGGTAATCCCAGAGGATGTTTTTGTAATCCGGGTGGACGCAGTTTTCAATAATGGTCTGGGCGCGTTCTTTCGGGCTCTTGCCGCGCAGGTCCGCGACCCCCTGCTCGGTAATAATGATATTGACGTCATGTTCCGTATGGTCATGGTGGGAAACCATGGGGACGATGGCGCTGATCTTGCCGTCCTTGGCAACGGACGGGCAGGTGAAAATGGAGATGTAGGCGTTGCGCGTGAAGTCGCCGGAGCCGCCGATGCCGTTCATCATCTTCGTGCCGCCGATGTGCGTGGAGTTGACGTTCCCGTAAATGTCGGCTTCAATGGCGGTGTTGATGGAGATGACGCCGAGACGGCGGATAACTTCCGGGCTGTTGGATATTTCCGAGGGGCGGAGCACCAGTTTGTCGCGGAAAAAGTCCATATCCCTGTAAATGCCTTCCAGGCAGTCGTTCGTTACGGTCAGGGAGCAGGCGCTGCCGAACTTTACGCGGCCTTCCCGGATCAGGCCGATGACGGAGTTCTGGATGACTTCCGTGTACATCTCGAACGCGGGAATCGTCTTGTCGCGGCCCAGGGCGCCCAGCACCGCGTTTGCGATGTTGCCTACGCCGGACTGGAGAGGCAGGAATGTGGAGGGAATGATGCCCCGTTTCATGTCGGCGGCCAGGAAGTCGGCCACGTTCTGCCCGATTTTATCAGTCAGGGGATCCGCTGCGGCGAAGGAGCGGGCTTCGTCCGGCCAGTTGGTTTCCACCACGCCCACAATCTTCTTCGGGTCAACCTGGATGTACGGCTTGCCGATGCGATCGCTGGGTTTGAAGATGGAAATTTCACGGCGGTAGGGAGGATCCAGGGGTTCGTAAACGTCATGCAGGCCCATGGCGCTCTTGCTGTGGGCGGCGTTTAATTCCACGATAATTTTGTCTGCCAGGCGGCAGATGGTGGGAGCGATCCCGCCCGCGGCCGTCAGATAAATTTTGCCGTCAGCCGTGACTTCACAGGCTTCAATAATGGCGACGTCCACGTTGCCCATGAACCCGTAGCGCACTTCCTGGGCCATCTGGGACAGATGGATGTCATTATAGGCGATTTCCCCGTTGTTCACCGCCTTGCGGAAGTCAACGTTGGTGGTGTAGGGAGCGCGGTAGCGGATCGCCTTGGCCCGGGAAAGGATCCCGTCGCAGGAATCGCCGGTGGAAGCGCCGGTGAAAACGCTCACCTGGAAGGGGTTCCCCTTTTCGTGTTCCGCTTCTGCAATTTTTGCCAGCGCGGCCGTAACGGCCTTGGCCGTTCCGGCGGGAGTGAATCCGCTCAGCCCAATATGGTGGCCATGCTTGATCAGGCTTGCTGCTTCTTCTGGTGTCAGTACCTTGTAACTCATGTCAGTGATTTTTGTTGGATGAAAAAGAAAGAAACCCCGTGTAACAACGGAGCGGCAGGCTTATTCTTCGAGAAGCCTGTTGATCAGGTGCGCCGGCACGGTGCGGACGGCGCCGGACGGCAGGGATAGCACAGGATTGCCCTGATCGTCAATCCCTGTAAAAATGCCCCGGACGGTTTCATCATCCGTAAGAATGGAAACCGGCCTTTCTCCGGCCCATGCCCGGGCCAGACCCTCCTGGAGAGCGGGGATGCCGCCGCGGGAAAAGACGGAGAGAACCTGGTTCAAATGACTGCCCAGGGAAGCCATGACGGCATGAAGCGAAGGGCAGTTCCGAACAAGATCCGACAGCCTTGCCGGAGGGTCCTTGATTTCCCCGGCGATGGAGGCTACATCATTGAAAACATTGATGCCGATGCCGATGACGGCCATGTACTCCGCCGGGCGTTCCACCAGTATTCCCGCCAGTTTGGATTTGCCCGCCAGCAGGTCGTTCGGCCAGCGCAGGCGTACGGAATCCAGCCCCATGCCGCGGAGCATGTTGAACAGGGCCAGTCCCGCAACCAGGGGCAAATGGCCCCAGTGCACGCCGGCCGCTGCATCCGCGGGAGCGGTCAGGGGAACGGTGAAGGATGCCCACAGGCCTCCTTTATCCCCTATCCATTTGCGGTTGAATCTGCCCCGGCCTCCTGTCTGGACGCGGCAGACGGCAATATGCCCCGGGGGCAGGGAGCGGGCCAGGTCATTGGTGGAAAAAGCCTCGGCCCATTCATGATAAGTCCAGTCGCCGCATGGTCCTTCCTCCGCCGGAGGGCTGGAAAATGGGGCTGCCGAATTCATGGGACGGGCCGAGGCCGGTAATAATTTTAATTCTGGTTATTTCGCCAGCGTGGCGATGTAGTAGCCCGCGATGACCGCGGTGCCGATCACGCCTGCAACGTTCGGACCCATGGCGTGCATGAGCAGATAGTTGGAGGGATCGTACTTCTGGCCCACATTGTGGGAGACGCGGGCCGCCATCGGGACGGCGGAGACGCCTGCGGACCCGATGAGGGGGTTGACCGGATTCTTGCGCCAGATGAGGTTCATGAGCTTGGCGGCGATGACACCGCCCGCAGTGGCCACGCCGAAGGCGACAATGCCCAGCAGAATGATCAGCAGCGTTTCCGCCTGCAGGAAGCGGTCTCCCTGCATCGTGAGACCCACGGAGGTTCCCAGGAAGATGGTGACGATGTTGATGATTTCATTCTGGGAGGCCTGAACCAGGCGTTCCGTTACCTTGCATTCGCGCAGGAAGTTGCCGAGCATCAGCATGCCGATGAGCGGGGATGCGTCCGGAATCAGCAGAATGGTGACAATGGTTACCAGCACGGCGAAGAACAGTTTTTCGCTCTTGCTGACCGTCCGCAGGGATTTCATGCGGATGAGGCGCTCCTTCTTGGTCGTCAGCAACGCCATGATGGGCGGCTGTATCAGCGGAACCAGGGACATGTACGTGTATGCGGCCACGGCCACGGCGCCCAGCAGGTGCGGAGCCAGCTTCATCGTCAGGAAGATGGAGGTGGGGCCGTCAGCTCCGCCGATGATGCCGATGGAGGCGGCTTCATTCGGGTTGAAGCCCATGAACAGGGCCATGAAGAATGTGGCGGCGACGCCCACCTGGGCCGCCGCGCCCAGAAGCAGGGTGCGCGGTGCGGCGAGCAGCGGGCCGAAGTCCGTCAGGGCTCCTACGCCCAGGAAGATGATGGGCGGGAAAATTTCAGCCTTGATGCCCAGTCCGATCCAGTCATACAGGCCCCCGTGGATGGAGGTGACCAGAAGTTCCTGGGTATGCTGTCCTACGGCCACGTATTTGCCTGCGGCGGAAACCACCAGGGGCTCCAGCTTCTGCGTTTTCAGGTCCACGGGAACACGGTTGCCGGTGGTGTCAAAGTAATTGACTCCCTGCTGGCGGACGACGGTGGTTCCTTCTCCGTTCGTGAGCAGGAAGACCGGCTCATTGCCGTTGTCTTCCGTCACGTTCTGGAAGTCCTTCAGGTTGGGGTCCACCGTCAGACTGTCGTCTCCCAGACGGGCGGCGTCAGCTTTGGCTTTTTCCTGGGATTCCCGCACGGACTTGATTTTGGAAACGGTCAGCTGGCTGCCGGGATAAACCTGCATGGGCTGCTGCATGGTTTCCAGATACTGGGAGCGGGCTTCCGGCGTGGTCAGATTGGCCGGCACCTTGGCGGGCGTCTGCTGCAGAGGAGCCACATGAACGCGCAGGTAGCCCACGTTGTTCAGGGACGTGGAGGTTACTTCCCCCTGTTCATTGGAGGAAATGACCTGCTGGTTCAGCTGGGTGATGAGCATTCCGTTGTCCGGAATGTTGGCGATGAGGGCGCCGAAAGCAATGGGAACCATCAGGAGAGGTTCATATTGCTTGGCTACACCCAGATACAGGAGCAGGATGGCAATGCCCCACATCCCTACCATTTGCCATGATAGGGAGAAGACGCCCATCCCCTGTAAAAAGGTGATTAATGAATCAAAAAGACTCATACGGAATGTTATTGTAGCGGTTTGTTATCTGAGTCGGAGCCCGGAACTGTTGGAGGTCCCGGGCGGTTGCCGCCGGGATTAACCGATCTTGGCCAGAGCCTGTCCTTCCTGAACCGTATCACCCGGGTTTACGCAGAAAGCGGTGAGCGTGCCGGAGGCGGGAGCGTAGATGATGGTGTTCATCTTCATGGCTTCCAGCGTCAGAATCTGGTCGCCGGCCTTCACGGAGGCGCCAGCGGCCACGTCCAGGGAAACAACCTTGCCGGCAAGCGGGCTGGGCACGTCTCCGGCGCCGGCGGCGGCCGGAGCGGGCGCAGGTGCGGGAGCCGGGGCCGGGGCGGCTACGGGGGCGGATGCGGCAGGAGCGGGAGCGGCTGCGGGAGCCGGGGCCGGGGCTGCGGTAGTGGAGGATACCTGGTCCAGGAGTTCTACGGATACGTCAAATACCTTGCCGTCTACGGTGATGCGAAGTTTCTTCATGATAATGTATGGTATGGAGTATTAAGTTAAATGGTTCCCGCCGGGGCGGGGGTAAGGGTGAATAATGCTGTAGTTCAACGGGAAGGCCGAATGCGGTGGGAGGCGAAGATTTCCGCCCTGCCTGCGGCCGCATAGCCGGAGCCCGGGGATTGCTTGATTTCCACAATGCGGTGGCTCATGCCGTCCAGGCCCGCGTCCACGGCGGCGGAGATGACGGCCACCATTTCCGGCGTGAGCTCCGTCATGGCGGAGTCCACCGCTGCGGAGAGGATGGCGAGCATTTCCGGAGTCATGCCCGGTTTGCCCGCCGCAGCGGGGGCGGCGGCAGGCGCGGCCACGGGAGCGGCGGTTTTGGCTTTGGCCCTGTTCTGAATGGCGGCGGCGATGGAGCCGCTGATGGTCAGAATGACGGCCAGGCCACCCAGGCACATCATGACCACCATAATGCCGACAATCTGATAGTTCAGATTGTTCATGACGTTGGCGATGCCCTGTGCAAAGGCGAGTGTTGTGAGTAACATATGATCCGTTGAGATGGATGTTAGAGCGGAATGTTGCCGTGTTTCTTGGCCGGGCGCACTTCCTTCTTGTTCAGCAGGGTGCGCAGGGCGAAGGCGATTTTGGCGCGGGTTTCTTCCGGATTGATGACTTCCGTGATCTGCCCCATGCCGGCCGCCACATACGGGTTGTAGAAGGCTTCCCGGTATTCTTCAAGGAGTTCTCCCTGGCGCTTGGCTTTTTCCGCCGGGTCTTCCACAGCCTTCAATTCACGGCCGTAGAGCACCGGAACGGCGCCTTCCGCGCCCATGACGGCGATTTCCGCGCCGGGCCAGGCGAAGACGGCGTCAGCACCCAGATCCTTGCAGCACATGGCGATGTAGGCGCCGCCGTAGGCTTTCCGCATGATCAGGGTGACTTTGGGCACCGTGGCCTGGGAATAGGCGAAGATGAGTTTGGCGCCGTGGCGGATAATGCCGCCCCGTTCCTGGTTCTTGCCGGGCAGGAAGCCGGGCACGTCCACCAGGTTCACCAACGGAATATTGAATGCGTTGCAGAAGCGGATGAAGCGTGCGGCCTTGTCGGAGGAGTCGATATCCAGGCAGCCGGCTTTCACGTTGGGCTGGTTGGCGATGATGCCGACCACTACGCCGCAGATGCGGCCGAAGCCGACGACGACGTTTTTGGCGAAGTCCTTATGCACTTCCAGGAAGTCCCCGTTGTCCACGAGGCGGCTGATGATGGGCTGGACGTCCAGCGGCGTGCGGTTGTCGCCGGGAATCAGGGCGCTCATGCCTTCGTCTGCGCTCAGGTCAAGCGGGGTGTCCAGTTTGTGAGGCGGTTCTTCCGTGTTGTTGGAAGGAAGGAAGGAAAGCAGCCTCTTCAGGATGTCCATGGCGTGCGCGTCGCTGTCCGCTACGAAATGGACGTTGCCGGACACGGTGGCGTGAATGGCGGCGGAGCCGATGTCGTCCATCGTGCATTTTTCATACGTGACCTGTTCAATCACCTTGGGGCCGGTGATGTACATGCCGGCGTTGCCGGAATTGCGCATGATGATGAAGTCCGTCAGGGCGGGGGAGTAGGCCGCGCCGCCCGCGCAGGGACCCAGAATCATGGAGATTTGCGGAACTACGCCGGAGGCAAGCACATTGTTGTAGAACACCTGGGCATAGCCGGAAAGGGCCGCCACGCCTTCCTGGAGGCGCGCGCCGCCGGAGTCGTTCACGGTCACCATCGGGATGCCGGCCTTCAGGGCGTACTTCTGGGCATCCGCAATTTTCATGGCGTGCATGTAGCCGAGGGAACCGCCCTGGGCCAGGAAGTCGGAGGCCGCGCAGGCCACCGGACGGCCGTCCACCAGGCCGAAGCCGGAAACGACGCCGTCGCCGGGGATTTCCTTCTTGCCCATGCCGAAGTTGTGGCAGTTGTGGCGCACATGCATGCCGATTTCCGAGAAGGTGCCTTCCTCAAAGAGGTACCCCATGCGGTCGCGGGCCGTCATTTCGCCCTTTTCGTGTCTCTTGTCGATCTTTTCCTGACCGCCGCTGAGGATCACCTTCTTGCGGCGGCTGTTCAGATCGTCAATCAATTTGGGATCAATAGCCATTGGTATAGTGGTATGGTGAATAGGGAGAATGTTACTTACCGCATTCGCAGCCGCCGGGGTGCTGGCAGAATTCGGTCAGGACGCCGAAGGTGCACTTGGGATGCAGGAAGGTGACCTGCGTGTTGTGGGCACCGGGGACGGGCGGATCGTTCAGCACGGTAAGGCCCGCTTCCTTGGCCTGGGAGATATTTCCGGCGATGTCATTGGTCTTGAAAGCGATGTGGTGGATGCCTTCCCCTTTTTTCTCAATAGCCTTGGCGATGGCGCTTTCCGGAGAGGTGGGTTCGAGCAGTTCGATGTGGACGCCGGCAACGTCAAACATGGCGACGCGGACCTTTTGAGTGGGGACTTCCTCAATGTGGGGCTCGCCGAGTCCGAGCGCATCGCGGTAATAGGGAACGGTGGCGTCAAGACTCTTGACGGCGATGCCGATATGGTCAATTTGCTGAATCATATGCGTGTGATGGTTATAGGGGAATGCAGGGGGGAGGCCTGCAATACATCAAGAGTTATTAAAGCGGATTTTTTTAGGATGTGAAGCGAAAAGCGGAAAAATGGCGAATTCGCGGCCGTCCTTTTCACCTGCTTGATTGCCCCGGGAGATGAGGTATGGTAGGGGCATGTACAGGAGTGGATTAGCCGTGTTGTTTCTGCTGGCGTCGTGGTTTTCCGCCGCGTGTGCCTATGAGCTGCTGCCTGCTCATGTGGCCGTGGTTTATAACGGAAAATCCGAGTTGAGCCGCCGCATGGCCAGGGAATATGCGCGGGTGCGCGGCGTTCCGGAAGGGAACCTTGTTTCTCTGGATTGCCCCATGACCGGCGAAATTTCGCGGAAGGAGTATGATGAGACGATTCGCGTCCCGCTGCTGGAGACGGCGCGGAAACAACGGTGGTGGACGCCTTCCGGCATTGCGTCCTCCCCCTTGATGGACCGGAAGATTTTTGTGCTGGCGCTGATGGCGGATCTGCCGATGAAGATTCGGCATGAAACGCCCGCTCCCCAGCCCGGGAAAGGGGTCAACCAGATGCAGACGGACCGGGCGGCGGTGGATTCCGAACTGGCGCTGCTGGCGGTGGGCGGTTATGAAAGGAAATCCTGGCAGGTGAATCCCTATTTTAATAAGAGGGAGGATTTTGTGGGGGCCGGTCTTCCTTCGTTTCTGGTATGCCGCCTGGACGGCCTGACGCCCGATACCTGCATGCGGCTGGTGACGGAGCCGGCGAAGGTGGAGAAACAGGGTTTATGGGGGTGGGCTGTTGTGGACCGGGGCGGCCCCTATGCCCAGGGGGACCGGTGGATGGATGACGTGTTCAAGCGCGTGAGGGAGGCGGGCATTCCCGTTTATCTGGACGACTGGCCTCAGACTCTGCCGGAAAAATTCCCCCTGAGCCGGGATACGGCTCTTTATTGCGGGTGGTATGCGGGGAAGGCGAACGGACCGTTTTCAGACCCTTCGTTCCGCTTCCGGCCCGGGGCGATAGCCATGCACCTGCATTCTTTCAGCGCCGCCGATTTCAAGGTTCCCGGCAAGGGGTGGAGTTCCGCCCTGTTGGAAAAGGGGGCTGCTGTGACGGTGGGAAACGTGTATGAGCCGTTCCTGGGCGCCTGCCACCGCTTTGATATTTTTGTGGACCGCCTCCTGGACGGTTATACCGTGGCGGAGGCCTCCTGGATGAGCATGCCTGTGCTGTCCTGGCAGGGGGTGGTGTTCGGAGACCCCCTGTACCGTCCATACGCCCGCATGAAGGATATGGACGTGGAGCCGACGGAAGAAGACCGTTATTTCCAGGGGTGGTGGGCTTCCTTCGTGCAGTTTGGAGACCGCTGGAAGGACCGTTCAGCGCGTTTGACGGAGTCCGCCCGGAAAGCCCCTTTCTCCTGCCTTTATGAAGCTCTGGCTCTGGAATGCCTGTACCGGAAGGAACCGGCCCGCGCCGGAGAGTTTCTTTCTTCCGCCCTGGACGGCGCGGCCAATGCCCGCACCCGCGCGCGCCTGCTGCTGGAAATTCTGCTGGCGGAACGGGTCCGGGGCGGGAACAAGGCCTTTCTGCAGCGGGCGGACGGCATCCGGGGCCTCATGTCTTCCTCCGCTTTTCTTCCGGCGCTGGAGGAATGGCTCGCCAGAGTGGCTCCGCCGCCGGCCCCGCCGAAAAAATAAATTAAGGACGTATGGCAAATTTGGATTGCCTTTTAGGGGATTATGGCTCATATTCTGCGTCCCGTAAGTTTTCCTTTTACTGATATTCACCAGCAATAGATAACACAAGATGAACATTATCAACAAAATCGAGCAAGAGCAACTCAAGGCGGATGTGACCCCATTTAACGTAGGTGATACCATCAAGGTTCACACTCGTGTTATTGAAGGCGGCAAGGAACGTATCCAGATTTTCCAGGGCATTGTGATCGCCAAGCGCGGTTCCGGCATCAATGAAGCTTTCACCGTCCGCAAGATTTCCTATGGCGAAGGCGTGGAACGCGTATTCCCCCTGCATACTCCCCGCATTGCCAAGATTGAAGTCGTGAACCGCGGCAAAGTCCGCCGCGCCAAACTTCACTACCTGCGCGGCCGCATCGGCAAGGATGCCATGATTGTGAAGTCCGCCAACCGGTAATCGGAAGAATTGCTATTTTGCTGGCCCGGCCCGCCGTGAGGCGGCGCCGGGTTTTTTTATTTCCGGAGTGTTGCTCTTTCTGAATGGGGAAAAGGACGCTGGGGCAACAGCCGCTTCAAGATATTTTCCCGCAGTTCATATGGGGTGGAAGCGCTTTTTCGGGGGTGAGGAGAGAGGGCGGGCCCGGAGCGAATGCGTTCTTTCAGATTTTCCCACACTGGATCTAAAGGTCTTCAAGACAAGAAAGCAGGAGCCGGACAGTTTCATACGCGAAGCCAATTCCGGAACGCAGCGCGTGACTTTCCTTCCGGCGCCACCCAACTCTCATTTCGGGAGGAGGAAAGGAGGCGGCGGCCTTCTGCTTGGCTCCTGGAGGTGTTTCCGACCGGGGACAGCGCTTCCGGATAATTATTCTTCCGCAGATGCAGGAACCGGTGTGTCCTCCGCATCTTCCGGTCCGTACGCTTCCACTTCCGTCAACGCCAGCGGCTGGGACGGATTTGAGGATTCCACGCGCAAGGCGCGCGCTTTGACTGGAGCGTCCAGTTCCCAGGAAGTGATGTTGGTGGATTTTTCCGAAGGAGTAGTGCTGAAGGTTTTTTCCGCCAGCACGTTTTTGTCATTGTCGTAGAGGATGACCTTGAAGTTTTCCATGGCGCCCAGCAGCGTCAGATTGGCCGGCGTGTAAATGACCACCTTTTCTATAGTGCGGTTGGTTTCCCTGCCGAAGTCAATGCCGAACCAGGCGGTTTTTCCTTCAACCACGCCTGTGGCGCTGATGGAAACATCGGAAATCCTGGAGCTGGTATTGCCGTCAACGGCCTTTTCCGGACCGTAAGCTGCCAGCATATTGCGGTTGGAACTCTGGCGCACCTTGACGCCGGGCTGAAGGCTCCAGTTGACTTTGCCGGGTTCCCCGGAAACTTTGGGAACTGCCGGAGCCTGCTCCGGACGTGCGGACGGAACAGGTGAAGGAATGGCCGCAGCGGCGTGTTTCGCGGCGGACGGGGCGTGGCGGAGCGCTTCCCTGTTCGCCTGTCTTGCCGCTTCCGCTTTCGCGTTATTTTCCTTCTGCACCTGCTCATTATAATCATTGCGCATTTTGACGACATCCTTCTTATACAGGATGCAGGTATAGGTCAGCACAATGCCTATGATCAGGGCCGGAATGAGATAGTAATAGATATTGGACTGCCCTTTTTGCATGTTCAGAACCGGAATGACCGGGGAAGATGGCGGCGGAGGGATGGCTGCCGCGTTTCTTCCCGAAGGATGGGCAATGGCTTTATCCAGATCCGTGATGAAATCCCCCAGGTCCCGGTAGCGTTCCCGGGTATCTGGATTGATGGCGCGGGAGACTACCGAATCCACGGCATCGCTGCATTTGATCAGTGAGGAGGGCATGGCAAAACCCGCTTCCATCGGCGTTTTGCGGGTAAGCAGAATGTAGAGCACCAGCCCCAGCGCGTAAATATCCATGCCCGGCGTGAACGTGGTTTCCGCCCCGGTGACCCACTCCGGAGAAGCGAAGTCCCCCATATCCACCGGAGATTGGGCAGGATAAATGTTGATGGGCAGCAGCAGGGCGTCTCCGCCGTCTTCGCGCAGGCAAATCAGCTTGGGCGTAATGCCCCCGTGAAAAATGTTTTTCCGGTGGAGCGTCAGCAGTCCTTCCGCCATGTTGCGCACCAGGTTGAGCGCCGCCTGGGGAGATATTTTGGGAAGGGTGGCCATATCCGCCAGACGCGGGTAGGGGGAGTGCTCGGAAATGATGAAAGTAAACGGTCCCGCCTGTCCTGTTTCATAAACGCGCAGAAGCCCCTGATGGGATTGTTCCACGATGGTGAGGGAGCGGACGATGAATTCAGGATCCCAGCCGAAGATGCCGGCTTCTTCCGTGGGAACTACCCGCAGCATGACGGGAGCAAAGTTGGATTTCAGGGTAGCCGTAAAGATTTGCTGGGGGCCTTTGGCTCCGACAAGCTGGATATTTTCCAATTGGGGAAAGAGAGAAGAAAGCTGGTCCAAGGGAAGGAAATCGTCGGCAGGCATGGAAAAAGGCAGGTGGAATAGTATCGGTCTCCACTCTACCTTAAATTCCCCACCGGGAGCAACTCTATAGGCAGGCATATTTTGGCGGAGGGGATGTCCTGATGCTGGACGGGCGCCAATCATGTCCGGCCGCGGCATTCCCTTTTCCTCAACCGGCCGGTTAAATCAGGGTAGCCAGGAACAGGAAGGCTGAACAGGCCAGACCGGAGCAGGCCGTAATGATCAGGAGGAATTTCAGTTGTTTCAACCGGCGCGGCGGCATGTTGCCGCAGACGGCCGCGGAGAGGTAAAAATCCTGTTTGTTCCAGCTTTTCCGGCAGCGGCAGAGAAGGCGGATGAATAATGCCGTCCCCTCTGTTAACGTCAGGACATACAGGGACCCCAGAAACAGAGCCGTTATGGGTTGGCCTTTTGACTGGAAAATCGCTGCTGCTATCAGCAGGAGCAGCAAAAGGCTGAAGGAGCAAGCGATGATCCCCGCGGGGAGTTGATATTTTTTGACGGTTTCCCGGGTCTTCTTTTTATTCAGGAAACGTTCTTCCTTTTTTGTTTTGGACGTTATTTCGCCGTATATGATGGATGACAGGAACGAGGAGAGGAAGTCTTGCATGGACAAGAGCATTTGATTTTCTGCATCAGGGCCTTTTCAGAATGAGGGGAGGCGAGGGATTGGTTTGCCATACCGGGGTAGCGGCCCGTGCGTCCGCTTCTTCCAGCGTTTTACGGCCTTTGACCTTGACCAGGTGTTCCCGGAGGATGCGCCGCAGTTCCACGGCGGATGCCGGGTCATCCTGCACGCTGTGCCCGGACGGAACAATTTTTTCGCTGGCGCTCCAGTCCAGATGGGAGGACTGGTATTTGACCACTCCGTCGGAGGAATTGGGCGTGTCATTCCTGCCTCTGTCTCCGATGATGGAATGAACGGGAACATTGGGAGAACCGCGCAGTTCAGACATGTATTTGACCAGGGATGAGTTCGGGGAAAGCTGGCGGATGCTGGTCAGCTCGTCTTTCATTTTCAACGGATTGAGTAGGAACATGCCGCGGCTGAGTGTAGCGATGCGGGTGACTTCTTCCAGCATGTCCGAGGGGAGGTCAATCAGGCGCTGGCCCAGTCTTCCTATCCAGTTGTCCGCGAAAGTGGAACCGCGGTGCGGGGTGGCCATGTACACGATGCGCGTGACTCCCTGGGGCGGGGAAAAGATGAAATTATTCTGGAGCCGTTCAAGCGTTTGTTCATCATAATGGAGGGGGGCCAGCCCTTTCTTCCAGTTTTCCAGCGTCATTCCCTCAAACGTTTCCGGAGAAAGCTCAAATACTCCCTTCATCAGCGTCCAGGGTTTGGTGGAATTGTTGAAGCGGGTGATGAGGCCGCCCATAGAGTGCCCCACCATGACGATATTGTTCATTTCCCTGGATGTGCCGCGGGGATTGTATTCCTGCATGAGTTCCTTCAGGGCCTGCCGCTGCCTGCTGGCCGGAATGGTCCAGGCCAGCCCGGACGGATAGCCGAAGAACCAGAATTGGTAGTTTTCCCGGATGACCGGATCCACCAGGAGACGGTTGGTCAGGTTGGCGAAGGTGGCGGGGCCGGACATCAGGCCGTGGGTGAAAACCACGGGTATTTTCCGGGGGTCATAGGGTTCGGAAAAATAAAGCCCCATCGTATTGATGGCCTTTTTCGGGCGGAATGCCCCCAGCAGTTCCGTCCCGTCTGCGTCGGAAAGCTTCCAGAACAGGGCGATAGGGACGGAAAAATTGGCCGCCAGCGGCTGCCGCACCTTGTTTTTGCCAATGAAAATATGTTCATTCATCAGGCGCGGAATGGTGCGGAGGGTAGGTTTGCCGTCCACCATGCGGTCAAAGTCCAGAATGGCTGTCAGCGTGTGCACGTTGCCGTTGTCCTTAAGCACGTTGGCATGTGGGAGGGAGCCGCCCCGGGGCGCCAGCCCCGCCAGCGGTATGCCCATTCCCTCTACGGTTACGCTTTCCCGCAGGCGGAAGGTGGGGTCCACTTCATCGGACATGAAAATGGCCTCATAGAACCACGGATTGCTGTCCCTGGCGTAGGAGGATTTTTCAATGACGAAGGGAAGGCTCAGGCGCTTCGCCTCATTCATGCCCCCTTTGCGTTTGGCTTCCTTCAAGTGGGAGGCCAGCTCCCGAATGCACGCGTTATATTTTTTCCGGGCTTCCGGCCATTCCCGGCTGCGTTGGGGAGAGGAAAGAATGAGCCATGCGGCATGGGCTTCCCGGATGGCTGCGGCGTCATCCTGGTAATGGGAGTACTCCATTTCCTGCCGCTGGTGCAGGGAACAGCCGGAAAGGCCTATGGCCAGTCCTAAAAGAAGGATGGAAACCGTTTTCATGATGAGCGGTGTAAATAAAAAGGGAAGGGAGGGTGGTTCAGGAGAGCATGTCCAGCGCCCGGTTCATGGATTTGAGGAAGGTCTGCACTTCCTCTTCCGTATTGTACAGGGCAAAGGAGGCGCGGGTTGTCCCGGTGGTACCCAGGGCGCACATGAGCGGCTGGCAGCAATGGTGCCCGGTTCTTACGGCAATCCCCATCTGATCCAGCAGCGTACCCAGGTCATAGTGGTGGATGCCCTTCGCCAGAACGGAGACCACGGCGCTGTGCGGCACGTCCGGCGCCAGTACGGTCAGGCGCGGCATGGCTTTCAGGCCTTCCACCGCCATATCCGTCAGTTTCTGTTCATGGGCGGCGATGTTGTCCAGGCCCAGTCCGGAGACGTAGCGGATGGCGGCCGCCAGACCCACAGCCCCGCCTATGTTGGGCGTTCCCGCTTCATATTTGAAAGGAATGTCATTGTAAACGGTTTTTTCAAAGGTGACTTCCTTGATCATCTCTCCGCCGCCCATCCACGGCGGCAGTTTTTCCAGCAGCTCCCTTTTCCCCCACAGCGCGCCGATGCCGGTGGGCGCGTACAGCTTGTGGCCGGAAAAGGCATACAGGTCGCAGCCCAGTTCCTGAACATCCACATTCATGTGGGAGACAGCCTGGGCCCCGTCAATCAGCACGATGGTTTCCTGCCTGTTCGCTTTGGCGAGTGCGGTCATTTCCCGCACGGGATTGACTGTCCCCAGCGTGTTGGAGACGTGTCCCACGGCTACGATGCGGGTGCGGGGGGAAAGCATGTTCCGGTAAGCTTCCATGTCCAGGGTCTGGCCCGGCGTCAGGGGAACCGCTTTCAGGACGGCGCCCGTGCGTTCGCACAGCATTTGCCAGGGAACGATGTTGGAATGGTGTTCGGAAGCGGTAACAATGACTTCGTCTCCCGGTTTGACCATGCCGGACCCGGCGATGGTATCCGCCGCCAGGTTGATGCCCATCGTGCAGCCGGAGGTGAACAGGACTTCCGCCGTTTCCGGCGCGTTGATAAACCGCGCCACCGTTTCCCGCGATTCTTCATGCGCTTCCGTCGCGAGCTGGCTCAGGTAGTGGGAACCGCGGTGCACATTGGCGTTTTCCGTATCGTAGTAATGGCGGATGGCGTCCAGTACGGCCAGGGGCTTTTGCGTGGTGGCCGCATTGTCCAGGTAAATGAGAGGCTTGCCGTGCACGCTGGTTTCCAGAATGGGGAACTGCGGGCGAATGGTTGCTGTGTCAAGCATGGCTATGGTACGAGTGAGGGTTCTTTGCGCAATTCATCCCAGCCCCCTTCCAGAATGAAAATGGGCGCTCGGATGCCGTATTCCGGCTTTTTCAGTTCATTGGCCACGGCCGCGCTGGAGGTGCAGTCCCTGCTGCAAAAGATGACGATGCAGAATCCCCTGTCCTCTGCCGTCATCAGGGCTTCCATGGCATTCGCCAGGAGTTCCTGGTAATTGGCATCCGCCGGGCGGATGGGGTAAACGGGAGCCTGTGTGACGGTATGGCGTTCAAAGTCGTCCTGTTTTCTGGCGTCAATCCAGAGGATTTTCCCCGGCCATTCCTTTAATATCTGGGAGAGGCACACGTGCCCTTCCTCCAGCGTTTCCGGGTTGCAGGGCGGCGTGCGGAACGGCTGGATGACGCGCAGGTCCAGCGCGGCGACGCCTACGGCCAGCAGAAATACGGCCAGCAGGAGTTTCAGAGCGGTGGAAAAAGCGTCTCTCATGGAAGGAAGGGCGGATGTCAGTTTTCCTTGATGGCCAGGAACCCCATTTGGCGCTTGTAGCGCGGCACGGTAGAATCCGTGCGCACCCAGATGGTGTTGAAGGCCGGTTTGGCCGTGGATTTGGGGGTGACGATGATTTTATATTCCCTGCCTTTTTTCACGGTCACAGGTTCGTAGTCAAAGGCGTCTCCCGTCAAATCCACCGTGGTCAGGTTGACGGGCAGTTCTTTGGAGATGGTGATTTTAATGGTTTTGGGTGCGGCGGCTTCTCCCCTGGCCCATTCCAGCTTGCGGGGCTCCATCCGGATGATGTCCGGGATTTGCGCGCGTATCACCAGCTTGTAGGCGGAGCCGTTGGCATGCACCGTCATGTCCTTGTCCACGGTACCGGAAAAATTGCCGGTTTTCATCACGGCGCTGATGACGCCGGATTCCCCAGGGGCATACGTCAGCTTGTTATCCTTCGCTCCGGCGGTGGTGCAGTCGCAGGAAACATGGATTTTACTGATAGTGATCGGGGTGCCGGACGTGTTGGTGAAGGGGAAGGAGGCGGTGATGCTGTCCTGGTCCGGAGCCGCCTTTACCGGAACTACCGTTTCCTTGAAGGACAATTCATTTTTGCCGGAGGCGAGGCTCCCGCACAAAAGCAGTCCTGACAGAATGGCGAGCCGGGTGGTCATGGGCGTTTCAGGATGGTTTTTCTTCTTTATTCCTGGCGGAGAAAATACTGGCGATGAAGAAAATAATTGCCGCTACGAAGATGCAGGAGTCCGCCACGTTGAAGGCGGGCCAGCGGTAGTTGAAGAGGGGGATGGTGACGTCAATGAAGTCCACCACGTAACCGTTCATCAGCTTGGTGAAGAAGCCGTGCTGCTGCTCATACGGAATCAGGAAGCCTTGAATCAGGCGGTCCGTCAGGTTGCCGGCTACGCCCGCCAGCAGCAGAACATAGGCCAGCTTGAGCCATGCCGTGTGGAAGAAGTTTTTCCGGTAAAGCACGACCAGGACCACGATGGCGAGCACGGGAACCGCCAGAAAAAGATAGCTGGACCAGACGGTGCCGTTCCCCAGCCCGAAAGCAACGCCCGTGTTGTGCACGCGGGTAATGTTCATGGTCCCGTCCAGGAAGGAAATGGGTTCCAGTTCCCTCAGTTTGTTCAGGGCGTCCACCGTGTTTGGATTCAGATCCGGGAGCCGCGCCAGTTCCGCCTCCGGCATGCGTCCGTTCGTGGCGAAGTCCAGCGTGCCGTCCGCATTGATGTGCTGGAAGCCCGGAAAGTCCGGCAGATAGGCGTACTTATGGAGCTTTTCGTTCAGGTAGTTCAGCGGGAAGCGGCGGATAATCCACAGCTTGCTGGCCTGGTCCAGCGCATACAGCCCTGCGCCCAGCAAGCTCCACCAGAGCCAGCCGGGGGGAGTTTTTTTATGGGGGGCGGGTTCTTTTTCCGTCTGGGGGTCCATATAAAGGTCGGGAAATGGAGTGGATGCGGTTCAGGAAAGAACTTCCGCGCAGCGTTCGCATACGTCCCTGCCCTCCGCCGCCGGTTCATACCGGCGGCAGCGCGGGCACATGGCATGTTCCGTTTTTGCGGCGGAGGCTGCCAGTTCCGGGCCGGTTTTCACGTCAAGGTCCGCGATGATGAAGAATTCCGTGGCAAACGCCCGGTCTTCCAGAAGCGCCACGACGTCTTCGCTCTCATTCACGGGAACGGTCAGAGTGATGGAGGCCTCATTATTTTTGGAAAATACCTTGGCCTTCACCTGTTCTTCAATGGCTACCTGAATGACGGACTTGATTTCCTGGAGACGGGAAATGACGGAGGTCGCCTCCTGGGTATCGTATTCCGGCATGGGGGCGGGGAAGTCCTGCTCATGCACGCTGCCTTCATATCCCGCGTATTCCCAGGCTTCATCCGCCGTGAAGGCCAGGATGGGAGCCAGCAGACGGCACAGAGCCTTGAAGATGATGGTCATGGCCGTTTGTGTGGCGCGGCGGCGCACGGAGGAAGATGAGTCGCAGTACAGGCGGTCCTTGGTGGTGTCCACGTACAGGGCGGACAGGTCGCTGGTGCAGAACTGGTTGATGGCGCTGAACGCCTTGCGGAAGTCATAGGCTTCATAGGCCTTCAGCGTTTCCCTGATGACGGCGTTCAGGCGTTCCAGAATCCAGCGGTCCAGGAGGGGCATGTGTTCCGGGGCGACTGCCTGCGCGGCGAAATCGAATCCGCTGATGTTGCCCAGCAGGATGCGCAGGGTGTTGCGGAGGCGGCGGTAGGGTTCCGTCACCTGCTTGAAGAGGTCTTCCCCGAAGGGGACTTCATTTTGCCAATCCACGGAAGCGGCCCACAGGCGCACGATGTCTGCACCGTATTTGTCGTAGTAATAGGCCGCGTCAATGGGTTTGCCGCTCTTGGCGTCAGATTTGGAGGTTTTTTTCCCGGTGTCTTTGTCCACGACGAAGCCGTGGGTCATCACGGCCTTGTACGGAGCCTTGCCGCGCCAGGCGACGGAAAGCATCAGGGAACTCTGGAACCAGCCTCGGTGTTGGTCCGTAGCTTCCAGGTAAAGGTCCGCCGGCGCGTCCAGCCCGGGGCGGTTGTCCATGACGGCCATATGGGAACTGCCGGAATCAATCCAGACGTCCAGCGTATCCTTGCCCTTTTTCCAGGTCTTCGGCAGGCCGAGGCGTTCGCACAGGTCTTCATCGGAGAGTTCAAACCAGATGTTGGAACCGTGTTTCTCCACCATATCCGCGATTTTGCGAACCAGGGCGGCGTCCAGCACGGCTTTGCCGTTTTCGTCAAAGAAGACGGGCAGCGGCACGCCCCAGGTGCGCTGGCGGGAGATGCACCAGTCCGGCCTGGCTTCCACCGTGCCGTAAATGCGGTTGCGGCCCCAGGAGGGCAGCCACTGCACCTTGTCTATTTCTTCCAGGGCCTGCGGGCGGAGCTTGTCCATGGAGATGAAGAACTGTTCCACGGCCCGGAAAATAATAGGCGTCTTGGAACGCCAGCAGTGCGGGTACTGGTGGCGGTATTCTTCCACGCCGAAGAGGTTGTCGCCCTGTTCCAGCATGGAAATGATGTCCTTGTTGGCGTCAAAGACATGTTTGCCCACCAGGGAGGGCACGCCCACTTCCTCCGTGTATTTGCCGTCGTCGTCCACGGGGGAGAGGACGGGCAGTCCGTATTGGCGTCCTACGTTATAGTCGTCCGCGCCGTGGCCGGGCGCGATGTGGACGATGCCGGTTCCGGTGTCCGTGGTGACGAAATCCGCCAGGATGATTGTTGACGTTCGGGAAAGGAAGGGATGCCGGGCTTCGCAGTTTTCCAGTTCGGCTCCCTTGAATTCACGGATGGTTTCCGCAAGAGCCCAGCCCGTTTTCTGAGCGAAGGCATCCAGCAGCTCTTTGACGATGACGAGGTTTTCCGTCTGGCCGTTCTTCATGAACCTGCCTGCCACGTAGGTGAAACGCGGATGGAGGGCGAGACCTACGTTGGCGGGCAGCGTCCACGGAGTAGTGGTCCAGATGACCATGGAGGCTTTCAGTCCCAGGGGATTGTCAAGAAGCGGGAAGCGCACGAAAACGGAGGTACTGACCTTTTCCTTGTAGTCTATTTCCGCTTCCGCCAGCGCCGTATAGGCCCCATAGGACCATTGGACGGGTTTGCGGCTCTGGTACACCGCTCCGTCTTCCACCAGTTTGGCGAACACGCGCAGGATGTTGGCCTCATACGCCGGCTTCATGGTCAGGTAGGGATTCTCCCAGTCGCCGAACACGCCCAGGCGGCGGAAGGAAGTGCGCTGAATGTCAATGAATCCTTTGGCGAATTCCGCACAGCGCCGGCGGATTTCCGCCGCATCCAGGTCACGGGCCTTCTGAACTACCTTGAATTCAATGGGAAGGCCGTGGCAGTCCCAGCCCGGAACATAGGGGGCGGCGTAGCCTGCCATGGTTTTGGATTTCAGGACAAGGTCCTTGAGAATTTTGTTCAGGGCGGTGCCCATGTGCACATCCCCGTTGGCGAAGGGGGGGCCGTCATGAAGGAGGAACCGGGGTGCGCCCTGGGCCATCCTGCGGGACAAAATGCGTTCGTACAGCCCGGTGTCTTCCCACTTTTTCAGGCGTACGGGTTCGTTTTTCGTCAGATCCCCTCTCATGGGGAAGCCGGTTTCCGGTAACAGGATGGTGTCTTTATAATTCTTTTCGGGCGCACTCATGCCCGGAAAAAGTACCACTGGACCCGGTTCCGGTCAACCCTGCGGTGCGGCACACCTGGGTCCTAGCGCATTCATTCCCGCCGTGTTCCGGAGGAGGGGACGGCGCCAGAAGGAGCGCCCCCGCGGGCAGAAGCCGGGGAAGGAAGAAATCCCTGTTCCCTGAGCCATTGTTCGGCGGCATCCGGCCATTGATCCGTGGGATGCCCGCGTTTTTCCATGCCATACCCGTGGCCTCCCGTTGGATAGAGATTAAGGCTGACGGGAACCCCCTTATTCCGGCAGGCCTGTTCCATCAACCTGCTGTTGGCGCAGGAAACGCCGTCATCCAGAGCGTGAACGAGGAAGACCGGGGGCGTCTGTTCCGTTACCTGCCGCTCCGCGGAACACATCTCCTCCAGGGCCGGGGAGGGATGGGGGCCCAATATTTTGTTGCGCGTTCCCCCGTGGGTTGTATGGGGCGCCATGGTAATGACGGGATAAATGAACATGGAAAAATCCGGACGGGCGGAAATGTTTTTCAGCGGATTTTCCGCTTCTTCCGGCAGGGTGCGGTTCCACAGCGTAGAGGTCATGGCCGCCAGATGGCCGCCTGCGGAAAAGCCCATGACGCCGATGCGGAGAGGGTCAATTCCCAGGGAGGAGGCGTTTTCCCGCACGGTCCTCAGGGCCTGGCGGGCGTCCAGCAGGGGGCCGGGAAACTTCCCCAAGGCATTGCTGGTTCCTGAAACGCGGTATTTCACGACAACCCCCACCATGCCGTGTTCCGCCGCCCAGCCGGCAATGCGGCTCCCTTCCTTTTCAATGGCCTGGATGGAATACCCCCCTCCCGGAAAGATACACAGGGCCGTGCGCTTGTCCTGCGGCCTCCATCCGGCGGGGAAGTGAAGCAGAACCTGCGCTTCCCCCACATCCGTAATGTGTCCGGCGGAGACTTGTTTTTCTTTCAGATCCGCCGCTTTCAGTCCCAGGGAAATCCATCCGGAGTGAAAGGCTTTTCCCTCTGAGGGCAGGCAGATGGCCTCCAGCGCGGACGGTTCAGGAGGTACAGCTGCGGTGCAGGCGAATGCCGGAAAAAAAGCGGAGAAGAAGACCGGGTTCATGTTCATGGTTTGTTGGCGAGTGAAATGATGAGTTTGGAAAGTCCCTGCACTACTTCTGCAAACTGGGGATAGTCCAGCTTTTCAGCCGTATCGCTGGTTTCATGGTAATCGTCGCAACGGAGGAAGGCCGTATCCGTGACGGCAAAGGAGGGGATGCCCTCCTTCATGTATCCCCAGTCGTCAGACCAGGAAACGCCGCGGGCGTAATACGGGAACACGGCGGAACGCACCGGAAAACGGCTTAAAGTGGAAAATTCCTCCGCGCAGGAGCGTGCCAGTTTGCGGCCCGTGTTGGTGGAGAGGAAGGCAACATAGTCGCAGCGGTCCGGCAGGCCGGCCAATCCGGCAACTACGGCGGATTGGCGTTTTTTATTCACCCGGGGAGAATAGCAGCCCAGCGTTTCCAGGGCAATCATGCCGATGATTTTTTCCCTGCCCGGATGAAGGGAGACGGATTTGGCATGCACGGCGCTGCCCATGGCGGGCGTCTGGTAAAAGGGAGGCTCTTCATTGGCGTAGGCCACTAGGCAAACATCGTGGAGGGTGGAAGTTGCTGCAAGGGCGCGTGCCGTTTCCAGCAGGGCGGCTGCGCCGGAGGCGTTGTCATTGGCTCCCGGCGTTCCGGTGCGGGAAGGCCGGGCGGGGCCGTGGTCGTGCCAGTTGTCCATGCCCACTTTGGTATCGTAATGCGCGCCGACGATGAGCGTTTTGGGCCGGGGGGAGGTCCCTTTCTTGATGGCGATGAGATTATATGCCGTCCAGTCCTTGACGGCGCCGAATTCTCCGGAGGGTGGGATATGGACAGCTTGGCGCGTGACGGCATAACCCATCTCCTCCAGTTTTTGTTCAATGTAGCGGGCGGAACGCTCCATGGCGCCGGAGTGGTAAACGTTCCGTTCACCGATGGAATCCGCCAGGTGGAATACATGCGCTTTCAGGAGCGTTTCCGTTTGGTCCGTGTCCGGTATTTCTCCGCTTCCGCGGGGAGAAAAAAGCTTGGAACAGGAGCTGAGGGCGATGCAGGCCGCCGTTATGAGCAGACTGAGCCTGAAGGTCATGGAAAAGAAATGCATGGCGGAAGTTGGAAAAGTCATGCAGGAAGAGAATCCTAATGGGAAAGCGGAGGAAAATCAAGACGCGCCGTTTCTCCCTTATTCATGGACAAATCCTTTTTCCGGCCTCGATGCATGAACCGGAATTTGCCCGGACGCGTAGCGGTAGCCGTGGCCTGCACCCGGCCGTCTTGCCAGGACAAATCCACCTTAAGCCCGCCCCGCGTGCGCAATCCCGTGGCGGAACCCTTCTTCCAGTCGTCTGCCAGGGCCGGGGCCAGCAGGATAACCTGGAACCCGTCCTGCATGACCCGGCTCTGGATCAGGCATTCGGCCACGCCGGAGGAAAAGCCGAAGTTCCCTTCTATCTGGAACGGGGGATGGAGGTCAAAAAGGTTGGAGTTGATGTAGTGCCTCAGCATGGTGTACATCCTGTCCTCTGCGGCGTTTCCGTCGCCTAGGGCGGCGTAAAGATTGATGAGCCATGCCGTGCTCCATCCCGTCCTGATGCCATTGTTTCCCATATCCGCGTACTTGCGCCGGAAATCGGCTGACTTGCGTACAGCCTCCGCGTATTCCGGCGTATTGAGAACGTCCCATTCCGTGCCGGGAAATAGGCCGTAAAGGTGGCTGATGTGCCGGTGGCCCTTCTGCATTTCTTCAAAAGGCTGCCTCCATTCCTGTACCCTTCCGTCGGGGCCGATGGCAGGTTGGGGAATTTTCCTGAGGAATTGAACGGCTTTAACCAGAGTAGGCGTTTGTACGCCCAGCTCCCCGCAGGCGTAAATGTAATTGCGGAGGGATTCCCTGCCCAGAAGCTGGTCATGGGAAGCGCCGTTGGAAACATAGGAAAGCACGTTGGGGCCTGTGCCGTCCGGCGCGTAAAATCCGGTCTCCGGCGATACGCCGGGACCGGAAAGGTAACGGCCCTCGCCGTCATCTTCAAACCAGGACATGATGAAACGCGCGTTGGATTCCAGAATGGGCAGCGATTTTTTAAGGTCTTCCCGGTCTCCGGTGAAACGGTAGCTGTCCACCAGGTGGGCGCATGCCCACGCCCCGTTCATGAGGCTGGCCCCCCATTCCGGATTGTTGCCTGAAAAATAGGTGCGTTTCCAGCAATCCGTATAGTGGCCGAAGCAGAAGCCGTCCCGTTTGATGAAGCGCGCGAATTCCTCTCCGTGGGGGCGCAGGCTGCGGACAAAATCAAGATAGGAGTTCTGGAATTCTCCCAGCCCGGTGACATGGGAGGGCCACTGGTTCATCTGGCTGTTGATGTTCAGGAAATAGCAGCCCATCCACGCCGCCCTCAGCTCCGGATTCCATAATCCCTGCAAACCGCAGGGAAGCTGCCTCGGTCTGGTGTGGGCAATCGTGCAGAAGCGGCCGAACTGGAAAAGTTGTTCCAGAAGATCCGGGTCCTTCTTTCCCTGTTTGACCCGTTCTAGTCTTTGGGCGGTGGTCATGGCGGAGACCCCGGCTGGGGAATCTCCCAGATCCACCTGGCAGCGCGTCATGAGCCGGGAAAAATAATCTTCCGTTTCCGCCGCCAGTTTTTTCCATCCCGCCTTTTGCGCTTTTGCCAGGATTTGCGCGTTTTTAGCCGCCAGGGAATGCGTCAGGGGAGCTTCCGGCTTCCGGATATTGTAATCTGTGGAAATGGATGAAAGCACCAGCACTTCCCGGGCGGAATCAAGAATAATTGTTGAGCCTTTGCGGGTAATGGAGGCTCCGGGAGCCAGGATGACCACCGTGTTTTCAAACCGGGTGCCTCCGTTGCTTCCCTGTCCTTCCAGCGTCCAGCCATTCGGCTGCGCAACAATTCGGGAAGCCGGATCCGGGTGTTCCAGATTCAGGGAAACGCGGCATCCGGACGGCATTGTGCAGGCAATGTGGTAGGCGGCGCAGTCGCTGGACGGAGCCGCCAGGATTTCTGTGGTCAATTCCCCAGTGCCGAATTGGGCGCGGGTGGTTGCCTTGCCCCGTCGCATATCCAGCGTACGCTGATAGGAGGAAGGTGAGGGGAGCCCCTGGAATTCCACCTGGAGACGCCCCCCCTGCTGGTAATCCCCCGCAATGTTGCCGGGGGGAAGGATGTTCTTCCGGAATAGCTGGTCCGCACTGCGGTATTTTCCTTCCTTGCAAAATTCGCGCGCCTTGTCCAGAGCTTCCGCGGCGCCTTCCCTCATTTGGAAATTTTTCTTTGCGAAAATGCTTCCTTCATTGAGGACGACGGTTTCCTTCGGGAAAACGCCGAAAGAGAGGATGCCCAACCTTCCGTTGCCCGTGCCGTATCCTTCCGTCCATACCCGGGCGGGGGTGGAGGCGGTGACCTGCATGGGGGCCGGAATGGCCCGGAGGGGGACGGCTGCGGCGAAAAGGCAGAGCAGGAAGGAATATTTCAAGGTTGCAGGGATGTTCATGAGAGAAGATGAATATTGCGTATGATAAAAGTAAAAGAAAGCTGGTGTAAAAAGCGTTATTTTTTTAATCGGCTTCCGGTGCCGGCGTAAATGACCGCAAACGCAATGCTTCCCGCCAGAAAGCACAGGGATGCGGACAGAAGCACGGAGTTCTGGAGAAGGATGCTGGCAAGCCAGAGCAGCATGGTGAAGGCGAGGCAGTACATGATTTTCCCCATGAACCGGCACAGCGCCTGTTCATCATACTTTCTTTTTTGCTCTCTGCTCATCATGTTGCAGCCTGTGATGAGGAAAGAACATTTCCCCATGGAAAGAATGACGCCAAGAATCATGAAACCTGCCATCATGGCGACGGGTATAGGAACAGGTGCATCCATAAGCTGGCAAAATGGGGGAATGAGAGAACCCGGCCGTTCGACCGGACGGGAGAGGCGGCGTTTTGCGGAATACGTTGGGGAAACTGTGTTTCTTTCAGCAACGGAGAAACTCCGTTGTTCCTGCCGAAGGCTTCCGCAGGGTACGGTTACGGTTTCTTTTTGACATTAAAACAGGAAACAGCAGGAACAGAACCAGGCGATGATGAGCAGGCCGCAGGTAAATTCCAGCAGCAGGCCGGCAAGCATCCCAAGCGCCGCTCCGGAACCGGCCCTGAAGGCGTCCATGATATCCTTTCTGGCAAAGGTAAGTTCCGCCAGCAGCGCTCCCAGGAACGGCATGAACAAAAGGCCTACGATGGGGGAGAAAAGGAGGCTCCCCGCCACGGCGCCGATCATGGCTCCCCAGATTCCGGCGGCAGTGCTGCCGAATTTTTTGGCGCCCATGCCTCCGGAAAGCTTGTCAATGACCATGCCTCCCGCCACCAGCAGCGCCAGGACAGTCCATTCCCACCACTCCAGATTCTCTTTTCCCATGACTCCCTGCCAGACGCACCCGGCCGCAATGATGATAATTCCGGGAAGCATGGGGATGAGCGTGCCGATCAGCCCCATGCCGAATAACAGCAGGGTGACGCACCAGACGAGGGTTTCCGAAAGGAGATGGGGCATGCTTTCCTTCTTATCAGGAAGCCGGGCGGGAGGCAAGGTTTCTGCCCGGCTTGCGGATGACGAAGAAAGGAAAAAAGGGGGAGAAATTATTATTGCGGTTGTTGCGGGCGTGATATGGAATGGCGCCTATGACTTCCACCGGTGCTTATCTATGCGGTTGCATCATGCTCTTTGGTGTTTTTTCTCAGGGGGGCATGTCTTCTCCGGTTTCCGTTTCCGCAGCGGATTCCTCCGCCGTTCAAGAACTGGCTCATTCCCTGAAAGCCCGTGTGGGCATGGCTGCGGAAATGCTGGATACGGGGGAAACCGTCGCGGTGGGGGATGAGGCGGCCTATCCCATGCAGAGCGTCGTTAAATTCGTGCTGGCCTTGTCCGTCTTGAAGCGGGTGGACCAGGGCGTCATGAATCTGGAACAAATCATCCGCATCCGTCCGGAACAACTGGTGAAAGATACCTGGAGCCCCCTCCGGGAGAGTTTCCCGCAAGGCGGCGATTTTTCTCTGAAGGAACTGCTGAGGGTGACTGTCCAGGAAAGCGACAACAATACCTGCGACCTCCTGTTTAGCCTTATTGGAGGGCCGCAGGCCGTGCAGAAGGATTTGAAGGAATGGGGTATTGACGGCATTAATGTCCGGTTTACGGAAGATGAAATACACCGGAACCGCGACTTACAATATGCCAACTCAAGCCGCCCGTCGGCCATGAACTCTCTTCTCCGCGCGTTTGACGAAGGTAAAATTCTGAAAAAAGGCACACAACGTGTTCTTTGGGACATCATGGCCGGTTGCTCTACAGGCCTTGAACGTCTGAAAGGACAGCTGCCGCGGGATTATGTGGTGGCGCATAAAACGGGATCCGGATTCTCGCTTCCGGGGGGTGGCGTTACCGCCCGCAATGACGTCGGCATCATTGTTCTTCCCAACGGCCGGAAAATGGCGGTTTCCGTGTTTATCAGGGATTCAAAGGATTCTGAATCCGCTTGTGACCGGGTGATTGCCTCCATGGCCCGCTGGCTGTGCATGGAATGGAAGCCTGCCGCCGGAAAAGAATAACGGAATAATGCAGAATAGTCTTGGCGTCAGATTTTCAAAAGATTCTGGCTTTTGATATTCAGCGCATTGCTTGGATGAGCAACAGAGGGAGATTGATGAAATAATACTGAAGTAAAAAATTCCGTAAAATGATGATGAGAATGAGTGTCTCTGTCCCACGCCAATAGAAGCTTTCTTCTCATATGGGCTTGAGGAGAGATAACAAAAAATAAGGGGTTTTGCTATTGCGATGATTGCATTTGGCATTTGCTAAAAATATATTTAGCATATTTATATTTTGTGTTAAAAGAGCTTCTTCGTATATTCTTCACCTCCAATTTTTTTTCCTGTCAAAAAGATGAATGTGTTTGGTGTTATATGCCATGAACAATAAATAAGGTTTTTTATTTATTGCAATATGAAATATACCCAGAGTTCCTATAAAAGGAGCGTCTGTTTCCGTTTTTCCATCCCGAAATAAATCGTATTTGCTGATAATTCTCGCTAATTCCTTCTTTTGTTCCAAATTTAATTTTTTAACTCGATGTTTTTTTATCATCTTTAAGAAAAGATGTTTCTGCATATAAATCGATTTGTTGATATTCTTGATCTGCTGCCCCTCTTTTTGAGGTAAGGCAAAAAAAATAAGAATATAATTATGATTAATTTCATGATTAAATAAATTCAAAATTATGTGGGATAGTCCCGCTGTAAAATTCTCAAAATATTTTGGTTTTTTATATTCATAATATTACTCGAATGAAAAAACAAGAGTAAACAATTACGAATTAAAATGACGATGAATAGAGACTCATAACTATTTAGTACATAGAAAGACATCGTTGTATTCAGATTGAACTAACCAAGCCATCAGTCTGGAATTTACAGTAAGCGAATTTGATTGATTAGATTACTCACTTTAACAGTAATATTACCGTATATAGTAGGATCCACATTGAATTTTTGCATATTGTCCGATATATAATCTAGAATTCTAAGAGCAGGAACTAGACATCCTTTGATTGATTGGGGATCTTGCTTCAGACGGATTTGTAGCGTATTCGCCAATGCATTAATTATATCTGAGTCATCTTCACTTGCTTCCGACAAAAGATACGGTTCCATAGAAGGAAAGTAAAAAGCGAATGCTTTACTTCCCATCCATTTTAAATCTTCTTCATAATATGTCGGATATTCAAAAAAAAGATTTGCGGCTTCGCTCTGGCTTTTTCCATGGAAATGTTTCAGGGCTGTTAACTCGTCAATATTTCGTGGTGTAGGATTAATATCTTTTTTAGTTGGAATAGTTGTCATATTTGAGGGAGTTGTGGGAGGTTGTTGCATCCTGCCTTTACCGCAGGTTTTGCTGCATTTTGAAAAGGCTTTTATCTTATTTGTCAATTCATTTTTGTGACTGGATACGGCTGCTGCGCTCCCTTTAGTAATACTACCAGGAAGAATATAGTCACATTTTTTCTTAAAATATAACGAGTAGCCAGTAATTTCCGCTGCCCTAGCCGTCAATAATTTCAAATAATCAGGGCATTTGAGGCAAGCTTTACATCCCGCTGCATTTTTATCGGCAGCTTTGTATCCATCATAAATCGCAAGACATTCGGCTGTTTTTTTACTTTTTCTTTAGCATCTTTTACTGCAACTTTTTTCGCTGCTTCTTTAGTTGCAATTTTTGCTCCTGTTTTCATGCCTTGCAAAGCTATGGCAGGCCCTATTCCTTCCCCTGTTGGTCCTCCTAAAATAACATCTCCTACAACAAGGGCTGCAGATAAAAGGTCAATCCCGAAATCTCCCCAACTATATAAACCAAGAATATTAATATCAGATTTTGGTTCGTTGTTTATAAATACATAATTGTTTGCTATGAGATTCTCACTGATTTTATCTTTCCCAATCCATCTTTCATCATGGAGGTTATAATGGCGGTAATTGCATCCAAATATTTTTAGCTCGTTATGCACCAATAAAATACAACTAGGAATGGAATTGAGGATACAATATTCCTAAGAATGTCCAATCGAGAAATTTTATTCACATGATTATACGGAAATTCAGCAAAAGAGGATAATATAAATGATATGATCCATTGGACTGCGAATATAAAAGAAATATAATAAGCATCCGTTGACGGTCTAAAAAAACCAAAACACAAAAAACACGTTAGAATGCAACATGTAAATAAAAAATGTTTTTTTGTTTTGGAATTAACAGAAATGATAATTATGGATAAGATAAATGATAGCGAAATTAAAAATGCTCCTCCACAAAATGGAAACATCGCTAATTCTAACAAACTCCAGAATATTAGAGAAATACATCCAATTATTAAAAATCTATGGTTCATTTCAATATTAAATTTCAAATTAATTTTTTATAAATATTTTGAACAATATGGATTGCAGTCCAAAGCTTTTTGTATTTCTTTTCCTTGATTTTCAATTTGTTTGCTTGTTGGTTCAATAATTTTTGTCTCAATGAGGTCAGGTAAAAGTTCTTCAAATCCCATCTTCCATCCACCTTCCGGAGTGCCTATTGCTTTAGAAGAAATCAGATAAAATCCACAATTAATATAGCAAGAAACATGATTAATTAATCTTTGCGTATTTTTATCTTTGCATCTACCTATCTTTTGCATTCCAGCTTCCGCTTCGGATAGACATTCTGCTACACATTCGTGCAGGTTTAATCACCTTTCCATTTTCCGAATATTTGTCAACAAATTTGTGGCATATGTTACAAGCTTTGGGTATATAGGGATCTGATACCATTCTTCCCTCGCCATCACAACATTTAGAATCCTTGTATTTATTGTAATTATCACAATATTTGTGAGCAGCAGAGTTAACAATACGATCTCTGTCCTGTATTTGATTGATAATAGCAACAGTCAAAGCGCCTTCGTATCCAGGAGCCTGAAGACCAATGATATCGTAGGAACTTAAAGGCGCCTGATAAACATATGAGTACACATTCCATCTTCTTTCGTCTATAATCGGATCTCTCGAAGTCCACCTTCCATCCACGGGATTATAGAACCGAAAGTTATAATATACCATCCCCAGCTCGGCATCATATGCCTCGCTGTTCCATTGAAGGGGATTGGTGATGTTGCCCCTTTGCGTGACTTCGCCGAAGGGGGCGTAGGAGTAGGAATTCGCGATGGTTCCGTTGTTCTTGTAGAGTTCCATCACGTTTTTGGTCAAGTCCCAGCCGTAGGCAAACCAGCTGCCCGCCGTCTGGATAGCCAGTGAGGGGCGTCGGATCTCGTTAGATGTACATATATACATCACTACAATAACGAGCGTTCCTATCAAGATATCGGAATATGGAGGGCGACTTATCGAAATGTAATTGAAAGTTTCAGATCAATCTTACGGAAAGAAGATTAGCCTTACAAACTTTAGTTAACCATACACTTTGTCAGAAATCTTCCTTTTTAGAATACTCTTGGTTAACCAACAGGGGCATGAACTCTCATAGGAGACGCTTGTAGGCGAAAGAAGAAGATCCACAAGAACTTCTGTTATTACGACAACTTCTTGTTCTCGATTAGTTGCATAGATAATGTTTCGCATGTAGCAACCATCATGAAGCTTCATGCAACAGTCTTTCTTTTTTAAGATTAACATGTAGATTCTTTTATTTTATCAATTATGTTTATCGGAATGTTGTTTCCATTCCATTTACATTCTATATATTGTTTAACCACATTCAAAGCTTCAGTTTCGGAGTCTGTAAGAATATACGAATCTAAAGGAAAGAACCATCCACATTCTTCAAACCAAAGCCATTCTTTGGTCTCTTTCGTTTTATTAATATCACGTTTAACGAGAAATTTATCCCTTGTGTATAGTTTTGGATAGATATAACCACTTTTTTGATCAAAATAAAGTTCCAGTTTGAGCCACTCCATTTGCCCTGTCTCTAAGCGAGGTAACAAAAGGTATTCATTAAGTAATTTCATATTAATTTTTTACACATTTAACGTTTAAGTGTTTTGCTTGATATCCCCTAGGGGTATTCTTTTGAGCATCTTTTTTTGCAAGCCTTTTAGCTTCTCTTTCAGATTTATGATAACCAACTCCGGTTACCCAACCACAGCATGCTTTTCCTCCCCCTAAATCAATCATACCTCCTTTTGCTGTACAAGCATACTCCCCCTTATGTTTCTTTTTGCCGCTATTTTTCTTTGGTTTCGGGGCAGCTTTGGATACTTTGCTTACTCCCGCTGGCAGAAATGGGACAACTGTAGCTATCGTATCTGTTGCAAGGTCTGTTAGTCCACTTCTCACCATGTCATCGTCATCTGTAACCCAACCGGTAATAATAGCTCCGGCATCCCAAAGTAAATTCCCGATGTCCCACACAGTATCCCAAACAAGACCTAATTGGTCCCATTTCCCGTATACATCATTCCCTACAAACTCAAATAAATTAGCTCCACTCTCTTCCCCGATGGGGTCTCTCGAAGTCCACCTTCCATCCACGGGATTATAGAACCGGAAGTTGTAATATACCATCCCCAGCTCGGCATCATATGCCTCGCTGCTCCATTGAAGGGGATTGGTGATGTTGCCCCTTTGCGTGGCTTCGCCGAAGGGGGTGTAGGAGTAGGAATTCGCGATGGTTCCGTTG